>JABCNW020000077.1 GCA_013333945.2 Propionibacterium sp.
AACATCAAATACAACCCGTCCGGCACCAATCCACCCCACACGCCCCCGACAAGCGACAACACCCCACAACACGCCACCATGTCCACCAAACGGACGACACCCGGAAACCCCTCCGACATAACACACGGTTAACGCCCACCCACCCGACACGAAGCGGAATGTGCGTGCTGGGCGCCTCTCAGTCCTCGGTTTGACTGGCCCAGAGATTGATCCCCGACTCGACGGCGTGCTCATCGATGGCTGCCAGTTCGTCGTCGGTGAAGACCATGTTCTCCAAGGCCCCCAGGTTGGATTCCAGCTGTCGCAGCGACGACACACCGATCAGCGTCGACGTGACCCGTGGGTCGCGCAGCACCCAGGCGAGCGCCATCTGCGCCAACGACTGCCCACGCTCACGGGCAATCTCGTGGAGGGCGCGAACGTGGGTGAGGACGTCGTCGCTGAGCTGTTCGCGGGCCAGCGACCCGCCACGCGCCGCACGGGAGTCCTCCGGAACGCCACTGAGATAGCGGTCGGTGAGCAGCCCCTGCGCCAGGGCAGTGAAGGCGATGATGCCCATGCCCTCGCTCTCACAGGCATCGACCAGGTCGGATTCGATCCAGCGGTTGAGCATGTTGTAGCTGGGCTGGTGGATCAACAGCGGGGTGCCGAGTTCACGGGCGATGCGGGCCGCCTCCTGGGTCCTGGTGGCCGAGTACGACGAAATCCCGACATACAGAGCCCGACCGGAACGCACTGCCCGGTCGAGAGCCGTAATGGTCTCCTCGATGGGGGTATCGGGGTCGAAACGATGCGAGTAGAAAATGTCGACATAATCCAGGCCCATGCGCTCCAGCGACTGATCGAGGGAGGCCAGCACGTACTTGCGCGACCCACCGCCCTGCCCATAAGGACCCGGCCACATGTCGTAGCCCGCCTTGGTGGAGATGATCAACTCGTCGCGAAACGGCGCGAGATCCTGCCGGAAAATGGTGCCGAAATTGATCTCCGCCTGCCCATAGGGCGGACCATAATTGTTGGCGAGATCGAAATGAGTGATGCCGGCGTCGAAGGCGCGGCGAATGATCGCCCGCTGCACTCCGAGGGGTTTGTCGTCGCCGAAATTTTGCCACAACCCCAGCGACATCGTCGGAAGCAGCAGCCCAGAACGTCCACAGCGACGGTAGGGCATACGACCGTCGTAGCGGTCGGGATCGGGAGTGTAGGTCGGAAACATGGCCTCATCCTGCCAGCCACCCTCCCCGCAGCTCCGCGGCCCCCTCGGTCTCGCCGATGGTGTGGTTCACCGGCTCCGAGCATCCTGGCCACCAGGCTCGTGATGACGCAAGGCTCCGGGAATGCATCACCGCGGAACTCGAACGACTGGAATCCGTGGAACAACAGATCTCCGGCCAAGAAGTACCCGACACCTACCGCGACGTGGGCCGCTTCAACCAAGCCGCCCTCCACTACGGCCTGTCATCGACACGCCACACCTACGACTGGCTCACCACCTTCGAAGCCGAAGTGACGAAACACGCCACAACGACATAAGACGCAACCCTCAGGAACGCGTCCCCTCACGACCCGCCATCCGGTACAACGCCCGAACAACCACCACAAACAGCACAACCCCCACCACCGTGGTGACGCCACCAAACCCCTTGGGCACAATCGCCAACGGATCCTCCTTGCCGCTGAAACCGACGATGCCGGCGAAGATCACGCCGTAAAGGCTCTCGCCCACGATGAGGCTCGTGGCCATGAGCGTCCCCAGGCGCGTCGCCTTCTCCGGATTGGTGGAACGCTGCGCCCAGCGGTTGTAGAGCGCACCCAGGACCGCGCCGACGGGGATCATGATGGTGACGGCGGCGGGAAGGTACATCCCCATGCCCACGGCCAGCGGCGGCAGGGAGAGCTTCGGCGTCGCGCGTTTCAGGATCTCGTCAATGGCGATGGCAACGACTCCGATGCCGGCGCCGAGACCCAGCAGTCCCCAGTTGATGGAGCCACCGAACACCCCGGAGACCAGGGAGGAGATCAGGGAGGCCTGGGGAGCAGCCAAGGCGTTCTCACCGGCGCCAGGAGCCCCGGCGAAACCGAAGGCGGTCTGCATGAGACTCAATACCGGCGGGATGACGATCGCTCCGAAGACCACACCGATGATCAACGCGACCTGCTGTTTCCACGGAGTGGAATCCACCAGCTGCCCGGTCTTGAGGTCCTGCAGGTTGTCGTTGGAGATCGACGCGATGCTGAAAACCACCGCGCTCGTGAACAGGGTGTAGGCCACCAGGGCGCCGGTCTCATCACCGGATGCCGAGCTGGCGACGGCCTTGACGAGCACGGCGGCAGCGAGCGCCGCGAGAATGCCAACACCCGAGATCGGCGAGTTGGAGGATCCGATGAGCCCGGCCATGTAGCCGCACACCGAGGCCACCGCCAGGCCCGTGATCAGAATAAACAGGATCGAGACCAGGACCAGCCCCCACGCATGGTTCGCCACCCCGGTGTCCTTGAGGAAAAGCCACATCAGCACACCGATGGGAAGCATGGATCCCAGAGTGATGCCCACGACCATCTTCATGGACAGGTCGCGCTCCGTGAGGGGGACGTCGCTGTCAGCGACCCTCCCGCGTCCCTTGGCGAGAGAGTCACCAATACCCTTGACGATGGGGCCGAGGATCTTCACAAAGGTCCAGATCGCGGCAATCGCGATGGCACCGGCACCGATGAACCGCACGTCCGTGGAGAAGATCTTGCTGACCACGCCCTGCAGCTCATCGACACCCTCCACCTGCCCCCAGGTGCGGATGGGCAGCATGATGCCGTAGGAGATGACCAGCCCCAGGATCATGGCAACACCGACGGCGATGCCGACCAGATGCCCCACGCCGATGAGGGCCATGGACAGCGACGTGCTGAACATGGTGGCGCCCGCGCCGACCTTGAAGACGCTGGAGATCTCCACCCCAATGGCCTTGAGAGACGACAGGAGGGACAGTCCCGCGGAGGCCAGCGAGCCCCGCAGAATCATCCTGAAACCCTGCTGGGACTCCTCGGCCCCCTCGGTGGTGTCGCCGACGCGAAGCACCTCGGCCCCTGCCACTCCCTCGGGATACGGCAGGTCGGAATGGGTGACCAGGGCCCGTCGCAGCGGAATGGAATAGGTGACCCCGAGGATGCCGCCAAGAATGAGGCTTATTCATAGGGTGTAGGCGAAGATGAGCCCCGTGACGGCTTGTATTGTGGTTTCGAAGGTGTTGTAAGGGCGACGGTAATCAGTGTGCAGG
>JABCNW020000078.1 GCA_013333945.2 Propionibacterium sp.
CTAGGTTTCAAGCATGGTGGCACGCCCGAAGATCCTGTCAATCGTCCTCGCTGGTGGCGAGGGGAAGAGGTTGATGCCGCTGACCTCCGATCGCGCCAAGCCAGCGGTGCCGTTCGGAGGCAGTTATCGGCTGATCGACTTCGTCTTGTCCAATCTCGCGAACTCTGGGTTGACCCAGGTCGCAGTCCTGACCCAGTACAAATCCCACTCCCTAGACCGGCACATCTCCATGACGTGGCGGTTCTCAACCCTCATGGGCGCCTATGTGACGCCCGTTCCTGCTCAGCAGCGTTTGGGCCCCCGCTGGTATCAGGGATCCGCTGACGCCATCTACCAGTCGCTCAACCTGATCCGTGACGCCAATCCCGACTATGTCGTCGTGTTTGGCGCGGACAACATCTACCGGATGGACATCGAGCAGATGGTGGATGCTCACATCGATTCCGGACTCGGCTGTACGGTCGCGGGGATTCGTGTACCCCGCAGTGAGGCCAGTGCTTTCGGCATCATTGATGCAGGCGAGGACAAGCGCATCAAGAACTTCTTGGAGAAACCCGCCGATCCGCCGGGGCTGCCGGACTCACCGAATGAGTCATTTGCCTCGATGGGCAACTACATCTTTTCCCGGCACGCGCTGGTGGAAGCGCTCCGGGCCGATGCAGAGAACCCGACGGCCAAACATGACATGGGCGGTGACATCGTCCCGTGGTTCACGGCCCAGGGGCAGTCTCAGGTCTACGACTTCAAGGACAACGTGGTTCCCGGGGCAACTGACAAGGACCTCAACTATTGGCGCGACGTCGGTACGATCGATGCCTCCCATGAGGCCCACATGGACCTGGTCTCCGTAGATCCGGAGTTCAATCTCTACAACAGTGACTGGCCGTTGCTGACGAACCAGTCCCAAGCGCCCGGGGCAAAGTTCGTCATTCGCGGAAAGGCGGAGGACTCCATCGTCAATCCCGGATGCATCATTTCCGGCGGCGAGGTGGATCGTACCGTGCTGGGGCCGAATGTGCGCATCGATAAGTGGTCTCAGGTCTCGGATTCCGTGCTAATGGATGGTGCGCGTGTCGGTCGAGACGCAGTGGTGCGTCGCGCCATCCTCGACAAGCACGTTCTCGTCGAGGACGGGGCGCAGATCGGTGTCGACCACGACCATGACCGGGATCGAGGTTTCCACGTCTCGCCTAGCGGTGTGGTCGTCGTCGGCAAGGACAAGGTTGTCCCACGCGACTGAGCAAAGAAAACGTGAGTGGCTGCTCAGAGTGATTCTTCCGGGCAGCCACTCAGCTTGAGCGGGAATCTGATTGCTCAGTTCTTGACGGCCACCAGCAACCCGTTCCCCACGGTGAGCAGAGTGGTCGTATAGCTCTCGGCCGCCTGCACTGCGTCAAGGGCCTCACGGATGATGATCGTCTCGTCGCCTTCCCGGCTCGGGTTGGCGACGGTGTTGTACCAGAGCACGTCATGCAGGATGAGAAGCCCACCCGAGCGCAGGAGACGCAAGGCAGCGGCCACGTACTCGACATATTCCAGTTTGTCGCCGTTAATGAAGACGATGTCGTAGGCGCCGTCCCGTAGTTTTGGCAGTATCTCCAGCGGGGTGCCCGCGATCAGTCGACAACGTGACGGTGGGTAGCCTGCCGCGTTTAGGAAAACTCGTGCCGGAAGCTGATTGTCCGCCTCGGAATCAATACTCGTCAGTACACCGTCGGAGGTCATGCCAGCGAGCAGCGGTAGCGCTGAGGTACCCAAGGCCGTACCGATCTCTACCACGGTTCGTGCATTCACAGTCTTGGCAAGGACGGTGAGAGTGGATGCAACGCCTGGACTGACCGGTGTGAGCCCAGCCTGAATGGCCTCCGAACGGGCCTGCTGAAGGCCATCGGCAAGAGGGGAGTGAGCCTCGGCGAAGCTCCAGCTCTCCGCCGTCGGTGCCGGAATGGGAGAATCAGCTATGTGAGTCACACGGCAACTCTACCCAGTTCGATGCTCTTATCCGCGGAAGCTCTATCCTGAACCGCATGAGTCATGTGGCGAGTGCTGAGGACCTGGGCAGTGCGTGGCAGGTGCTCGGTGCAGCCGGTTGCTGCATGAGGTTCGTCACAGCAGCCGCATCATCGGGAATTGGCTCAGCGACACTGACGAGAACTGGGCGGAGGAACGTCCACGACGAGGAAATCCTTGTCAATTTCGAGGAGGCCTGAACCATGTCTGCAAGTCCGGAACAGCCTATTTTTGGGCGACTGCTGACCGCCATGATCACCCCATTTGGGCCTGACGGGAAAGTGAATCTTACAGAAGCAGCCCGGCTGGCCCAGCACTTGGTTGACAACCAAGGACATGACGGATTGGTGATCAATGGAACCACCGGAGAGTCGCCCACCACCAGCGATGAGGAGAAACGGGAGCTGCTCGGTACGGTGATCGAAGCGGTCGGGGACCGTGCGTCAGTTGTGGCTGGGGTTGGAACCTTCGACACACACCACACGATTGAACTCTCAAGACAAGCCGCCGAGGCTGGTGCCGATGGGTTGTTGGTGGTGACCCCTTACTACTCCAGACCACCTGTCGACGCTCTCGAGGAGCATTTCCTTGCTGTGGCCGATGCCAGTGAACTGCCCATCATGCTCTACGACATCCCCCATCGTGCAGGGATTCCAATCCCGGAGACCTCCCTGATACGTTTGGCAGGCCATCCCAGGATCGCTGCGGTCAAGGATGCCAAGGGGGACATCTGCTCATCCTCGATGGTGATCGCCAACAGCACGCTGACCTATTACGCAGGCGATGACGCCTACCTGCTGCCGCTGTTGGCTGTGGGGGGAGCCGGAGTGGTCGGGACGTCTACGCACTTCTCAGGTCTTCAGGTGCGAGCGCTTCTTGACGCCTTCGTTGCGAGAGATCTCGAACAAGCGCGGCAACTCAACGCCCAGCTGCTGCCAGTGTTCCGAGGGGTGTTTGCCACCCAGGGAACGATGATGGTCAAAGCAGCGTTGAACCGCTGCGGCTTCGACGTCGGGATGTGCCGCCCCCCCATGGGAAAGGTCGCCCCGGAACTCTTGGAACGTTTCCTCGAGATTCTGGACGCCCAACTCTGAGCATTTCCCGGGAATTTTGCAGGGGCCCGAGGGCTCTCAGCAGTGGTAAGACCCGTTGGGAACAAAACTTTGTCACTGCCCGTTGAGCACTGTGGGGAGGTGTGGAAGGCTTTACGCACAGGTTCCTCACAGGATGAAGTGCCAGATTGTTCCCATGGAGAGGCGAGGCGTGTTCCGCAACAAGACGAGACCGAACGATTCGGACTGGGTTGCGCCCACGTGGGCGGAACTCGTCCGGGATCATTCGGCGCAGGTCTACAGGCTGGCCTACCGGCTCACCGGCAATCGTCACGACGCCGAGGACCTCACCCAGGACGTGTTCGTCCGGGTGTTCAAGTCAATCCACAACTTCCAGCCTGGCACTCTCGAGGGCTGGTTGCATCGCATCACCACTAACCTGTTCTTGGATTCTGCGCGGCGTCGGCAGCGGATCCGCATGGATGCTCTCAGCTCCGCTCCCGAGCACGTCTGGGGACAGGACCGCAGCCCTGAGGAACTCCACACGGAAGGGGCCTTGGACGCAGACGTGGCGAATGCCCTGGCGGCTCTGAAACCCGAGCAGCGTGTTGCCGTTGTGCTCTGCGATATCGAGGGAATGAGCTACGAGGAGATCTCGCAGGTGCTGGGGATCAAGCTCGGCACCGTGCGCAGCCGGATCGCTCGTGGACGCGCACAATTGCGCGATGCGCTTGCCCACCGCGCACCGAACGAGGACCATGCCCGATACCTCGGGGTGTCATAGGAGGTGCGGGGAAACGAATGCCGCCGCTACGAGGACGACCTTTCAGGGTTCGTCGATAAGACGTTGCCGGAACGTCGCGTCAACCAGGTCAGTGAACACCTGATCCGGTGCTCGCGCTGCGCATCTGTCGTCGAGGAACTGCGGCGAGTGCGTTCTAGACTGAGTTCCTGCAAAGCGGTAGCCCCTCTACCAGAATCCCTGACTGAACGACTTCAAGACATCGCAGGAAATGAGTGCGACCAGCCTCTCTACCTGATTGCCGAGGACGGAACACGTTGTCGAAGCGTCGGCTGGCGACAACTCAGAGGAAGCGTGGCCGCGACTCTCGCGCTCGCGACGTTGATGATGCTTTCGCTGGCCTTGGCGAAAGAACCCACGTTCATAGGGGACCCAGTCAGGGCAGCACGTGAGCAGTACTCACTGGCCCTCACCACGATCAACGTCGGTCAAGGAGTTGGCGCCGTCCAGTGGGCGCGTGAACGAGGAGCCCGTCCCGGGGCGGTCGCGCAGCTGTCTCCTCGCCCCATCAATCTCGGTCAGGCAGTGCCTATCGACGAGAGCAACGCGATGGCCCGTCTCGGTAACAACGGTCAGAGTATTACCTACTCCGGGCGGCAACGGGTCTGGCTCATGGACGGAGACGGTTCTCACCGGGCTAATGACGTGGAAGTCGATGTTGTTGCAGGTGAGGGAGCTAGTCTGACGGTTCTCGATGCAACCGGGGAGCGTTTCCTCTCGTGGTTCGTCCCCACGATGGGGCGCTGCTCATCCCTCGCCGGTACCGGGCTGCAGTTTTACACCTATCAGAGCTCGGACGACATTGCAGGGCGTAGCGCTTCTGTTGTCGAGGCGCATGGCGACGGGTATCTCGTGGCCCGCTGGTGGCTCGATGACGAAACGGGACTTCCCCTGTGGGTGGAGCGATACAATATGGCTGGAAGCCCCACATTGGTCTTCGGATTCGTCACGATAAGCATCGGAACGGCACAGCTAGCCACGGCCTCCACCCAGCCCTACCCGATGGAATCCGTATCCAGCGCTAGCACTTCCGGATGGTGCGTGGGCCTGCCAGAGTGTCCACTAGAGCTGGGGGGGCTTCCCCTGGTGGCCCATGCTAGTTCTGGAGAACGAGAGAAGTCCTACCAGCGGCTGGTCTATTCCGATGGTGTCCGTACCCTGAGCGTCTCATGGACTCCGGGTGTGCTGGCAGGGGGAAACCGGGTCTCTGACGATTCTCCGGGACTTCCTCAGGTGTCCGTCTGGCAGGTGGGCGAAGGCGTGGTCTCCGTGGCTACCAACGGCCCACGAACTCTGATGGCCGAGGCATGTAAGACCCTCCCGCAGATGCAGGAGAACAAGTTCGGCTTTGTGGAGCGCATGGGAAGTGGCCTGGGGCGGTTGGTCGGGATTGGCTGAGAGCCCGGTCACGGGTAGCCTGAGCGTGTGTTCAACATTGACGCCTCCGAGCTGATCCTTCTCCTGATACTCGGCGTCGTCATGTTCGGCCCCGAGAAACTCCCCATGTTCGCACGCAAGGCAGCCCGGGTGTTCGTGGCAGTCAGGAATATTGCGAACAACGCCCAGACACAGCTGCGTGAAGAACTCGGCCCCGAATACTCTGACCTCAAGCTCGAAGACCTCAACCCCAAGAAGTTCGTCGCCAAACACATGCGCGAGGAGATCGCGGCCATTGAAGAGGCCAAACGCGAGATCTCCACAGTGAGCAGCACCGTGAAGGCCGCTGCAGAAATGACAGCTTCGACAGCGGTGACAAACGATTCCATGATCGAAACGGACGCCGCAACGCTCGCGCTTCTCGCGGCCCCCTATGATCCAGAGGCGACCTGATCAGGCTGGACTCACGGGAAGCATCTTCCCCACAAGGTTCCGGCTGCGATTTGCCAGCTCTTCACCCAGCTTCAGCAAAGCTTGCGCGGCTGGATGCTCTGGGGCGCCAAGAACGAGGGGTTCTCCTCTGTCGCCCCCTTGCAGGAGAGCTTCATCAAAGGGCACCTGGGCCAGCAGCGGAACCTCCTATCCGAGACGCTCGCTCAGTGCTTCCGCTACCAGGATGCCGCCTCCGGAGCCAAACAGTTCGATCCTGTAGGACTTCCCGGTGTCGGGAGCGGTGAACTCCAGCCAGCTCATGTTCTCAACCACTCCGAGTACCCTCTGTTTGAGAATGTGCGCCATCGTTCCAGCCCGCTCCGAGACCTCAGATGCAGCGAGCTGTGGCGTGGTCACTACTAGGACCTCGGAGTTCGGGATTTTCTGTCCCAGACTCATCGCGACGTCTCCTGTGCCCGGGGGAAGATCGAGAAGCAGGAAATCCACATCCCCCCAGAAAACATCGGCCAGCAGCTGGGGGAGAGCTCGGTCAAGGATGGGGCCACGCCAAGCCACTACTTGATCCCGGGAGGGTTTCAGCATGCCCACCGAGATCACTTTCAGTCCTTCTGCTGCCGGGACTGGCAGAATCATGTCGTCGACGACTGTCGGACGTGTATCACCCAGGCCTAGGAGATCCGGCACGGAGTGGCCATAGATGTCGGCATCGAGGATGGCGACGCTACGACCTGCTTTCGCGAGGGCC
>JABCNW020000079.1 GCA_013333945.2 Propionibacterium sp.
GAGGACATCGTCGAGAGGTACTCGACGGCCTCGACCAGATTCGTCTTTCCCTGCCCGTTCGACCCGACAAAAACGTTGACGCCTGCGACGAGGTCCAGCTCGGCGCCGGCGTAGTTGCGGAAGTCGGTGACCGACAAGTGGGTGACGAACATCGGCTCCGATCCTATTCCCCGGGCATGGAAATGGGAGGGAACCGGCGGCTCCCTCCCATCAGATCTATCAGTGTTTCAGTTTCACTGCATCTGCTGTGGTTGCGGCTGCTGCTCCTGCTGCTTGCTGTTTTGCATGAAACCAACTGCCAGGAGGGCAAGCCCGATAACACCCAGGATGATGCCGAACCAGGGCTGCGCTCCCTCTACTGCGGACAGCAACTTGAACTGCAGTCCGAATGCAGGGAGTATCAGCGACCCGAAGCCGAGGATGGCCAGAAGGCCTCCAATGGAGGTCATGGATCTTTCCTTTCGTGTGACTACTCTCAACCTAATACAGATATGTATCCAACGCCAGCACGACTCCACCGGTCGATGATGTTCATCGACTGAATCGACTAGTTCAGTTGGGCAGACGCATGAGCATGATGACGTGACGGTAGTCGAACAGCTGGTCGCCGTCGATCGTCGCCAGGCCCGTGATGAGGCAGGGCTTGCCGGGCGCGGTGAAGGAAAAGTGCGCGTAGGGCGCATCGAGAGCGCCGAGGGCGTCGAGCAGGTAGTGCGGATTGAACCCCGCTGCCTCGATGGATTTCTCCTCGCCAACCACGTCGACCTGAGCCTCGATGGCCTCAGAGGCGTGGGCCTGGTCGCCGGTGGCTGCCTCGAGGGCGATGTGCTCGTCTTCGATGAGCATGCGCAACGGGGTGTTGCGTTCCGCGACGAGGGAAACGCGTTTCACTGCGGCCAACAGGTCGGCGGTGGGAACCCGCACGGTGACGGTACCGACGACATCCATCAGATGCCGCACCTTCGGGAAGGCCTGGTTCAGCAGGCGGGTGGTGGCTTCGCGGCGACCTTTCGCGCCCTCACCGATGAATCCGACCAGACCTTCACCCTCAGATTCGGTGGTGGACAGCGACACAGTGACGGTCTTACCGGAGGTCAGCGACTTGGCCGTATCCGCCAGCACCCGGCCCGGCACTAGCACCGCGCCCTCGATGTCGGGTGAGGACGGCTGCCAGGTGAGTTCCTTAAGCGCCATCCGGTAGCGGTCGGTGGCAAGCAAAGAGAGCCGATCACCGTTGATCTCCACGCGTACACCCGTGAAGACGTTGAGTAGTTCGTCGCGGCCCGCTGCGATCACAACCTGACTGACAGACTTCTCGAAGACGGATGCGTCAACGAGACCGGTCTGAGTGGGCATCTCAGGCAGGGTGGGATATTCGTCGACAGGAAGGGTCTGAAGACTGAACCGCGCAGATCCGCACGTCAGCTCAACCTGGGTGTGATCGGCGACCATCTCGACGGGCTTGTTCGGTAGGGAACGTGCGATTTCGTTCAGCAGCCGTCCCGACACCAGCACCGTTCCCTCGTCGGTGACCTCAGCTGGCATCGTCACCTGAGCGGACGTGGTGGAGTCGAAGCTGGAGAGGGTCACTTCATCACCGGAGGCGTTCATCAACAGACCCGCAAGGATAGGAGCTGTGGGGCGATTCGGCAGGCTGCGAGCCACCCAGGCAACGGCATCAGCCAGTGTGTCGCGCTCCACTCGAATCTTCACATCGTCCCCTTTAGGTAGTCGTACCAGCAGCCACCATGGTGTGGTATCCCGTCAGCATACCGGTAGCCGGCCTGATTGACGTGGGTTTGAGACCCCCGAACTCTTGCGATTCCGCGTCAGCCGTTTGGACGCAGGCTTCTGATGGAGGTTGCCACGTTTCCACCGCCGTGACTTTGAAGAAATTTTCTGTAATTACATCTTAGTATTCATAGTAACGCCTGTGGAACCTGTGGAAAACACCTAAAATCCCTTGTCAGACTGGGTTTGAGGGTGTGTATGAGCTGTGGATGAACCCAGAATTACACGGGGAGGATTTGTGGATTGTTCGCCGTCGGTGACCTGTTCACCGCGATGTCCACCGTATAATCCACAGACCTGTGGACAACTTTCCACAGGGTAGCGCTCTTTCTGTGGATGCGGTTGAGGCGGAGTGTTAGGGACGAGCGACCTGAGTCGACACCCTTGGTATGTCGTGGTCTCAGCTCTGTTTGATGCGGTTGGTGAGCTCGGTCACCTGGTCGAAGAGTTGGCGGTCCTCGCCCATCTTCGTGTCAATCTTCTTCACTGAATGCATGACGGTGGTGTGGTCGCGACCCCCGAAGCGGGATCCGATTTTCGGCAGCGACAGGTCGGTGAGTTCCCTGCACAGGTACATGGCTATCTGGCGGGCCCGGGCTAGGGCAGCAACGCGGCTGGCTCCTGCCAGCTCGTCGGCGGAGATCCCGAAATAGGCGCATGTGGCGGCGATGATGGAGTCGGCGTCGACGTGGGTGTCGTTGCCCTCCGGAATCAGGTCGCGCAGCACCCGTTCGGTCAGTTCGAGGGTGATCTCCTGCTGGTTGAGGCTCGCGAGGGCGGCGACGCGGGTCAGTGCGCCCTCGATCTCGCGGATGTTGGTGGTGATGTGTGATGCGATGTGCTCCAGAACCTCCGTGCCAGCGGTCAGCCGCTGTGATGCCGCTTTCTTGCGGAGGATGGCGATGCGGGTTTCCAGGTCGGGGGGTTGGATGTCGGTCATCAAACCCCACTCGAATCTGGATCTGAGTCGTGGTTCGAGCGCCTCCAGCAGCCTCGGGGGCCGGTCGGAGGACATGACGATTTGTTTCTGCGCGTTGTGGAGGGTGTTGAAGGTGTGGAAGAACTCCTCCTGGGTTTGGATTTTCGCCTCCAGGAACTGGATGTCGTCGACCAGTAGCACGTCCACATCGCGGTAGGCGCGTCGGAACTCAGCGGTCCGGTTGTCGGAGATGGCGTTGATGAAGTCGTTGGTGAGTTCCTCGGTGGAGACGTAGCGTACCCGCAGGTTCTCGTAGTAGCTGCGCACATAGTGCCCGATGGCGTGCAGGAGGTGGGTTTTCCCCAGTCCGGAGGGACCGTAGATCATCAGCGGGTTGTACGACTTGCCGGGTTGTTCCGCCACGGCAGCCGCAGCGGCGTGCGCGAACCGGTTCGAGGAACCCGCAACGAAGGATTCGAAGGTGTAGCGCGGGTTCAGTTTCAGATCGGAGTTGGGATTCGCGGAACGATGGTGCCGGACCTTCTCGTCAATGAGGGGAAGAGGTGGGGCGATCTCCAGGTCCGGGGTCTCAACGTGCAGCGATGGATCGATCACGAAGGCTAGGTAGGTCCTGGTTTTCGTTACCGCGCTGAGTTTCGTTTCGATCTCGGTGCGCAGCTTGGTCTCGATGCGTTCGCGGGTGGTCTCGTCGGAGACCGCCAGCATCATGGTGTTGCTGTGCATGGCGATGGGTTTGGTGCGACGCAACCAGGCCCTGGAGGAGACAGGCATGTCGCCGACGATCCGCTCCCACATGGCGTCCAGTTCGGGCACGGCGGGTACGGACACGAGCAACTCCTTCCTGACAAGGCATTCCACACAGGGTGGAGTGGTATTCCACAGGGTTGTCCACAACAGGGTATAACTTCCCCCACCCTGGACCGCGACCGCCGAGGACTGTGGATAAGCCAGCCGCGTGGAACACGAAACTAGTCCCCCGGGAAGCCATCCGCAACATGAAAATGCCCGTGTTCAAGGACTACAACCATGTAATTCACGGGCCCCAGATGTCGGGGACCGCAGTTTGTGGAAATCCGCTGCGACGCGTATCGTTGGAAGGCCGCTGCCCACGGGAGCGGAATTTTCCCGAGTCGAAGATCACCTACGGAGTCATCGCATGAGCAAGCGCACTTTCCAGCCGAGCAATCGTCGCCGCAGCCGTACGCACGGCTTCCGTTCCCGCATGCGCACCCGCGCTGGTCGCGCCATCCTGAGCGCACGTCGCCGCAAGGGTCGCGCGGAACTGTCAGCCTGATCCCGGTAGTGCTGCCCCGATCCCGTCGGTTGCGTCGTTCCCGTGATTTCACTGCGACGTTTCGGCGGGGTGCACGTGCCGGTACCCCGAGTGTTGTGGTCCATGTGGCCGTGAGTGATCGGAATCCACCCGAGGAGACTCGGGTGGGTTTTGTTGTGTCGAAGGCAATTGGAAACGCAGTGGCCCGCAACCGGGTGAAGCGTCGTCTGCGACACCTTGTCACCGGCCTCCCGCGCCCATTTACTGCCGACGTCGTGGTGCGAGCCCTGCCGCTGTCTTTCTCCGAACCCGAGAGACTGGCGGGTGATCTGGAATCGGCCTGGCGACGAGCTTTCGCGAGGGCGACGTGCTGAAGTACCCGATGCTCTGGTTCATCCGGGCCTGGCGTAGGTTCATCTCCCCGTTGTACGGGGAGGTCTGCAAATTTCATCCCAGCTGTTCCGCCTATGGGGAGCGTGCTGTCGGGTTCCACGGTGGAATCAAGGGAGGTTTCCTAACCGTGAAACGGATCGTGCGCTGTCACCCGTGGTCAGCAGGTGGGGTCGACTATGTTCCTGGGACTCCCGAAGCCGCAGAATGGGCTGAGGAAGTCCGACGAGACGAGGCCCGGTCATTGTCCGGGCAGAAGGTGTCCTAGATGATCGACCTCTTGGTGCCGCTGTCCATCTGGGACAGCTTCTATGGATTGCTCTCCGCGATGATGCAGCCCCTGTACTGGGCCATCTCGGGACTCATGGTGTTGTTCCACGGTGTCTGGTCCCCACTGTTCGGGGCCGACTCTGGTGTGTCATGGACCTTGGCGATTGTCACCCTCACCTTGGTGGTGCGGACCTTGATGATTCCGCTGTTCGTCAAGCAGATCAACTCGCCTCGTGCCTTGCAGATGCTGCAACCCAAGATCCAGGAGCTGCAGAAGAAGCACGGGTCGGATCGGGAACGGGTCGCCCGTGAGATGCAGAAGCTCTATGCGGAAGAGGGGGTCAACCCGATGGCCTCTTGTTTCCCAATGTTGCTGCAGATGCCTGTTTTCTGGGCTCTGTTCCGAGTTCTTCAGGGTGTGGCCGACAATCAGATCCGGGGCTACTGGTTCCAGATCAGTCCGGATCTCGTCGCCTCGCTGCAGGGAGCCGACCTCTTTGGGGCGAGGCTTGCGGGTCGCATCTTCCCGCTTGACCCGTTTGGCGCCACCCAGATTCTGGGGATCGTGATGATCGCGGTTCTGGTGATCACCTTGTTCCTGACCCAGCTCCAGCTGATGCGCAAGAACATGCCACCGGAGGCATTGAGTGGTCCCATGGCGCAGAGCCAGAAGGTGATGCTCTACATCTTCCCGATCATGTATGCGGCCTCCTCGGCGGTGCTTCCGCTCGGTGTGCTGGTCTATTGGAGTGCCAGCAACGTCTGGACCATGGCGCAGCAGGGACTGCTGATCCGCAACAACCCGGCTCCCAACACTCCTGCCTATGTTGACTGGGAGGAGCGGATGCGTGCCCAGGGCAAGGACCCGAAGGCCATCATGGAGGCGCGCAATGCGAAGCGACGCAGGAACAAGCCAGCAGTTGCGGCGACGGCAGTTCAGCAGCCGGTTGACGAAAATGGGCGACGTCGTGTCGTGCGGCAGCAGGTGAACCGGACAACTTCAAGAACTGAGAATTCCGGCGGGGCGAACACACAGGGTGGAGTTCGCCGCCAACCCCGCAGCACCACGCGATCCGCCCGCAAGAAGAAGTGAATCGGTCCCACCCGATCGGAGTGACATGAGTGAGAAAACCGACAACGAAACCCTGCTGTCCGAGGGTGACCTGGTCGCTGACTATCTCGAGGAGCTGCTGGATATCGCAGACCTCGACGGCGACATCGAGAACTCCGTCAGCAATGGCCGAGCCCATGTCGTCATCGACACCGAGGATGATCGCCTCGTTGGCAAGGACGGCGAGGTGCTCGATGCCCTGCAGGAACTTTCCCGGTTGGTGGTCATGACCGAGACGGGACACCGTTCCCGATTGACCCTCGACATCGCCGGTTTCCGGGAGAAGCGTCGCCTCGAGCTTGTGGCACTGGCGAAGGACGCCATCGCAGAGGTGGTGGAGAGCGGGGAACCCGTGCGATTGGCCCCGATGAATGCCTATGAACGTAAGGTCATTCACGATGAGGTCGCGGGGGCTGGACTCACCAGCGAGTCGGAGGGCGAACCACCATTGCGACGTGTGGTGGTCTCCACGTCTTGAGGATTTCCTGATGGCCCGGTCAGACACAACGGCGTCGGGAATGCGGAATGTTCACCATCCGTGAAACCCCTATGTGAGGGAGGAACTCCATGCCGAGCGCGGAGCCGGAAGGAGAGGACGTGACCGAAGAAACAACGAGAAGCATTCTCAGGAGGTATTATCCGGAGCGGGTCGATGCTCTGGAGTCCTACGCCACGATTCTTCGAACCCGTGGCATCGAATGGGGTTTGCTCGGACCACGGGAGGCGGACAAGATCTGGGGCAGGCACATCTCGAATTCCTTGGCGCTGATGGGTGTGGTGGGGCAGGGAGTGGACGTAGCGGACATCGGTTCGGGTGCCGGACTACCCGGAATCCCGTTGGCGCTGTGCCGAGACGACCTCCGGATAACCCTCCTGGAGCCCCTTCTGCGGCGCTACAATTTTTTGCTGCGTGCAGTTGAGGAACTCGACCTGGGTGAGCGAGTGCAGGTGCAGCGACTGCGCGCCGAGGACTGCGATGACACCTTTGACGTGGTTACCTGTAGGGCGGTGGCCTCGTTGGAAAAGCTTCTGAAATGGACCACTCCCATGTTCTTTCCGGATGGTGAGTTGCTGGCGCTGAAAGGGGTAGGTGCGGAGAGTGAGATCGAGACGGCGCGTAAACGCCTGAACGACTACCACATGACTGCCCAACTTCTTCATGTCCATGCTGCTCCGGGAATAGAGGGGACGCGTGCGATTCGGGTGAGCGTGAACTAAAGGATTGTTCACGCCTGGTGAGCAACGACAGGGCCGGTACACCATAAGAAGGGGGAGATGCTGTGAAGCCCTCTTCCTGGTATCAATAACGACATTTCATGTGTGGCAGTCCTGAAGCTATGATCCGGCCATGAAGTTCATTGAGATGTGCATCGATCATGGATATGCCGCACGGCATTTCGGTGCGAGCCACATCGTTCCGGAGCGGGGTTGGAGGCAGCCTTCCGCATCTCGCAGTGCGCCATTTTCTCGGATCGACATGACCGAGAGATCTCGTCGCGGGTTACGCGTCAGCTAACAAAACCCCTAGTCAGGGTAGAGTTGCGCCGATCGGGACACGAATCATTTTCTCTATTGAGTGCTTTATCGACAAAGCGTTCAAGCTTTATGCGGTCTTGAAGCTGCGGAGTCAACTTTGCTCGCTTGCTCGGAAAAGACTCGGAGACGTGAAATGGGTTGTGTGCTTCTTGATGTTGCTCGGAGTAACACGATTTCGACCACTGTGCACTATCTGTGGTTTGATCAACAAATAGTAAGAATTAACTTGCTGGACTTCCGATGCCGAGTGCTAGGTTGTCAGAAGTCGGAGATTTCTTGTTCCCCGTGTGCTAACCAGAGAAGTGTGTGACTCTGGACACGTGGGAGCGGTCTCGAAGGAAACTCCAAGCGCTCAGAATGTTCTCCGCGGCTGTTCGGAAAGGAAAATCTCATCATGACTGAACCGGTTGAGTTTGTCGATGCAGCTCAAGAAGAATGGGTTGAGGAAGTAGCGATTTCAGATCAACCCACTTCCACCACGGTGAGGTCGGAGATCATCACTGTTGCCCTTCGGCTTGGCGTCGTCATGTTGGAGGCGGGATATGACACGCGTGCTGCGATCAATGCTATGACGGGATGCGCACGAGCACTTGGAATGGCTGATCTATCTGTGACGGCGGTGGGGCGAACGATGATGGCTTCTCATGTGTCGGAGCGGGGAGTGCCAATCGCGATGACGCGGGCGGCCGCTACCATCGATTCCTTCGACCTGTACCGCATGGGCCGACTCCACCAGGTTTTGAATGAGATGCTGCGCGAAGACGTCGACGTGAAACGCGCTTCCGATCTCATGGATCAGCTGGAACGAGAGCCATCACCGTGGCCTTGGTGGGTTGTTGTGCTCGGGGGAATGATGCTCGCGGCGTCGATTACTCTGCAGACCGGCGGCAGCCTGATAGCTGCTGCTCTGGCCAGTGGTTGTCTGCTGCTTGTCAACCGATTCGGCGCCCTGCTGGAGCACACTGGCCTTCCGAAAGCGTTCTCCGTCTCAGGACAAGCGGCTCTGACGGTATTGCTGGGGACCCTGCTGAGTGTTTGTGGGGTAGCGACGATATCTTCCTCTGCGACGATTATCGCCACGGGGCTGGTGCTCTTGCTTCCAATCCCTCAGATCGTCCAAGCTGCTCAGGATGCCATCAACACCTACTACGTCACCGCGGCGGCACGGCTGACGGCAGTCCTGGTAATTGTCTCGATGACGACTCTCGGTGGGGCGTTGGCACTTAGTCAGATCGGAGGGGTACATACTGCGGGGGCGAGTTCTGCTGCTCGTCCAGGATCCCTGGAACTGTGGCTCGTGATTGTTGTATGCATGGTTGGTGCTCTGGGAAATGCGCTCTTCATGCGAGGTGGTCCCAGGCTGCTGCTTCCTGCTGCTGGGGTAGGAGCGTTGACGGGGATCATCAACGTTGTTCTTCAGCGTCACGCTTCGTTGGATCCGACGTTGGCAGTGGGGATAGCAGCTTTGGTGCTTGGTGTGGTCTCTGGTTTGTCGTCTGGCTATCTGCGTATTCCGAGCAGCGAGCTGTGTATCGTCGGGATAGCGGGAGCGTTGTTGCCTGGACTCGACGTCTATTGGATCATCATCTCCGAGCTCTTCAGGTTCCCCGGGGTAGGGGAGGCATTCCTCCGGGCTCTCGTCGCAGTTCTCATCATCGGACCGTCAGTGGTGCTTGGAATGTGGTTGGTTGGGCGCATCCAGTCCAATGGAAAGGAATGACCGTCCTGCGTTTCACGTGAAACGCTCTTGTCGGCGAGTGTTTTCGTCTGTGAGTCCGTACCGTTTCTCGATCGCTACGCGGTCACCGTTTTCTTCCAACGAGTGGTGACCTCCTGGGGAAGGCGAGATAGGCGCTACGGCGATAGGCCAGGAAGCAGTAAGTGTTTTCATGTGATCGGGAGGTAGCTGGCACAAAGCGGTGTTGATACCGGAGTGGTCATGGTTTCGAGATTCACCATGCTTGCGTGGCAGATTCGAACCGCATTGCCATCACAACAAAGATTCATAATGCTAAGTCTCTATAGCTGTATATAGATATATTGGCATTCTCATTCTCGACTGGGTCGTTAATCTCGTAGCACGTGGTGTTGAACTGAGCGGGAGCGATGAACTTGGAACGTGCGAGTAGAAGCCGATTACCGGGATCACGATCTCAGATGTCTCCATCGGCCATGGATTGGGGATCCTGCCCTGTGGCGCTATCACGTGAACCCTCCGTGGGAGTGAGAGGCGGTGGTCATTGCTGCATCTCGCTCACGATGCCCTTCATATCGCGTGGCGATGGGGGTGTCCCGCTATGTGCGCATCGGATGGTGTGGGAAGTGACTGGCTAGGGAGAGGGTTTGGATTCAGTTGAAGTGAAGGATCTGGTGGTTCATCTGCGTGCATGCTTCTACGCTGTGTTCTCGGGCGCGGGGTGACGTTTCACGTGAAACATCACCACGCGCCCGAGTCTCGACGTGATCTGAGATTGTGTCATCTTCTCGCCGTCGTATTGGGTCAGCACATGTGATGCACTTGGCGACCTTCGGGAACACTCATGAGAGTACTGTAGTTCCCTGTCTGACGGATGCTCTGGCAGGATGTGCTCTTGTACTGCAGAAGATACCTCGGCCTTTGCCCCCGAGAGAGTAATCAGATGGGGATGCCCTCGGTACGTCATCACCAACTATCCGGCATCGCGTCATGAAATCTGCGTGATCGAAGATGTTGACATGGATCATTTGCGACGGGGTCACGCTTGTTTGGGGAGTGGTTGGGAGTGGGTGTGTTCTGCTTGTCTGCGATGCCAATCCAAACCTTTTTAGCGGGGAAGATTTAAATCAATATATCGCTATAAGGTCTTATATCCCTCCAAGTGGTCCCTGATTAACGAGAGCAGAAGGGTTGAGACGAGATGGCGGATGGCTTCGCCGGGCTTCGGATGCTCGGAAGAGCGACATTGCTCGATGGGGCGGGCCTGCGTCGCGGTGACAGTGGTCCTGCTGGCTGAGGTAAGAATCTGTGGGTGCACCGTGCGCGTAGATACTTTCTCTAGCCGATCTGACGAGGGTGCACAGAGAATCAGGACTGAGCAGAAGGATAAATTGACCGATGTAACGTTATGAGACCTATCTGATCGGGCAGATTCGAGTGCCGACTAAGCATGCGCGTTTCACGTGAAACGCACACGCCCAGCCTCTCTGGGAAAGCTAGTCTCGAGGCGATGCTTGCAATGGTGGCCGATGAGCTTCCATGCGGGGTGTCTTCTCTGTAGGAACAGTTGATCTGGGAGGTATGTTCCCACTAGCCAACCCTGCTAATCGAGACGTGGAGGGAGAGAG
Source organism: Propionibacterium sp. (assembly GCA_013333945.2). Classification (GTDB taxonomy): domain Bacteria; phylum Actinomycetota; class Actinomycetes; order Propionibacteriales; family Propionibacteriaceae; genus Arachnia. The sequence goes on from JABCNW020000079.1 coordinate 10,636, forward strand.
GCAGTTTCGGTGCAGATTCACTCCTGCGACACATCTGAGTGGTCAGGAAGGCAATATCGTCGATACTTCTGTTCAGGTGTCGTGCGGTTGAGCGATATGACCCCGCCGCAGCAATATCGGCATACACCGGCTCAGTCGTTCACGTGATCGTTGCCTGCACCGCCTGAGCTCTCTGGGGCGCCTGACTGTCATCTCTGTCATTCGTTCGGATTCGTGCAGTGCGTTTCACGTGAAACGCCGCGAGGTTTCAGCTCGTGTCATGGACTCAGGCTAAAGTTGATGACCGTCAAAGGAGGACTCAATGGCCCTGTTCTTTCGCAAGCGCAAGCGTACTCCGAAACATGACGTGGATGTCGAGCCGTGGAAGGATCACGAGAACGTTTCACGTGAAACGGCCATCCAGACTCCCACAGGGCCGCGCCGCGCGTTCTTCGACCGTGCTGATGACGATTGGGTGGCCGATGATGAATACGGCACCGAGTGCGACGAAGACACCCGGGTCCCGACTTTGCCACGCCCGGAGAACCCTCGCGTCTTTGTAGTGGCGAATCAGAAGGGTGGCGTTGGAAAAACTACCTCTACCGTCAATGTTGCTACTGCGCTCGCTTTCGGCGGACTCAATGTTCTTGTGGTCGACATTGATCCACAGGGCAATGCTTCCACCGCCCTCGGTATAGATCACGATCCCGGGACCCCTGGAACCTACGAGGTGTTGCTCCGTGGAGAGCGCATTCAGGATCTCGCCAAGCAGTCTCCTCACAGTCCGAACCTGCATGTCTTGCCCGCCACTGTCGACCTCTCGACGGCAGAGCTGGAGCTTGTGAACGAACCTGGACGTGAATCCAAGATGAAGAAGGCACTGACTGCCTACATTGAGGAGTCCGGGGTCGATTACGTGTTCTTTGACTGCCCCCCTTCTCTCGGGCTGCTTACCCTCAACGCCCTCGTTGCTTCCAATGAGATCATGGTGCCGATCCAGTGCGAGTACTACGCGCTCGAGGGAGTCTCCCAGCTGATGCGCACCATTCAGCGGGTCAAGGGTAATTTGAACGATCGCTTGCAGCTGACGACGGTGCTACTGACAATGTTCGACAATCGCACCAACCTCTCCCATGAGGTTGCTGGCGAAGTGCGTGCTCATTTCGGGAAGGAAACCCTGGATGTGGAGATCCCGCGTTCGGTGCGAATTGCCGAGGCACCTTCCTATGGGCAGAGTGTCCTCACCTACTACCCCAAATCACCTGGTGCGGTGGCCTACCTCAAGGCAGCCGAGGAGATCGCCCGCGCTGCCATGAATGAGGAAGGAATCGCCTGATGGCCAGAGGAAAACAACACGTGGGTCTTGGGAAAGGCCTCGGAGACCTCTTCGCACGGACGGACGAGGATACCTCCGGTGACGCAAGCACTCCGTCCGACCGACTTCGCGACGGGTCTTATTTCGTCGAGCTGCCGCTGGACCAGATCGTCCCCAACCCTCGGCAGCCGCGCCACGTCTTCGATGAAGACGATCTGAGTGAGCTGGCCGCATCCATCGGAGAATTCGGCGTGCTACAGCCCGTCGTTGTACGTGAAGCCGGGCCTAAGCAGTTCGAGCTGATCATGGGTGAGCGCCGGTTCCGCGCTTCCAAGATGGCGGGAAAGGAAACGATTCCGGCCATCGTCCGTGGGACCGATGACGACGCGCTTCTCCGCGATGCGCTCCTGGAGAACCTGCACCGGGCCAACCACAACCCCCTGGAGGAAGCCCTCGCCTATCAGCAGCTCCTGGGAGACTTCAATTGCACCAAGGAGGAACTCTCCCAGCGGATTCACCGCAGTCGTCCACAGATCTCGAACACACTGCGGCTGCTGAACCTCCCCTCTACCCTGCAGACGAAGGTGGCCGCCGGTGTCCTCTCCGCTGGTCATGCACGCGCGCTGCTGGGGCTGACCAACCAGCGATCGCAGGAACTGCTCGCCGAGCGGATAGTCGCGGAGGGTCTTTCGGTTCGCAGTACTGAGGAGATCATCCGGCTCGGGGACGCACCCACTGAGGAAGAACCTACCCCCCGCGTCCGTCGGCTGCCATCGGAACGTGAAGCTGCCGTTGCGGCGCTTCTTTCTGATCACTTTGACACCCGGGTGAAGGTCGCCATCGGCAAGAACAAGGGCAAAATCACCATCGAGTTCGCCTCCACCGACGATCTCGACCGGATCATGGCCGTCATTGACGGTCGTACCGTCGAGCCCTGAGGCGAAGCTTTAAAACGTTCTACCGTTTGATCGGTAAGTCGATAAATGGCCTGCGATGGTTGACGCTCGGGCTTCTGACAAGGGATTTTGTACTGGAAGCATAATGAGACGCTCTTTTCCGTATCTGGGATAAAACCTCGGGCGTCGGGGGTGGTTTCGACTCGGGTCGCTCGTTCCTCGCTCTCTGGCTCAACTGGCTTTGAAGCGGGGAGTCGTGTCAGTGGCCGCGGCGGCGGGCCTGCTCCACGAGGGCGGAGAACACCTCCCCCATGCCGAGGCCCGCGGCGTCCAAGGCGAGGGGCGTCAGCGAGGTATCCGTCAGACCGGGTGCTACGTTGCTCTCCAGAAACACCGGGACGCCGTCGCGCACGATCATGTCGATGCGGGAGAGGTCGCGGTGGCCGAGCACCCGGTGGGTGCGGACTGCCAAGTCCCCAGCCGCCTCGAGCACGTCGTCGGGCAGTTCACCGGGAGTGAGGAAACGGGTGGCCCCTGCGGTGTAACGGGACTCGTAGTCGTAGACCCCCGAGGCGGGCCTGATCTCGACGGGTGGCAGCGCGCGCAGGCCGGTGTCGTCCTCGATGACGGTCACGGACAGCTCTGTGCCCTCGATGAACTCCTCCACCACCGCGTCCTTCCCGTAGGCGAAGGCCCCGACGAGGGCAGCCGGCAGATCATCCGCGGAATTCACCTTTGTCGCTCCGAGTGCCGAACCCGATCTGGCGGGCTTGACCATGAGCGGGAAACCGATCCGCTCCCCGAGTGCCGACATCAATGCCTGTGCGCCCAGCTCTCGGAAGACGTCGTCGGGCAGTGCGACCTGCTGTGGGGTCGCCAGGCCGGCGTCCCCTACCAGCCGCGTGGCCACCTACTTGTCGAAGGTGCGCCGGGAACTGGCGCCGTCACTGCCAACGAAGGGCACCCCCAACGTCCACAGCACCTCCCGAAGCGCACCGTCCTCACCCAGCCCGCCATGCAGCACCGGGATGACGACAGAGTCCTCATCCCCGAGCAGCCGGGGAATCAGGTCGGCGTTGACGTCAGTCTCGGCCACCGTGTGGCCCTTCTTCCGGAGCGCCCCAGCCAGGCGCTTCCCGGAACGCAGGGATACCTCCCGTTCGTGGCTCAGGCCACCGGCGATCACGAATACGGTCATGGCATCAGTCCTTTACTTGGGTCAATCGGGGTGCGGTCAGTTCAGATTCGGTCCCGGTCCCTTGGCCGGGTTGGCGTGTGACGGGGTGTGCATGCCGAAGGTTCGCAGCATCTCCAGCTCGCCCTTCACCACTTGGGCGAAGCGCTCCACTCCCGTCACGATCCGGTCCGGTGGCGGGAAACAGTAGGACAGTCGCACATTGCGGGAACCCTGCCCGTCGGCAAAGAACGCAGGACCCGGTACGAATGCCACGCGGGCGCCGACCCCGCGTGGCAGCATCGCCGACGCGTCCAATCCCTCGGGCAGCGTCACCCAGACGAAGAACCCACCTGCGGGCCGGGTCCATGAGCAGCCTTCGGGCATCTCCCGCTCCAAGGTGGCGAGCATGGCGTCACGGCGTGAACGGTACATGTTACGGAAGATCTCGATCTGGTCGCGCCAATCGCAGTTCTCCAGATAATTGCTGATCGCGAACTGGGAGAACACCGGCGGGCACAGCGTCGCCGACTCCTGGGCCAGCACCAGACGTTCCTTGACCCCATGCGGGGCGCAGACCCAGCCGACGCGGAACCCCGGTGCGAAGGTCTTGGAGAAAGATCCCAGGTAGACCACGTTTGCATTGAGGGAACGCATTGCCGGAAGTGGGTCAGAATCGAGGGCCAGCAGTCCGTAGGGGTTGTCCTCCACCACCAACACCCCTGCCGCGGCACAGCTCTCGATGATCCGGTGGCGCCGCTCCAGGGACTGCGTCACCCCCGACGGGTTGTTGAAGTTCGGGATCGTGTAGAGGAACTTGACTCTCCTACCCTGCTTCTTCAACCGTTCGGCGGTCTCGGTCACCGCCTCGGGGACTAGCCCTTCGGAGTCGCAGGCAATGTGCACCACCTCGGTCTGATAGCTCTGAAAAGTGCCGAGCGCTCCCACATAGGACGGCGACTCGGCCAGGATCACGTCCCCCGGGTCGCAGAAGATGCGGGTGACGAGGTCCAGGCCCTGCTGGGAACCCGCGGTGATGACGACGTCATCGGGATCCGCGACGCTGCCCTCTTCCGCCATCAGCTCGCAGATCTGCTCACGGATGCGCGGCTCTCCCTGCCCGGATCCGTACTGCATGACCTGCGTGCCGTGATCGCAGATCATCCGGGCGATGTGGTCACCGATCTCGTCTAGGGGTAGGTCCTTGATGTTTGGCATCCCGCCTGCCAGCGACACGATCTCAGGTCGGTTGGCCACTGCGAAAAGCGCCCGGACCGCGGATACCCTCAGGCCCTGCGTACGGACGGCATAGTGTTCGACGAGCGGATCCAAGCGGGAGTCGTGTCGAGTGACCTTCATTGGGTACACGTTATCCGGAGGATGACGAGATCGGATGAGTGGGCGCAAAATCCGAGATTACTTGGAGCGCTCCACATAAGTTTCCGAAACCGCCTTATGCGGGTCACGACCGCGAAAACCACTACTCACTACTGGTTCTTCACCACGTTGTAGACGGATTCGATCAGGTTCGCCAAGGTCTCGTTGTCCTGATCGCTGAACCCCATGACCATGATGACCGTTTTGTCGATGACCCGGGCGCACACCGGCTTCTGTGCTTGCTCGAAGGTTCCGCATGAGGCGTCGTGCACCGAGGTGACACCGGTGATGCCGGAATCGGAAAGATAGGTCTCCAGCTCCGGTGCTGGACGCTGCAGCAACAGCGTAAACTTAGAGCTTCCATCGGAGTAGTTGGATCGCAGGACCGTTCCCCCACCGCTGGGCGCCGCTGACTCCTTCACCCCGTCGTGTGCGAAATTTGCGATCTGCGACGGAAGCTTGAGATCCCAGGCGGGCGATGCCTCTGCGTTGGGTTTTCCGATCCCGCTGAGGGATATGCCCACCCAGATTGCGACCACGAGCAGCACCACAATCGCGACGGCCCCCATGACCTTCACAAATCTGGGGATGGGCGGGATGTGGTTCCGTGGGGTTTCGGCATCGATTTCGTCCTTCGACGGGACGTTGCGCCACTCACCGGGATCCTTGCTGGGTGTTTCTGGTGAAACGGCTGAACGACGCGCGACCGGTTCAGTGATTTTTTTGAAAACCGTGGTGTGGTCGGGGCTTTCGGGGCTGACAGCGCTTCGACGCGGGCCGGTGAACCTGGGAGGAGTCGGAACGCTCTCCGCAGTTCGCCGGGGTGCGGGAAACTGCAGTTCCAGGGGGGAATCGGGACTGCTCGCGCTACGGCGAGGCATGCCCTCGCCGTGACGCGGGAAACGGTCAGTCATCAGATGAGCTCGTCGATGACCTTTTTGAGTGCGTTCTTGGACTTGCCTCCGGACAGGGTTTTCTCCACCCGCCCGGATTTGTAGAACTCCAGGGTGGGGATGCTGAGGATCCCCTTCTCGGCGGCAAAAGTCACTTCGGCATTGATGTCGAGTTTTACGAATTTCACTCGGCCCTCGTAGTCGCGGGCGAGCTCCTCGATGATGGGGGCCATTTGCTTGCATGGCCCACACCATGTGGCCCAATAGTCCACCACCACCGGTATCGGTGAAAGCAGCACCTCGTCGGCGAAGGTCGCCTCGGTCACATCGATAACGGCCATGTCACACTCCTTGTTCTTAGGGGCGAGTCTACGTTCACGCTTCGTTTGCGGCCAGCCAGCGCTCCGCGTCGAGGGCGGCCCGGCATCCGGAACCGGCAGCCGTGATGGCCTGGCGGTAGGTGTGGTCCACCAGATCACCACAGGCGAACACACCGGGAAGGTTCGTGGCCTGGGAGCCCGCGACGACTTTCACGTAGCCCGCCTCGTCGAGCTCCACCTGCCCCGTGACCAACGTGCTGCGCGGGTCGTGGCCGATGGCGACGAACACCCCGGAGACCTCCAGTTGGCGGTGTTCCCCCGTCACGGTGTCGCGCAGGGTGACGGATTCCACGCGTGCATCCCCGTTGATGGATTCCACCACCGAGTTCCAGGCGAAATCCAGCTTCGGGTCCTTCTCGGCCCTGGCGACCATGGCCTTCGATGCGCGCAGCTCGTCGCGTCGATGCACGAGGGTGACGCGGGAGGCGAAACGGGTCAGGAAGGTGGCCTCCTCCACCGCGGAATCCCCGCCGCCGATCACGGCGATGGGCTTGTCGCGGAAGAAGGCGCCGTCGCAGGTAGCGCACCAGGAGACGCCGCGGCCCGAGAGCTGTTCCTCCCCTTCGACGCCTAGCTTGCGGTACCCGGAGCCCATAGCCAGGATCACCGCTTTCGCCTCCCAGATCTTGCCGGCGGAGTCGGTGCCCTTCTTGATCTTTCCGGTCAGGTCGACGGCCTCGACGTCGTCGCTGATCAGCTGTGCCCCGAATTTCTCCGCTTGGGAGCGCATCTGGCCCATCAGGTCAGGGCCCATCACGCCGTCGGGAAAACCGGGGAAGTTCTCCACCTCGGTGGTGTTCATCAGTGCGCCGCCGCTGTCGAGGGCGCCCTCGAACACGACGGGGTTCAGTGCGGCGCGGGCCGCGTAGATGGCCGCGGTGTATCCGGCTGGGCCGGAGCCGATGATGATGAGCTCATGAACGGTCATGGTTCCCCTCGGGTCGTCGTGGTGCCGGTCCAGTGTTGATGGGGTGTCAAGGTGTGGGCGGCACATCATGAATACATCTGGTGCGGTTTCGCGACGAAGTTCTAGTATTGGTCGCCAAGGAGTCAGGAAGGAATCGCGTGCCGAAGATCGCCGCCCCCACCGTTGCCCAGCACCGTGCGATGGTTCAGCGTCGGCTGATCGACGCCGCCGAGGAGATCATGCGCTCCGGCGAGCCCGAGAAGCTGACCGCCGGCGCAGTGACCGCGGCTGCTGGAATTGCCCGCAACAGTATTTATCGCTATGTCGACTCCGTGGATGATTTGCGTGGTCTGGTTCTGGCGCGTCATCTGCCCGCCTGGATCGACGCGGTCGCCGCCGAGCTGAAAACCGTCGAAGCACCCGCCGAACGCATCGTCGTGTGGGTTCGCGCGAACCTGCAGCAGGCGGCCCGCACCGGGCACGGCTGGCTGATGGGGTTGAGCCGCTCCATCGCTCCGTCGCCCGCCACCGCGAAGGTGATGGACGACTCCCACGCCGTCATGCGCGACTCGATCGCCCAGGCGTGGGCGAGCCTTGTGCAGGACCCGGTGCAGCTGAGGGTCGCGGCTGGTTTGACTCGTGGCTTGCTGGAAGCCGGGTTCCGGCAGCTCGACTCGGGCATGCCTGTCGACGTGGTGGTCGACCTTGGCGAGAAGGCGGCACGTGGTCTCGTGGCGGGAATCACGAGAGGGGATCTTTGACCGCGGAAACCTCCGCCACCTGGCGGATGGCGCTTTCCGTCAGCGTTGCGACGGGGGCCTACGGGGTGTCCTTCGGGGCGTTGGCAGTCGCGGCGGGGCTCGATGTCTGGCAGACGATGGTGTTGAGCCTGCTGATGTACACGGGTGGGTCGCAGTTCGCCTTTGTCGGGGCGCTGGCGGGTGGCGGGCTGCCCGCAACCGGGGCGGCCATGCTCGTCGGGTTGCGCAACGCCGTCTACGTGACACAGGTGAACTCGTGGTTCCATCCCCGCGGGCCGCAGCGGTTCCTGATGGCGCACATCACCACCGACGAGTCGACGGCGGTGGCCGCGGCCCAGCCGGACCAGCGGCTGCGGAGGCTGGGTTTCTGGGCCACCGGAGTCGGGGTGTTCACGCTGTGGAACGCGATGACCCTGGTCGGGGCGCTGCTAGGCAACTTGCTGGGCGACCCGAAGGCCTGGGGACTCGATGGTGCCGCCCTCGCGGCCTTCTGCGGGCTGCTGTGGCCCCGCTTGGTGACGCGTGATGCGGTGGCCACTGCGATCGTCGCGGCCGTGGTGACGGTGGCGCTGGTGCCGGTGCTTCCCGCCGGGTTGCCGATCCTGGCCGCCGTCGTGATCGGAGGTGGCGTCACTTGGTTTCGGCGTCGACGTGTCGTCAGCGATGACTCCTCCCCCGGGGACGAGGACCCCGAGGACGAAGGGGTACGGTGATGTGGGGCTGGGTGCTTGTCGCTTCGCTGGCATGCTGCGCGACCAAACTGGCGGGTCTTCTAGTGCCGCGTCGTCTCCTCGACGACGAACGTACCGTGCTGACCATGGCCGGGATGACCGTCGGGGTGCTGGCCGGGCTGATCGGGGTCTCCACCTTCGCCACGGGCAGCACCGTCACCGTCGATGCGCGGCTGGCCTCACTGGTGGTCGCGGTAGTGGCCCTGCGGTTGCGGGCACCATTCCTGCTGGTCGTGGTGCTGGGTGCGGCGGCCGCCGCCCTGGTGAGGCTCGCGGGAGTGGCGGGGTGAACAAAAACGGCCCCGTAAGGGGCCGTTGGCCCGGTAGCTCAAGCGCACCGGGGGGGTGTGGACACGATGATAGTGCACTTGTAAGGTGCTGCACAACCAATCTCGCGAGGAAGCCCTATGGATCGCCTCATCGTCTATGTGGATGGATTCAATCTGTACCACGGGCTGCACGAAACAGCTCAGTGCCGTTGGCTGTGGCTCGACCTCGTCGCCCTTGCCAAGAAACTGCGGCCCAGGAGCCAACTGGTTGCCCTTCGTTACTTCACCGCGCCGGTCTGTGGGCAGCAAGACGCTCTTGCCAGGCAGCAGACATACTCTCAAGCCTTGGAGACGAAGTATCCCCAGCAGGTTCAGATCATCGAGGGTAGGTACCAGAAGAAACCTCGTCGATGCCGGTCCTGTGGTGCGAGATGGACGGACTACGAGGAAAAAGAAACCGACGTCAACATCGCTGTGCATCTGGTCCGGGATGTCGCATCCAATGCCATGGATTCTGCACTCGTTGTGAGCGCGGATTCAGACCTGTCGCCAGCCATTCGTATGGCCCAGTCCATGAAACCCGACTTGTTTATCGCGGCTGCTTTCCCGCCGCGTCGCAAATCCAGCGAGTTGAGACAACTCATGCCGAGATCCTTCGAGATCTACGAGAGCCGCATCCGTTCCTCGTTGCTCCCCGAGGTGGTGTCAGAGGGCGGGCGGAAGATCCGACGTCCCACCAAGTGGAACCCCAACGGGCGAAAACGCTGAGAGCATTGGCAGCAGCTGCCTTGGTGAGGGTTGCGGGGTATGGTGTGGGTACCGGGTTCGCCGCCTCGTTGCCGCTCCCTATGGTTCGCTTGCCTTGTGGTTGTTTGCTTGCGCTGTAGCGCTGGCGTTTGTCCGTAAGGCTGGCAATCCCGTCGGGTGGGCAGGTGGACGACTGGGAGGCCAGCGAACCGCGGTAAGACCAGTGGCCCGATCGGGCAGGGAGAGCGGCGCCCACCGGCTGTTCCGACTGAGGTGCTGTCCGTCCGTCAGATCCATGTGGACAAGCGAGGTGGAAGGAAAAGCGTTGTGGGATGCACACAACTGAAACAGCAGGTGGCACGGTCAGGGAAGCTGGCATCAAGAGAGGGAACGAGTAAGGACTCAGGATCGGACACGCGCTTCGCGATCTTTGGGCGAGGTATCGTAGCGGCGGCGGTCGGTGTGGTGGCTGGAGGAATGCTTCTGCAAAGCGTGGCCGCTCATGAAATAATGAACTTGGCGCAGGCGCTTGGTCTCTCCCCCAGAGCGGCATGTTTCTTGGCTGATGAATCTTCGTCAACGATGAAACAAACCAGTCTGACGGATGAAGATGCGAAAACAAAAGAGATCGAAGGGATTTCCACCCTGCATCGAGGATGGCATCCTGCGAGCTATATCGGAACGGTTTGGGTCAAGGTGATTCCTGCTCCTGAGAACATGGGAAGGCAGCATTGCGTCAAGATTGCTTGGGGAGCTTATATGTTCGCGAAAATGCTTCCGGTGGGAGAATCACTGAATCTTGTACACTCCAAACGCAATCCGGACAGTGTTCCGTTGACTGTTGAAGTGGAGCCGGCTGCCAAAGTGGAATTCGGGCAACGGGAACCTCTCGGCATCAATCAGTACAGCATCGCCGATCCGGAGTGGATCACAAGGTGAGGCCTTGAATTTCGGAGACCGGGTGCTACCTATTCCTTTCGACGAGCAACTGGGTGTTTAGAATATCTGAGTGAAGATTTTGTGTATCCAGTTATGCCTGATATCAATGATTTGAGCGGCACCGTCGGGTGTCCCGGATCCGAAGAGCGCGAACACGGGTTGGTGGCATGTTATCTCGATCGCCACTGATGTCTCATCGTCCTTTGCCTTGCCGGTGGTGAGATAGATTCCATCCTGCGGCAGGGATGCGTTCACCAAGGCAGTCCATGGTCCCCAGGTGAGGACTATGCGGTGTTCCTCGTTCATCGAGGAGGCGGTGGGAGCCATGCGTATCCAGACCGGGCCGGAATAGTCGGGTGGCCAGCGATGTACGTATGACTTGGTAGGTGCTGTTTGGCTATGTCGCCAAGGGTCCCATCGGTTGTCCCATAAGTTTGCCAAGGTCGTCTCCACCCACCCATCTGCCTCGTAGAGGAGATCGAGGTGCTTGGCGCGCCAGATCTTGGGAAGGATCTCACCACGTTCGTAGCGTGAAAGCTGTGCGCGTGAGACGTTGTTACTCCCCTGGTTGCGCTCGCAGCTTGCGAGTTTCTGCAGGCTAGTTCCCTTCCGGAACCGCTGCAGACTGGCCCCGAACTCGATCCACGCCTGCCGCTGGGAATGATCTGAGCTGTTCGACATCCCTGAAGTGTCTCACTTTTTCTCATACGGCGCTAATTCCTGCGATGCCTGCAATGCTGGGGTCATTAGCCAAGGTGAAGGAGAACATTGTGAAGGGTTCCCGAAGAAATGCGCTGTTTATGTCACTATCTTGCGGGAAATGCCGTGTTGTCGAATGGTTGCCGGCGGGGATCGTGGTGTTGGCAACCGTAACGCTCAGTGGATGTGGAGCGGCAAGCAAAGGCGGTAACACGACCTGTGCTGAGTATACAAAGCTTTCAAAATCTGATCAGACGAAGGTGGTTACGGACCTCTTGAAGGAAACTGGTGATGAGCCTTCCGGTTTGAGGATCAATGTGGCGAAGGGCAGCATCAAGTTGTATTGCGCGACGGCCGGGAAGAGCGATTCGAAGATCCGGGAAATCAACGGCTGAGTGACTGTGTGGAAGTTAAATCCCAAGGTGAAGAGATGCACTGGTTAAGGAATTTCTATGACTGATAACAATTCGTGGCCAAGTGATTCCTCTGGGACACGTCTTGGTGTTCCGGGAAATCGAGCGATGCAATCGCAAGCCCCACCGATCCGGGAATATAACCCATGGAAGACAGCATTCATTGTCACTTTGGTCTCGGTGTTAGTTCTTGGTGGCGGCCTCGGAATATGGTGGTTCATGTTTCGAAATGATGGCGCACCTACCAACCCATCCCCTGAGCCGAGCAGTCTTGTTTCTGAGTCTAGCGTGCAGCCAGCCAGATTGGGCGAAGTGCTTTCCGGTCTGAAGGAGAAACCGCAGATCGCATGGAAGTACTCACCAGAGCATTCAAGTGGGATCGAAATCGATCTTGTCGCCGCTAGTCGCTCGGATGGCTTGCTTGCCCTAACCCAAGAAACAAGTATTATCAACGGAAATGCTGAGCTTGCGTTCATCGACTGGGAAACCGGAACCGTGAAATGGTCTGTCGAACTGACGTCGAGACTTCGAGAAAAAAATTATAAAATAATATCCGGAACTGACGCGATAAAGAGCAACCTGCCCGGAGATATGATCGGTGTGATGGTGGAGACTGACAAATCTGGATATGAGACGCACAATCGAATGCTTCTGTATCGTGGTTCAAATGGTGAGTTCGTCCGAGAGATCTCACTGGGAAAAGGATCGTTGTATGTCGCGGATAGCGGAGCTGTTTATCTCGTGGAACCCATCGGGCCAGGACAGTCAAGTGATGCGGGCATCAAAGTCAGCAGGGCGGCATCCATAGACAAGCTCGACGAAGTGCAATGGACACGAGAAATCCCTGAAGCAAAAAATATGCCGAGCAGTGGGCCCGAGGAAGTTGTACTTGAACGTGACGGCTATGCTGACTTCTGCAACTTCTCTGGAGCGACTGTCCAGCGTTGCACCCTCTCTCTCGCAATCAAGGACGGTACGGAGGCTATCTGGTCAAAGCATCAAGAAGCGAGTTATTCCTTCCGCAGAATAGACGGTGTTGTCATCGATTCCACCCCGGGTAATAGCTATCAATCCACCGTCACGGGATACAGTCCCGATGGCAAGAAGCTGTGGACTCGCCAAGCGGATAATTTTATCTCCAATACAGCATTTATTGTTGATGACGTCTTTTTTGCCTTTGGTTCTAATGACCAAGTGGAGCGCGTTGATCCTAAAACGGGGAAGACGATCTGGAAACAAAATTGGTGTGACGGCGGACCAGCGTTCATGAAGAAAGATACAAAGATGATCGTCACCTGCGGAGAATCAAATTTCCAAGCAGGAATTGCTGACATCGATACCGGCAACATCATTCTCCAAGAATACAACCTTGCGGAAGCGGTGAACAGGAAAGTCTTCATGACAACCGATGGAATTGTCGTCGATATAAATGATCAGCTTGGGCAAGGTGTGAGGTTGACTGCAATCGATCCCAGCAAGCCTGGAATTCTGTGGACCGAAAGCTATGAAGAGAATGGAGATGGTAACGACGATGTAGATGTTCTCCAAATCGGCGAGCATCTCTTGTTGGAAACTTCCGATTCGATCGCCCTGCTGAGATAGCGGTTGGCAGAAATCGGCGGTTTCATAGGGTCGTAGCAACAGCGGTTATCGAAGAGGGGGCTGGTGTTGCGGCCTGTTCTTAAAGTCCCTAAGCCTCGGGTAGTGATCATCTGAATTTTGCCCTTATTTGAAGGAGAAACATGAAAATCTCTCGACCAACCCATCTCTGTATCATGCTTGTAGCCAGTCTGCTTCTGCTGGATGCATGTTCTTCTACTGATTCAAGGCTCGAGGAGAAGGAAACGCAGCAGCCTACAGCGGCTGTGCCTCCCTCACCTTCTCAGCCGAGCATCCCCCAAGAAACAGCCTCACCTACCCCCAGTCCTACCCAAGAGTTGAGTTCCGAGGTCTTGGAGCTTTCTGAAGCAGATGCCAAGGCTCTGGGGGATCAAGGGCCGGGAGGATTTTCCCCTGATGGGTATGGGCGGTCCATCTTGGGAAGTGTCGCCAAACTGCAGCCCGTCGACGGTGCCAACAATTTTGGCAGTGCTATCCTTCCGATATTTCCATTGTACGCGTATCCGTCAAATTCTCTTTCCGCTCCACAGGCAGCCACCATCAAGATCACTGCAGACTCTCTGCTGATCCAGTCGAATGGGCTTATTGAGTATAATCGAGAATGCGATCCGACGTATGCCAGTTTCGTCTACAACTCACAAAGAGGCTTATTCACAAAACCCCTGAGCCCGTCTGGAAATCTATTCTGAACTGATAGCTTGGGCGGCTCGTTTCAGATAGAATAGATGTTGCACAAAACA
>JABCNW020000080.1 GCA_013333945.2 Propionibacterium sp.
ATACTGTCAGTGGCACTGACGTGTGTCGCCTTCCCGATCCTGGTCATCGGTGGGTCGGTGATGGAGGCATTCACCATGGTCTCCTCGGTATCGGTGGGATTGGTGCTGTTCATGTGGTCATTGGTTCTGGTGTGCTACATCCGCTATCGGAAGTTGTATCCCGAGGCTCACAAGAATGCAGCATTCCGCATGCCGGGCGCCTCCTTCATGCCATGGGTGGTGCTGCTCTTCTTCGGGTTTGTAGTCTATGTGCTGTTGCGTTATGACGACACTCGAATAGCCTTGGGGTTGACGCTTCTGTGGTTCGTAGGATTGACGATTTCATGGTTCGTCAGGAAGAAAGTCCACGGAGGCATTTCTCGGTAAAAGTGTCTAATCCGGAGAAGAAACTGGTTGGTGGTGCACAGGGTGACCTGCGCACCACCAACTCTCGTTTGATGGTTTGACTTGCTGATCTGCACTTCAGCGTGACAGCTTCCCCGGACCTGTGAGCGCTCTGGCTTAGTTCTTCACTCGGACGGCCCGAGTGGGTAGCCAGTGACGAAGTATCCAGTACCTGGGATGCTCATCGCTGAGGTCGAGCATGGACAAAACGTGGTCTCGATGAAGTCGCAACACGGTCTGGCGCGGTAACGCTACAAGGTGTCCGTTCATTGAGAGAGCCTCTAGACTGTCCGCCATGTCCTTGCTCACCGAGATCGGTGGCCCGCGTGACCTGCGAACGCTCTCGCGCCGCCAGCTGACAAGCCTCGCATCCGAGATCCGCGGCTTCCTGATCAACCGGGTCAGTCGCACCGGTGGGCACCTGGGCCCGAACCTTGGCGTCGTCGAACTCACCCTGGGCATTCACCGAGTCTTCAACTCTCCTCACGATCCGATCATCTTCGACACCGGCCACCAGTCCTATGTCCACAAGATCCTGACCGGTCGGGCCGAAGGTTTCGAGCATCTCCGGCAACGGGGAGGCTTGTCCGGCTACCCGGCCCGCTCCGAATCCGAGCACGACTGGGTCGAGAACTCCCACGCGTCAACAGCCCTGTCCTGGGCTGAAGGACTCGCCAAGGGGTTTCGCCTGCGTGGTGAGAAACGCACCGTGGTCGTGGTGGTCGGTGACGGGGCATTGACGGGTGGAATGGCGTGGGAAGCGTTGAACAACATAGCGACTCAACCTGACCTGAGAATTGTTATCGTCGTCAACGACAACGGTCGCTCCTACACCCCGACGGTCGGGGGGCTCGCCAAACACCTGGCTGGCTTGCGTACCGATCGACGGTATGAGCGGACGCTGAGCCTCATCAAGAACTGGCTCCATCGGACCCCGGTGCTGGGGCGTCCTGCCTACGACCTGCTGCACGGCTTCAAAACCGGAGTCAAGGACGTTCTTGCACCGCAAGGAATGTTCTCCGACCTGGGTCTGAAATACACAGGTCCCATAGATGGACACGACATTCGCGCGGTCATCGGGCATCTTGAGCAGGCACGGCAGTTCGAAGGTCCCGTCCTGGTCCATGCCATCACCCGCAAGGGCAAGGGTTTCAAGGCCGCTGAGGAACACGAGAAAGATCAGTTCCACGCCGTCGGAAGGATCGATGAAGTCACCGGGCAGCCGCTCAGCGACGCCGTTCAGGCCACATGGACCGATGCCTTTGGGGATGCCATGCTTCGGATCGGGGAGCGTAGAACGGATGTGGTGGCCATTACAGCCGCCATGCTGCATCCAACAGGCCTCAACAGGTTTGCTGCGGCTTTCCCGGATCGGGTCTTCGACGTCGGCATCGCTGAGCAACACGCCGTCGTCTCTGCCGCTGGGCTTGCCAGAGCAGGAGTACATCCTGTCGTTGCTGTGTACGCCACCTTCCTGAATCGGGCCTTCGACCAGATTCTGATGGATGTGGCCCTTCACGGTGCCGGCGTCACTTTTGCGCTCGACCGGGCTGGGGTGACCGGAACCGATGGCCCAAGCCACAACGGCGTGTGGGATCTCTCGATGCTGGGTCTCATACCAACGGTGGAGATTGCTGCTCCGAGGGACCAGCCTCGGCTCGTCGCAGCGCTGGAACGGGCAGTTACCGTCCAAGATGTTCCGACTGTGTTGCGATACTCGAAGGAACGTCTACCCAGTGATATACCTGCAATCGCGTGTCGGGGTGAGGGGCGTGATCAGGTCGATCTGCTTCGTGTGGACAGCGACGCCAATATCCTGGTCGTGGGGTATGGGCAGTTCGCAGGAATTGGGCTTGGGGTGGCAGAGAAACTCGCCGCAGCGGGGGTGCCGTGTACAGTGGCAGATCCCACCTGGTGCATTCCGCTCAGCCCCCAGTTGATTCGGTTGGCACAAGAACACGAGATGGTCGTGAGCATTGAGGACAATCTTGTTGCCGGGGGGCTGGGAGAAAAATTGCTCGGTCAGCTTGCCGGGACTGGGCCACAAGTCCTTATTTTCGGCGTCAGGCACGGGTTCCTTGCTCAGGGGACCCGGGAGGAGGTCCTGGAAGCTCTTGGCTTGACCGCGCGTGATATTGCTCGTCATGTACTGGAAACGATGCTTCAGAGACGGGCAGAAATCACCCAACCGGTCTGAGGGGTCGTGATCGGCTGAGGAATAATCCTCTGGACAACATCAAAGATATTTGGTGAGGAGCGGGAGGAGCAGATCGACCTGCCAGTCTCGGGAACCAACTTGTTGGAGAACAGCCCGGGGATCTTTGCCATCCTCCCATGAGTGAATGAAGCCCTGAAGAGTGGCAGAAGGTGCTATGAGACTGGGCTGAATACCGAATTCACCGGCCAGGGCGTCGACATCTGCTCGGAGCTTTTTCCAAAGCTCCCAACGTTCTGGATTGCTGCGCTCCCAGGAGCGCGGCTGTGGTATGCCGCTTGGCTCCGGGCGGCGTGATGGGTAATCGGCGGGGGACAGTTGCAACACTGATTGAAGTGCACGGGCCCAGTTGGCTCGGTAACGCCCGGCACCGCGAGTGTTGAACCCGGGGAATCTGGAAAGTGAGGGAACATCCGGGACCAGGGAATCTGGGGTGATTCCAGATGCGAATTCGATGATCGCCGCGTCGGTGAGGATCCGGGAAGGAGGGCGGTCTCGGTTGCGTGCCACGCGATCCCGCTCCTGCCAGAGCGCTCGTGCCACGGCCAGCTGTTTCGGGTATTTTAGGCCCTGAATGCCCGACAGTCGGCGCCATGGCTCCTTTCTCGGTGTGGGCGGCGCAGAGAAGTTCTGCAGAATGTGAACGAACTCTTCCTGTGCCCACGTCATGCGATTCTTGGCGGCGAGCTCAGCACGCAGGAGATCAGCAAGTTCGATCAGGTAATCGACATCTAGTGCTGCGTAGATCAACCATGACGTCGGTAGCGGGCGAATTGCCCAGTTGTCTGCGGAATGCGCTTTACGCAGTCGGATGCCCAGTTTTGCATTGAGGAGAGCGGCGAGGCCAACCGCCGGAGCTCCGAGAAGGCGTCCTGCCAGCTCGGTATCGAATAACTCAGGGGGACGGATGCCGACATCCAGCATGCAGGGTAGGTCCTGCGAGGCTGCGTGAATGATCCATGGAGCGTCAGCACAGGCTTCTGTGAGCCTACCGAGGTTTGTGTTTCCGCCCTGCTCGAGGGCTATGGGGTCTATCAGCCAGGTACCAGATCCTTCACGTCGAATCTGGAAAAGATAAGCTTTAGGCCAGTACCGGTGACCATGAGCACGTTCTGCGTCGAACGCAACAGGACCGTTGCCGGAAGTCAGGGAGTCGAGACAGAGATCGAACGCCTCGGGGGTGTCAACTAAGGGGCGCAGTGGCTCTCGTGGTTGCTCGACGAATTGGCTCATGAGCGCCCCGGGAACTGCACCACTCCACGGGGTAGAGGGGGACGCCCTGAGATGTGTCCGAGAAGATCTTGCCACGCTTTGAGATGAACGGACATCTTGTGATGGTTGTCCAGGACTGGTGTCCAGGAAGCGCGAACCTCCACCTCGGCCTGGTGAGTCGTGAGTTCCCCGAAACCGCGACCGTAGGAAGCGGTCACTGTTCCGGCCAGAGCTCGGTGAGCAGCCCCGTGCTTAGAGAGTGCCTCAGCCAACCACGACCATGCTGCCTCAGGCAGTAGAGGATCAGTGACCATTTCCTGGTCCACCTCGGCTCGCACATAAGAGACCAGGCGGAAGCGTCCCTCCCAGTTCTCGTTGCCGGCGGGATCGTGCAGCAGTATCAATCGTCCGGTGCCCAGTTCCTCGCCATCCTCTACGAAGTCCAGTGCCATGGCGATGGAGAAAGGGGCAATTCGTTGGGGAGACCCGATCTCTTCAGCCCTGATCCCTGAACGCCACTGCATGCTGGCAAATTCTTCCAGGGCATGCTGGAACTCGGGATCGGCCATGGTGGGCGGAGCTAGGGTCACGGAAGTGAGCCTATGTGGCTTCTCCCGAGCTGGTTTGATGGCGCGCCGGAGTAAGCCGCAAGCAGATGGAGTTTATGCAATATCTCTCATCGGTGGGGGTGGGGTATCCCTCGCCTCGGAAGACATGCCCCAGGTGAGAATTGCAGGCCGAGCAGCGGACTTCGATACGGAGTGGCCCAGGAAGGGAGCGGTCCTCCACGTAGATGACCCGATCCTCTGCGAGGGGTTCGAAGAAGCTCGGCCAACCGCAGTGGGAGGAAAATTTTGCCTCACTGCGGAACAGCTCGGTTCCGCAAGCTCGGCATTCATACACTCCCTCGGTGCTGGTATCAGTGTATTCACCCGTGAAGGGGGCTTCTGTACCTGATTCTCGCAACGCGTGATACTCAAGCTTGCTGAGGCGGGTTCGCCATTCCTGGTCGGGGAGGTCCAGAGGAAAGCGGTCGGTCATGTTCCATCCTCATGAGGGTCGATGTCGAGCAGTCGCATGGCGGCAAAGGCGTAGCGGGCCAGGATCAGTTCGGTCACTCGTGGATCCTCGGTTATTGGAGGGGTGACGGCCAAAGCCCCCGCCTTGATCGCCGCTTGCTGATGGGCGCGAAAAACGGGGCCAGACGTCAGGAACAAGGAGCCAACAGCTATGTGCCGACGTCCTTGACCACGCAGTGCGCCTATGACTAGGCCGGTTGCGCGACCAGTGATGTCATTCTGGGCGAGTTGCACCGGAAGTTTGTGATGCGCACCCCACTGCCTGGCTCGTCGGGCCAGCAGTGAGGCGCCCCTGTGATCCCCGCCATCGGGGCAGGCCAGAACCAGGGCATCGACTTCAACGGCGTTTGCGCGGTGAAGTGCTCCGCGCAGTTTGGCGTCCAGAACGTTCAGCAGATCGATATCCGGGCCGATGGGGCGTGCAATCACGATGCCCGGATCTGGGTTGGCAGCGCCAACCTCATCGCGGACATGGGACAAGACGGGAGAGTGCTCGGTTGCAGACACCAGATCCATCGGGACCATCGCGATTTCCTCCCCCCCAGTGGCAGCCAAGGCGGCAACTGCCTCGTGCACCGTTGGGGTGCTGCTGTTCAGAAGTCCGAGGGTGACGTGAAGATCGGGGCGCAGGCGATGAAGGTGATCAATCACAACGTCCAGAGAGGCTCGAACAGCAGGATCATCGTCGCCTCGTGCCACGAGCACGATGGCTGGTGCCGACATACCTCTCCTCCTTGCGGCTAACTGGCTTTAGTGAGGAGCATCGGTGGGCGATGGCGGTTTCGAACCGCCGACCTCTTCGGTGTGAACGAAGCGCGCTACCACTGCGCCAATCGCCCGTGCGGTCTGCCACTTTAGCGCACCTTCCCAGGAGGCGCCAACAATGAGGACTCCCCGGCTTCATCGCGCCAAGGCAAAGAAGCCGGGGTCGGGAAAGCAGAGGTGGTTCGGTGTTCCTCCAGGGGGGGCACATGTGGCA
>JABCNW020000081.1 GCA_013333945.2 Propionibacterium sp.
CCAGCGCCAGGGAGCGCTGATGGTCCTTGAGGTTCAGGTGCTTCGCGAAGCCCTGGTCCACGTTGGAGATGATGCGTGCCGCCAGAATGGTGGGCCTGACGGGATCGAGAATGGCCATGGTCGTCTCCTCAGTCCTCGCCGCCGGACAGCGCACGCAGTTTCACGCCGGATGCGCTGTGCTGGATCATTCGTTTGACCACCTCGACGACGTAGGCGCCGGCCTCGAGGGGGTTGGTGCCGCCGTGGGTGGTGATCATGCAGATCAGGTCGCGGTCGGCATCGCTCTTGCCGGGCTGCGGGTCGAAGCCCATGTAGACGCTCATGGCGTCCGCGATACCCAGTCCGGGGCGTTCACCGATGAGCAGCAGCACGACCTTCGCCTGCACGATCGTGTTCACGTCGTTCATGATCCCGACGCGGCAGTTCTCGATCAGGAACGGCGTGCCGAGGGTGAGTCCCGCAGAGCTGAGCCCCTGCTCGATCACCGGGTAGATGTCGCTCAGGTTGTTCGAGATGGCCGCCGCAGACAGGCCGTCGCCGATGCAGATCTGCACGTCGGGTTGTTTTATGCAGCGTTCCTGGATGATGGCCTTGGCCTCGTCGGTCAGGCGGCGTCCCAGGTCGGGGCGTAGCAGGTACTCGGAGCGGTCCGCGGCCCGGCTGTGCACCGTGAAGAGTTTCTGTTTCTCCTTGGTGTCTTCGTTGATGATGCCGTAGATGGCGTCCTGGGTGACGGCGTGGTCGGCCTGGAACAGCAGCAGCGACGCGGTCCTGGGGCGGGCGCCGGCGCGACCGATCCCGATCCGGGCAGTGGTGGTCGCACACAGGTTGCGCAGCCCGTCCGCGTCGTAGGGGTTGTCCACCCGCAGCCTGCGTCGTTCGGATTCCACGGTGGGATCCGGCAGGTCGATCACCAGGTCCCCTGAGGCGCCGTTTCCGTTGCCCGTGGCAACGGGGATGAGGTTGGCCTCGTCAGGGGGTGTGATGCCGTCGCGTTTCAGCTCCGCGATGACGCGGGCGACGATCTCTTCGAGTTTTTCATTCATCGTGAGGTCACCTCTTCAGGAAGAACGAGGGATCGCCGGCCAGGTCGGTCAGGTGTCCGTCCTTCCACAGGCCGATGTCCTCCAGCCATGCCGCGAACTCGGGCAGCGGGCTCAGGCCGAGGGCCTGTCGCAGCGCCGGGGCGTCGTGGTAGCTGGTGGACTGGTAGGACAGCATGGAGTCGTCGCCCTGCGGTACGCCCATGATGAAGCTGCCAACGGCGGCGGCGAACAGCACGGCAAGGTTCTCCAGGTCGTTCTGCGTCGCCTTGGCATGGTTGGTGTAGCAGACGTCACATCCCATGGAGATCCCGGTGAGCTTGCCCATGAAGTGGTCCTCCAGGCCCGCCCGGGTGATCTGGGTGGCGTCGTAGAGGTATTCGGGCCCGATGAACCCGACGACCGTGTTGACCTGGTAGGGGTCCCATCGCTTGGCCATCGAGTAGATGCGGGCCTCCAGGCACAGCTGGTCGGCGTCGTTGTGCGCGTCCGCTGACAGCGCCGATCCCTGACCGGTCTCGAAGTACATGTAGTTGGGTCCGGGGGTCCAGCAGTACTTCTTCGCCAGCGCGTAGGCCTCGTCGATCATGTCGATGCTGACCCCGAAGCTTTCCATGGCCTTCTGCGAGCCCGCGAGCGACTGGAACACCAAGCCGACGGGCACACCACGCTTGAGGCACTCCATCTGGGTGGTGACGTGCGCCAGCACACAGTTCTGGGTGGGGATCTCCCAGCGGTCGATGATCTCCTTGGTCATCTCCAGCAGGCGACTGACGCTGCTGACCGAGTCGTCGGAGGGGTTGATACCGATCACCGAGTCACCCGATCCGTAGGACAGACCCTCGTAGGCGGCCGCACGGATGCCGTCGACGGAATCGGTTGGGTGATTCGGCTGGTTGCGGGAGGCGAGCGTACCCGGCCGGCCCATGGTGTTGTTGCAGTGCTTGACCACGTGGATCTTCTTGCCACCGACCACCAGGTCCAGGTTGCTCATCAGCTTCGTGACCGCGGCGACCATCTCGCCGGTCAGGGCGTTGCTGATGCGGTAGATCATGTCGCTGGTGGTGTTGTTGTTGAGGATCCATTCACGGAACTCGCCGACGGTCCAGTTCTTGATCTCCGAGTAGATGGTCTCGTTGACCGCGTCGTCGATGACCCGTGTCACCTCGTCCTCGTCGTAGGGAACGACCGGGTTTTCGCGCAGGGCACTCAACGGCACCTCCGCCAGGACCAGCCGAGCCGCCACCCGCTCAGCCGCGGTCTTGGCCGCGATACCGGCCTGCTGATCACCCGATTTCTCCTCGTTGGCCTTGGCGAGCAGATCCTTCAGGTCGCGAAACTCGTAGGTTTCACCGAAAAGTTTCGTGCGCAGCAGCATCAGGCCACCTCCTTCACACCGTTTCGCATGGTTGTTTCCTTCACCTTTCAGGTCCTACTGGTAGAAAACGAGGGTCTTCACGGAGACCGGGACGACCCGGCCCTCGAACAGCGGTTCCCCGATGTCGATGAAATCGCCCTCTCCGAGACCGATCTGGTCGACGACGATGACCGGCAGATCGGGGCTGCGCGACTTGATCGTCTGACCGAGCACCTGCCCGTAGACCTCCTCCGTGACCAGGATCAGCGGCTTGCCCCGCGGCAGATAGTCGTCGGCAAACATCGCCAGGCCCGTGGCGATGGCTATCACCTGGGGGTAGTCCATCCGTCGGGGCAGGTCGAGAGTGATCACGAAATTCCCCTGATCCGCCTCTCCGCGGTCCCAGCGCTTCACGGCCCGGGTGACGGCGCGCCTGACACCTTCCGGATCGCGATACTCGGGCACGGCGTCGAGCAGCCTCGGTTCGATCACCGGGAGGTTCTTCAACGGCAGATGCTCGCGTTCGGCCCAGATCGTGGAACCGGAGAGAGTCACCTGTTGGCTCGCGGCCCCGAGCACGGTCGCGCGCAGGGTCTGTCCGGGCTCCTCGACGTGGAGCTGCTGCCAGCGCGGATTCTCCCGCAGCGACTGCGCGAACAGGGGACCGACGTCACCGAAACGGGCGATCTCCTGGATGGTGGAGCAGGGCAGGTTCGCGTAATAGGCGGCACCGACCCCTCCAGAAACGAAATAGGCCGCGACCGGGCCGTCGATGTCGAGGGGAGTGGTGAGCGCCAGCTTCTCGGCCAAGGGGGAGGTCGTGCCGAGCACCAGATCGGTGACGACGTCAGCCATCGCGTCGGTGAAGCGTCGCAGCGCAGGCACAGGAGCTGGTTGGCCGACCACGAGGTCGGTCAGGCCGAGGGTCTCGACGACCACCTGGCCGCCGGGTTTGAGATGCTCCAGCACCCCGGTGTCGGGATTGACCATGGCCTGCCTGCCGCCGACCATGACCGCGGCGGAGGAGACGTGTTTGCCGGCCCGGAAGATCGCCGCGTTCGCGGAGCCGCCCCCGATGTCGACGTTCACGATGGTGGCGTAATGCTCTGCGGCCCAGTCGCTAGCACCGGAGCCGCGCCCGGCGATCTGGGATTCCAGGCTCGGTCCAGCGACGGTGACCACGAATTCGCCCGCCAGATCGGACAAACCCTGGAGGATCGCTTCCGCGTTGCGGGTGCGGGCGGTTTCGCCGGTGATGATGACCGCCCCGGTCTCCACCTGCGAGGAGTCGATGTTCGCGCGTTCGTACTCGCGGTGGATCATTCCCACCAGCGCCCCGACGTTGATCTCGTCAGGGGCGGACAGCGGTGTCAGATGGGGTTCGCTTTGGTAGAGGACCGTGCGCTCGTCGACGTCGAGGCGCGGTACCAGGCCGACGCGCGCGTGGTTGCTGACCGACAGGCGCGAGAGGACGAGCTGACTCGTCGTCGTTCCGATGTCGATCCCGACGCTGAGCATCTCCCTGGATTTCGTTGCCATGGAATCACAGCTTCCTGAAGGTCACGCAACCCTCGACCTCCAAGGAGTCGAGGATCGCCATGATCACCGAGTCGACGGGGGCGTTGTCGTTGTCCAGGCCGCGACGGGCGGCGCTTCCGTCGGCCACCAGGACGAGTTCCCCAGCGCCTGCGCTGACCATGTCCACCGCCACGAAGGGATCACCGTAGAGTTCGTTGTCGGGGGTGGCGGCCCTGAGGATCAGGAGCTTTGAGCCCCGAATGTTGTCCGGCTTCATGGTCGAGACCGCGGAGCCGATCACGCGAGCGATCCGCATCGTCTCAGGCCCCCTCGGTGGCTGTTTCGGGTGCTTCCGGTGCCGGGGCTTCCTCTGCTGTGGGCAGGGACCTGCCGAACAACAGCAGCGCCAGGGCGACGGCGGCGATGCCCGCCACGAGTTTGCCGGCGATCACCGCGGCGATCATGCTGGACTCCGCCCCGGCCACGAAACCGAGATGGTCGCCGAAGGCGAAGGCGGCACTCACCGCGAAGGCGGAGTTGACCACCTTGCCGCGGTTGTCCATGTCCTTCATGACCTGGAACATCGGGATGTTGTTGGCCAGGGTGGCGATCATGCCGCCGGCTGCGGTGTCGTTGATTCCGATGAGCTTGCCCACCTTGCCGAGGGGTTTGCTGGCCAGTTTGATGATGAGGAAGACCGCAGGGAAGGCGCCCAGCAGCACGATGGCGATGAGCCCGACCGTTTCGAGGCCCTCGGTGACGGGTGTGAGTTCCCACCCCGCGGGCATGATCTTGATGCTCAGCACCTGTTCGAAAACCGCGATCATGAGGCCGACGGTGATGATGGCGAGCAGGATTTTTCCGAACCACTCGAAGCCCGTGGTCATGGCGTTGGGGAAGCGCCACAAACCGAAAGCGATGAGCAGAGCGGCAGTGACGATGGGGATGAGGTTGATCAGCACCATGCCGATCGGGAAGCCCGCGATCAGACCGGAGATCAACACGCCGACGGGAATGGTGCAGATGCCCGCCAGGATTCCCTTAGCCAGGAAACCACGGTCGTCTTTCTCAATGATCCCGAGGGAGACGGGAATCGTGAACACGACCGTCGCGCCCATCATGGAGCCGAGTACCAGACCTGACAGCTGCGCCGCCTGCGGGTTTGCCGTCATCTGCTGGGCCAGGGGCCAGCCGCCCATGTCACAGGCCAGCAGGGTACCCGCGAACATTGCGGGGTCAGCGCCGACGAGTGAGTAGACCGGGTTGATGATCGGTCCCAGCAGCGTCGCGAGCACCGGTGAGAGCGAGATGATGCCGACCATGGCGAGTGCCAGGGGACCGAGGGCGTTGAAGCCTTCCTCGAACTGTTCGCCCAGACCGAACTTGTTTCCGATGGCCCGGTCTATGCCGCCGAGGACCATGCACAGCATCAATATCCAAAGGATGATCTCGTTGATGCCCACTGCGACTCCCATGCCGTCCCGTTATCTTGTCCGGATCCCGTGTTGGGATCCCACTCGCATCCGCTTCACGAGGCCGCCCACGGCCACCCGTGCACCCACGGACAGGAACATGCTGCCGATCCAGCAGGAAGTTTCCCAGACCACTTAGCACGAAAATGGCAGACCACTTTGAGGGATGGTGCGGTGCCCGTGGGTGGTCCCGGTGGTGTCCGTTGAGCCAGTTTCCTGCAGGTTGGGTCTCAATCGGCCCGAGGGACTCGACCGCTGGGTAGCCTGTCTGACATGGCAAGGACCGCACTACCAATCCAGCAGCGCCTGGTCCTCGATCCCGGGGTCACGCCGATTTCCCATCGCGTCGTCGCGGCGATCAGACGTGGGATCGAGGACGGCAGCCTCGTCGACGGCGACCCCTTGCCTTCCTCCAGGAGATTCGCCGAGGAGTACGACATCTCACGTTCCTGTGTCGTCGAGGCCTATGAAATTCTCGGCGGATTGGGCCTGGTCACGTCCTCGCAGGGTAGCGGCACCCGCATCAGCCGGGGTGCGCGGGATCTACTACGAGGCTGCCCGCCCGAGGCTGAGGAAACAACGGTCAGGAGCCAGACCGATGCCGTCCCATCGGTGAACTTGACCGTTCCCGGGGGAGCGGACAACTCCATGATCGATCTGCGGGATTGGAACCGGGCGTGGCGGGAGGCCATTGATCCATTCGAGATGACGAGCGGCATCGTGGCCCTGCGAAAGGCGCTCAGCGACCACTTGCGTTCCTTTCGTGGAATGGTGCTGGAACCTGACCGGATCGTGCTACGACCGTGCATTGGAAGCGTGATCGCGGACATTGTTCACGGGCTGGAGCTGCGAGGCTGCGGGGTCGCCATCGAGGATCCCGGATATCCGAGGGTGCAGCGACACCTCATTAACGAGGGATGTCGGGTGCACTGCGTGCCCGTGGATGAGGAAGGCCTCAGGATTGACATGCTGACCGGCGCCGACAAGGTGGTGTACGTCACGCCGGCGCGGCAGTGGCCCACAGGGGTCGCGATGAGCGCTGAGCGTCGCCGGGAATTATTGGAGTGGTCGGCTCGGGTCGGTGGGGTCATCATCGAGAACGACCTTGACGCCGAATTCACCTACGGGCATGCTCCCCAGCCGACCCTGTTCTCCA
This sequence comes from Propionibacterium sp., assembly GCA_013333945.2. GTDB lineage: Bacteria > Actinomycetota > Actinomycetes > Propionibacteriales > Propionibacteriaceae > Arachnia. The sequence goes on from JABCNW020000081.1 coordinate 6,547, forward strand.
TGGCGGGGGAGGGCGCGAGGGTGATCTACATCGGTTCCTCCTCGAAGCTCATCACCCCAGAACTGGGGCTGGTGTGGCTGGTAGTTGACGACGAGTTCCGCAGGCGCGCCGCGGACGTCGCGATGGTCTCCGACTTCTCGGCGCGGGCGCTGGCCCATTACATGTCCTCCGGCGCCATGTATCGACACCGCAACAGGGCACTCGCGTTGTTTGGGGAACGCCGGGCGGCGTTGCTCACGGCACTGGGCAAGCTGGTGCCCGATGTGCGGATCTTCGGCGATCCGAGTGGCACGGAACTGGTGCTGCACCTGCCCGAGAGGGCCGATGAGCTGGTGGTGCAGATGCGGCTGGAGGATGTCGGGTATCGGGTCTCGACGCTGGGGGATTTCGCGATGCGTGAACATCCGCCTGCATTGCTGCTGCAATACGGGGACCTGGCGCCGGTGCAGGCGCGGAACTTCGCCGAGAGTCTGCGCGGGGTCCTGGCGTCCTGAGGGTGTCGAATGCCCGGCCCGGCTAGGCTGAACTGGTTAGAGGAGGTGGCACATGGACTATCGCGACAGCGTTGACCTGTCCGATTCGCGTACTCAACGCGCATCGGGAGGCGGAGGGGGTGGCCGGATGGCCCTGGGCGGTGGTGTCGGCGGGTTGGTGCTGATGCTGCTGGTCGTCTTCGTCGGCCCGCGGTTCGGCATCAACGTCTCCGACCTGCTCGGGTCCAGTTCGGGCCAGGACACCCAACCGGCGGTGCAGGGCAGTGATCTCGACCACTGCAAACAGAAGGACGTCAACGTCAACACCAACCGCGAGTGCCGCTGGCTGCTCTACGAGAAGGTCCTGCAGAGCTACTGGTCGAAAACGGCAACGAACTACAAGTACGCCACGGTGAAGCTGTTCTCCGGAACCATCAACACCGCCTGCGGGGTGGGTCAAACCGAGATGGGGCCGTTCTACTGTTCCGGTGACTCCACCGTCTACATCGACGACTCCTACGTCGGACAGCTCCTCAAACAACTCGGAGCCTCCGGCGGGGACGCAGCAGAGCTCTACATCGTCGCCCACGAGTTCGGGCACCACATCCAGAATCTCGACGGAACCATGCGCAAGGTCACGCGCGGTACCGGAGCTGATTCCGCGCAAGTGCGGCTCGAACTCCAGGCCGACTGCTACGCCGGGGTGGTGTTCAACCAGGTCATGAAGGATTCGAACTCGCCGATCAAGGCGGTCACCAAGGACGACCTACTGCGCATCGCGGATGCGGCCCGTTCCGTCGGCGACGACCACATCCAGAAACAACAGGGTGGATTCGTCAACCCCGAGTCGTGGACCCACGGCAGCTCCGAGCAACGGCAGCGCTGGTTGAGTGTGGGCTTCGATTCCGGTAATCCTTCCTCCTGCAACACCTTCGACACCCAGGACCTGTGAGGCTGAAGTGAGAATCGTCGCCCCCGAGCAGCTGGCCGCTGCTCTGCCCGAGCTGCCCGGGAATCCCCGCATCGTCACCCAGGGCAGTTTCGGTACCCCGCGTGCCCTGCTCGGGTTGCTGGACGTGGCCATTCCCGAGTACCGGCTGTTCATCGTCAACGGGCTCGGCGCGCTGCCGGATCGCGAAGGGGTGCGGATCGAAACCACCTTCGTCGGTTCCGGGCTGCGCGGGAATCCTCGGGTCGACTACTACCCGGCGCGGCTGTCCACCACCCCCCAGCTGTTTCGTGGGGCACTGCCTCCGGATGTCGTCGCGGTGCAG
>JABCNW020000082.1 GCA_013333945.2 Propionibacterium sp.
CATCCGGGTTGTTCTCGCGCCAGGCGGCGACCTGATCCAGGTTCCAGGTTCGCAGTTTGCCCGGGAACAGGAAATGCGGGGCGACGACGATCTTTTTCACACCGGTGGCCTTCGCGTGGTTCAACGCCTCCGGCACTGATGGTCGCGACACCTGGATGAACGCGGGATGGATGCTTCGAAGCCCCGCCTCCTCCATGAGGACCCGGGCCATGCGGTAGCGCTCCGCGTTCGATCCAACGACGGAGGAGCCGCGACCCACCAGGATGCACGCCGTGTCCTGGGGGCGCCACTCGCCGAGCGCCTCGATGACGCGACGCCGCACCGCCGAGTCCAGCAGCGGGCTGCCCAGCAGCGCCGCCGAGTAGGCGACCTCGGAGTTGCCGCGTCCCTTGTCGATGGCCTCCGGGATGTCGATTCGCACGTGCCCGCCGGAGGCAAGCATCAGCGGCACGACGACGGCCTCGGCCCCGCCCCTCGGCGCGCTGTCCTTCAGGGCATCGGCCCCGGCCTCGGGGATTCGCGGTTCCGCCAACTCGATGAAACCGATGGTCACTTTTGTGCCCGGCAGTTTCGTCCGGACGCGCTCCGCGAGGGCTCGGCACGCGGTCACGCCCTCTGGGTCGCGGGTGCCGTGTGCTGCGATGACGAGCGGCACGGTGGTCAGTTTCTCGAGCATCAGCGGCTTCTTTCTTGAGCTGTGTCCATCCACTGGTAGTCGCGTGGTGTGACGATCGCCGTTTCACCGGCCCCCGTCGCCACCGGTGTGGTGGTCGACGAGCCGACGATGACGACGGTGTGCATGTCGACCCACTCGGGTTTGAACTCACCGATCGGCGCCCACCTGATGCGCTGCTTTGGTCGGAACGCCTCGTGAACGGCCATCACTGGCACATCGGCGGGGCGATGCGCCCCCAGGATCTCCAGCGCCCGGGGTAGGTGCGCGAGGCGTTTGCGGGAGCGGGGGTTGTACAGCACCGTCACGAAATCCCCCTCCGCGGCGGCCTGGAGCCGGCGCTCGATGTCCTCCCACGGCGTGTGGAGGTCGGACAGGGAGATCGTGACGTGGTCGTGACCGAGCGGCGCGCCCAGCAGCGCCGAGGCGGCCAGCTCCGCCGTGACGCCCGGGATGACTCGGACGTCGATCCCCTCCGTGCCGATTTCCAGGGTGGGGGAGGCCATCGCGTAGATCGCGGGATCGCCGGAACATACGAACGCGACGGGATGTCCCTCGCGTGCCTTCTGGATCGCGAACGCCGTCCGCTGCTCCTCGGTGCCCATCTTCGTGGCGTAGGTCTCGGCGTGAGGGTTGACCAGGTCGCGGATTTGCCGCACATAGGGGATGTAGCCGACCACGTAGCGGGCGGTCTCGATCGCCTGCTTCGCCATCGGAGTCAACAGGTCGCGGTGGCCGGGGCCGAGACCGACCACCCGCAACTCACCGCGCGCCGGCACCCGGCCGATCGCGCACGTCGCATCGGGGCACTTCGTCTTCGGCACGATCAGCTCAGCGCCGCGGCGGATGACGGAGGCCTCGGAGACGCTCGGCGTTCCCACCTCGGAGGCGACGACCTCCGAGGGGGTCGGCACCTCGACCTCTGCCAGCTCGCTGGCCTCATAGCACACGAACGGCACCCCCAGGTGCTTGGCGAGGCGGAGCAGCCCACCCTCACGTGCCTTGGCGTCGACGCTGGTCAGCGCCGCGACCGAGTGGATCGTCAGACCCGCGGCCGCGAGGGTCGCCTCCAGGTGGGCGCGCAGGACCTTCTCCGAGGTGCCGCGGTTGCAGCCCATACCCACCACCAGCGAGCGAGGATGCAGGACGACCCGCGGCAGCCCGGCGGGCGGCAGCTGCGAGGCGTCGCGGTCGGTGACGAGAATCTCCGCGACCGGTGAGGCCGCGTCCTCGGAGACGTTGGCTGGCAGCGGCGGCATCGGCCACGGTCGCTCCCGCACCAGCCGCACGGGACGACCGTCGAGCATCGCGCCGGTCACGCCCGCGACATCGCCGCTGTGGGCCCAGCCGAGGGTGTCGAGAGCGGGGACGCCGAGGGAGTCGGTGGCAGTGGTGAGCACCGCGGTGGCCCCCAGGGCCTCCGACAGTTTCTCGGCCAGCGCGTTCGCGCCGCCGACATGCCCGCCCAGCAGCGGCACGACGAAATGCCCACCCTGGTCGATGACGACGACACCCGGGTCGGTTTTCTTCGAATCCAGCAGCGGCGCGAGGATGCGGGTGGTGGCGCCGATCGCCAGGTGCGAGACGATCAGGTCGCATTCGTCGAAAGCCCGGCGCAACCCCTCGGTGGCGGGCCCGTCGTAGATGCGGGTTCCGCCGAGCAGGTCGTCGATCCGGGAGGCGCGGGTGCGGGCGGCATCGGAGGAGACGACCTGCCCGACCGTCAGGTCGGTCAGCGCATTCGCGCTCAGCCGTTCCACCGCGACCTCGGGGACGGCGACGCGGCGGGGCGCGGTGGTGGCGAGGGCTGTCTCATCCCAATCGGCGTCGGGGTGGTGCTCCAGGATGAGCACGACGTTCGGGTGCCGGATGTCCTCGATCGCGGCCAGCTGCTCGCCGGTCATGATCCGGACGCGTTCGTCGTCCTCGCCGAGACGCTCGGCCAGGACGAAGGTCCGCTCGAAGCCGGCCAGGGGGTCGGTCAGCTGCGAGAGAGGTTCGCGCGGGTCGGTCATGACCGCTACCTTCGCGTAGCGGCGCGCCGCGGCAATGGCGGCCTCGACGGGACGACCGTGCGTGGAGACCGTGATGGCGTCGTCCCAGGGCAACCCGATGCGGGCGAACGCCTCGGCCACCGATGAGGCACGCGTGACGACCTTCGGGCGCAACCCAATCGATCGCAGTTTGCGTACGACACCGAACCACAGCGGGTCACCGGAGGCGAGGATCACGACATCGGTGTCCTCGGGCAGCTGCCGGATCTTCTCGACGGCGGGGGTGAGGCCACCCAGGACGATTCGCTTGTCCTCGGGGACGGCCAGCTCGTCGAGGTGACGGCGCCCGCCGACCACCACATCCGCGGCGGCGACGGCGCGACGCAGCTCCTCGCTGGGGGCGCCGAGATGCCCGTGGACCGTGATCATGTCTCGTCTCCGTTCTCCAGGTTGTAGGTGATGGCGCCGTGTTCCCTCAGGTCGGCCTGGGCGGCCTTGTCGGCGGCCCGGTATCCGTGCCGGAAACCGGGGTGGTACAGGTGGGAGCGTTTGGTGGCGCGGTCGGTGGCCAGGGCCGGGCCGACGAGCACGATCGTGTGCTTCCAGAGCTTGTGTTCCTTCATCGTCGCCGACAGGTCCTTCAGTTGGACCCGCCTGATGGCCTCGTCGGGCCAGGTCACGCGGTAGCCGATGATGCACGGCGTCTCCGGGGGATAACCGCCCTCGAGGAGGGCCTCCTCCAGCTGCTTGTGGCGGGCCGCCGACAGATAGATCGACATTGTCGTTCCGTGGGCCGCGAACGAGCGGATGTTCTCCTTCTCGGGCATCGGCGTGCGACCGCCTTCGAGGCGGGTGAGGATCATCGACTGCGCGACCTCCGGCAGCGTCAGTTCGGCGCCGACCCGGGCCGCGGTGGCGGAGAACGCCGAGATGCCGGGGATCGTCTCGGTGGGGATGCCGATCTGGGCGCACAGGTCGCGCTGCTCCGCCGTCGCCCCGTAGATGTCCGGGTCTCCGGTGTGGACGCGGGCGACGAGAAGTTTCTCGTCACGGGCCCGCATGTACAGCGGCACCAGGTCCTCCAGGGGGATCGACGCGGAGTCGATGACCTCGGCGCCGGGCTTGTGGCCGGCGATGATTCCGGGGTGCACGAGCGAGGAGGCCCAGATGATGATGTCGGCCTCGGCGATGACGCGGGCGCCGCGCACGGTGATCAGGTCGTCGGCCCCGGGGCCTGCCCCGACGAAGACCACTAGGCCTTCCGGGTCGAGTCGTGATTCGCTCATATTCTCCCTCCGGTGGTGGATCGCTTCGGTGCGGCAAGGACGGTGCTGAAGTAGGGGGTGCGGTCGGTCACCTCGGACAGGGGAACGACGCGTTCGGAGGGCAACCCGAGGTCGGTGCCGAGGACGGCCTCGTCGAGGCGGCCCTGCGCCCCCAGGACGGCGCGAAGCTCGGTCATCTCGCGGCCGCCTTTGTAGACGACGACGGTGTCGGAGACCTCGCAGACGCGGGCCAGGGTCTCGGGTCCGACGGTCCACGGCACGAGGGACAAGATCTCCTGGCCCTCGACGAGCGGGGTGCGGCTGGTGGCGGCGATGGCCTGCATGGCGGTGATCCCGGGAATGACCTCGATCGTGACATCGACGCGCCGCGATACCAGGTCACACAGGTACGAAAACGTCGAGAACACCGACGCGTCGCCGACGGTGGCGAACGCGACCCGCTTCGCACCGGCCTCGAATGCCTCGATGGCGGTCGTGGCGGAGGCCTCCCACGCGCTGGCCCTGCGCTGTCCGACACCGCGATGCTCGGCCATGGAGAACGGGATGCGGCGGATCGCTGCGGTCTTGGCGGGCAGGTGGGTACACACGATCTCCTCGGCGCGTCCGACGCCGCCGGCGCGGGCCTCGGTGCTCGGCACGAGAATGACATCGGCGGTCTCCAGGGTCCGCAACGCCTTTACGGTCACGTGATCCGGATCGCCGGGACCCACCCCCACTCCGGACAGGGTGCGCTCAACGCTCATATCGGTCCTTCTCGGGCACTACGCCCGTTCGGTTTCGGCTGGCCCGAAGGGTCTGGCTCCCGTGCGCGATGTCGTCAACAGTGGCGACACTGCTACTGGATGTGCGCCAGACTTCGTCGTTGTCGGCAAGCTGAATGGTCAATTTTCGCCAGACAGCCTAGCCCAGGCATTTCTGGCGCCGAGTCCCCCCTCCGGTTTGACGGGGATGCGCCCCGGACGGGGCGGGCTGGCTGCCCGGAGGGCGGTGACGGCTGCTCTAGTCTTGAGGTGTGAGCCATGACTACATCAGGACCGGTAGCCCGATCTACGCCCGCTCGTTCGAGATCATCCGGGAGGAGTCGAATCTGGGGCGTTTCCCCGACGACATCGAGCCCGTGGTGGTGCGGATGATCCACGCCGCGGCCGATCCGGCCATCGCCGACCTGATCGCCTTCACTCCGGGGGTTGCCGCTGCCACTCTCGCGGCCCTCGAGGCTGGGGCGCCGATCCTGTGCGACTCGTCGATGGTCGCAACCGGCATCATCCGAAGCCGCCTGCCCGAACACACCCGGATCATCTGCCACATCAAGGACCCCCGCCTTCCCGCGATCGCGGAGGCGAAGGACTGCACCAAAGCCGCCGCCGCCGTCGACCTGTGGCAGGAGGACGGACTGCTCGACGGCGCGGTCATCGCCATGGGTAATGCTCCGACCGCGCTGTTCCGGGTGCTCGAGGTGATGCACGAGACCGGCGCCAGGCCCGCGGCGATCGTCGGTATCCCCGTCGGTTTCGTGGGCGCCGCGGAATCGAAGGATGCGCTGGTCGCCGACGACAGCGGCGTCGAGTACATCACGGTTCTCGGGCGCCGTGGCGGCTCCGCGATGGCGGTCGCCGCGATGAACGCGATGGCCAGTCGAGCCGAGACCACGAATGACCGCTGACGCCGATCCCACCTTGGCAGCGGAGGGGCGGGACGCGCTGCGCCCCCGCGGTCGGAAGGCGCAACTGGAGTCGTCGAAGCTGAGACCCGGCTGGACGACGGGGGCCTGCGCCTGCGCGGCCGCCACCAGCGCTTTCATCGCTCTTCACACGGGCGAGTTTCCCGACCCGGTCGGGATCGTTCTGCCCGGCGGTCGCGAGGTCACGTTCGCCCTGACCCAGTCGCGGCTGCAGCCCGGGCAAGCGATGGCGGCGATCACGAAGGACGCCGGCGACGACCCCGACGTCACTCACGGCGCGATCGTGCGGGTGGTCGTCGACCCCGGCGAACCCGGTGGTGGTGTGAGTTTCGCGGGCGGTGATGGCATCGGTACCGTCACCCTGCCGGGACTGCCGTTGCCGGTGGGGGAGCCTGCTATCAACCCGAAACCCCGCGAATACATCACCGCCAACATCACCGCCGCAGCCGAGCGCCTCGGGGTCGCGCCCGACGTGCGCGTTACCGTTTCGATCGACGACGGCGCGCGCATCGCCGAGAAGACCTGGAATTCGCGCATCGGTGTGCTCGGAGGGTTGAGTGTCCTGGGCACCACCGGTGTCGTTGTGCCCTACTCGTGTTCGGCGTGGATCGCGTCGATCCATCGCGGCATCGACGTCGCCATCGCAACCGGTGCGACGCACGCAGCCGCCTGCACCGGATCGACGTCGGAACGGGTCGCCGAAGAGCTGTATCCGGGCATCGAACTGCTCGACATGGGCGACTTCGCTGGCGCCGTCCTGAAATACCTGCGCAGGCATCCACTGCCCACACTCACGATCGTCGGGGGGGTTGCGAAGCTCTCCAAACTGGCTGCGGGCTACCTCGATCTGCACTCCCATCGAACCCGCATCCAGCCCGGCCACCTGCGTCACCTGGCGGAGGGAGCCGGCGCGTCACCGGAACTGGCCGATGCGATCGGGGAGGTCGCCACCGTCGCCCACGCCGTCACCCTCGCCGGCGAGGCCGGCATTGACCTGCCGCAGCTGATCGCCGAGTCAGCGCGCACCGAGGCACTGGCGGTCCTCGGCGAGGCACCGGTGGAAGTGGAGATCGTCGTGATCAACCGCGCCGGCAGGATCCTCGCGACGGCCCGCTGATCCGTACGACCCCAGATCTGGGGTCGTGAAACACGGTAATGCAGCACTCAACGCGGGAAACGCCTCGTTTCGCGCTCGAAACCGGGTTGAGTGCTGCGCAACCGAGGAAACCCCGGTCTATTTCTTGTGGTCCGCGAATGCCACAAACACCCATGTGCGGGTTCTATGGTGTCGGCATGGACATTTCCCGGCTGCGCGACCGGCTGATCGAGATCGACTACACCACCGATTCCGTGCTGGAACGCATCGGGGATGTTGGGCAGGCGGGGTTGCACCGCAACTGCACCCTGCCCGCCGACGTCGCCCTGGCCGGGGCGGACGACCCCCTCGCGACGCTGATCCGGATGTTCCTGCTGAGGCAGCAGGTGCCCTCTGGGGTCGCGGAACGTGCCTTTGGTGGGTGTTTCTTCGACGTGGTGGCGCAGGGGATTATCGCTGTGGATGGGGGGTCCGCGCGGGCCGTGGTCGAGCTGCGGCCCTACGCCTCACCCGACGACGGCGCCTCCGGGTGGCTGGTTAGCGACCTCACCCCTGGTCTCGACGGGATCGTAGAACCGACCCGTCCCGACTACGTGCTGGGGGCCTCACCCGCGTCCCTGACTCTCGCGGAGATCACCATGCGCGGCCACGTCGGGCAGGCCCTCGATCTCGGCACGGGGTGCGGGGTGCAGAGCTACCACCTGTCCCGCCACGCCGACCGGGTGGTCGCCACCGACCTCAACCCGCGCGCCCTGCGGCTCGCACGCCTCGGTGCGGCG
>JABCNW020000083.1 GCA_013333945.2 Propionibacterium sp.
GCAGACACCAAGGTGTCTGACTCGCGTGCGACGGACGACGGCCTGGCCATCCGCCGCCGTCGGGTGTGCTGCTCCTGCCAGCGGAAATTCACCACCGTGGAGCAGATCCAGCTCCACGTCCTGAAACGCTCCGGGGTGGTGGAGGCATTCAACCGGGAGAAGGTGATCCGGGGAGTCGCCAAGGCCTGCCAGAACCGCCCAGTCACCGCGGCCCAGCTAGCTGCCCTCGGGCAACGTGTGGAGGAAGACCTACGCTCTATCGGGCAGGCCGAACTGACCAGCGAAGACATTGGCATCGCGATCCTCAGGCCCCTGGCAGAGCTTGACCCCGTGGCCTACCTGAGGTTCGCCTCGGTCTACAAGAATTTCGACTCCGTTGATGATTTCCTCGACGAGGTCGACTCCATGAAACGCCGCCAGCCGACCGGGGACGCGCTGTTGCCCGAACCCATCAGAGGGGCGCGGCGCAGACGTCGTCGCGAGAGCGACTCCCAGGAACCCCTCATCGGCTGACCCGATCAATCTCCGCCATTCTCGTAGTGAGGAAGACATGACCACCACTGTGACCAAATCCGTCAAACGCCAGGGACGCCCCGGTGAACAGCCTGTCCTCGGGGTGGGCCTCACCGTCGAGCGGATGTTCTCCACCGAGGGCGTGCACCCCTACGACGAGGTCACCTGGCAGTTGCGTGATGTGGTCCAGACCAACTGGAAAACCGGTGAGGTGGTCTTTGAGCAGCGCGGTGTGGAGTTCCCCGACTTCTGGAGCGTGAATGCCTCCACCATCGTGACGAACAAGTACTTCCGGGGGGCGCTCGGTACCCCGCGGCGCGAATCCAGCCTCAAGACCCTCATCGATCGCGTCGTCGGGCAGTACGTCAAGGCCGGGCGGGACAACGGCTACTTCGCCACTGACCGGGACGCCGAGATCTTTGGGGAGGAACTGACCTGGCTGCTGCTGCATCAGTATTTCTCCTTCAACTCGCCGGTGTGGTTCAACGTCGGCACCCCTTCGCCGCAGCAGGTTTCCGCCTGTTTCATCCTCAGTGTCGATGACTCTATGGAGTCCATCCTCACGTGGTACAAGGAGGAGGGATTCATCTTCAAGGGTGGTTCCGGGGCCGGCCTGAACCTCTCCCGCATCCGGTCCTCCAAGGAGCTGCTCAGCTCGGGTGGCACCGCATCCGGTCCCGTGTCCTTCATGCGCGGCGCCGACGCCTCGGCCGGAACCATCAAGTCCGGCGGCGCCACTCGGCGCGCCGCGAAGATGGTCGTCCTGGACGTCGATCACCCGGACATCGAGGAGTTCGTCGAGACCAAGGCCCGTGAGGAGGACAAGATCCGGGCGCTGCGCGACGCCGGTTTCGACATGGACCTCGGTGGCAGGGACATCACCTCCGTGCAGTACCAGAACGCCAACAATTCGGTGCGGGTCACCGACGAGTTCATGTCTGCCGTTGAGGCGGGAACCGAGTTCGGGCTGCGTGCCCGGACCACTGGCGAGGTCATCGAGAGGGTCGACGCCCGGGAACTGTTCCGCAAGATTGCCAAGGCGGCCTGGGAATGTGCTGACCCCGGTATCCAGTACCACGACACCATCAACGCCTGGCACACCAACCCGGAATCCGGGCCCATCACCGCGTCTAATCCGTGCTCCGAATACATGAGCCTGGACAACAGCTCCTGCAACCTGGCCAGCCTCAACCTGCTCAAATTCCTGGGTGAGGACGGTGTCTTCGATGCGGAGACCTTCGTGCGCGCCGTTGAGCTGGTCATCACGGCGATGGACATCTCCATCTGTTTCGCGGATTTCCCGACCGAATCAATTGGTGAGACCACCCGCAATTTCCGGCAACTCGGGATCGGGTACGCCAACCTCGGGGCGCTGCTGATGGCCATGGGCAAGGGCTACGACACCGACGGGGGACGTTCCACCGCGGCCGCCATCACATCCATCATGACCGCGACCTCCTACCGTCGCTCCGCGGAGCTGGCCGGGATCGTCGGGCCCTACGACGGCTATGCTCGCAACGCCGAGGCCCACAAGAAGGTGATGCGCAAGCATCTCGCCGCCAACGAATCCGCGTTCGTGATGCCAGCCGACACGGATCTCCACGCGGTGGCCACCCGGGAATGGGAACAGGTGGTCACGATCGGCTAGGAGAACGGCTACCGTAACGCCCAGGCCTCTGTGCTCGCCCCCACCGGAACTATCGGTTTCATGATGGACTGCGACACCACCGGCGTCGAACCCGACTTCTCCTTGGTGAAGTTCAAGAAACTCGTCGGCGGTGGTTCCATGCAGATCGTCAACCAGACCATCCCGCGGGCGCTCACCAAACTCGGCTACGAGGAAGGCCAGATCCGTAAGATCGTCGACTTCATCTCCGAGAACGGGCACGTGATCGGCGCTCCTGGTCTTGCCAGGGAGCACTACGAGGTCTTCGACACCGCCATGGGGCAGCGGGCCATCGCCCCGATGGGACACGTCCGGATGATGGCCGCGGTGCAGCCTTTCCTGTCCGGGGCCATCTCGAAGACCGTGAACCTGCCGGAGTCCGCCACTGTCGAGGACATCGCGGACGTTTACCGGCAGGGATGGAAACTGGGTCTCAAGGCGCTCGCCGTCTACCGGGACAACTGCAAGGTCGGTCAGCCGCTCTCCGACGGCAAGAAGGCCGAGGACAAGGAGAACGTCAAAGTCGTCGAGAAAGTTGTGGAGAAGGTCGTCTACCGGCCCAAGAGGGAACGCTTGCCGAAGTCGAGGCAGGGGCGCACCACGAGCTTCTCCGTCAGCGGGGCCGAGGGGTACATGACCTCCGGTGCGTATGAGGACGGACGGCTCGGTGAGGTGTTCCTGAAGCTCGGCAAGCAGGGCTCCACCCTCGCCGGTGTGATGGACGCCTTCTCCATCGCGGTGTCCATCGGCTTGCAGTACGGGGTGCCGCTCGAGAGTTTCGTGCAGAAGTTCACCATCCTGAAGTTCGAGCCCGCGGGCATGACCGACGACCCGGACATCCGCATCGCGCAGTCGTTCATGGACTACATCTTCCGCCGTCTTGCGCTGGACTACCTTTCCTTCGACGACCGCGCTGATTTGGGGATCTACACTGCCGCCGAGCGCGCCCGCTACGTCGAGACCGGTTCCTACCTCTCTGAGGAGGAAGAAGCCGAGATGCCTGAGGCGGAGAGCTTGCGCAACGACGCCTACGACGACTTTAACGTTGACGGTGCCCGGCAGCCCTCCCTGATTGACGCCCACACCACGGCTGAGCTGATGGAGTCGATGACCGGGCGGGCGGTGGACGCCCCGCTGTGCATGACCTGCGGCACCAAGATGCGCCCCAGCGGATCCTGCTACGTCTGTGAGGGGTGCGGTTCCACCAGCGGCTGCAGCTGACTCGACGGTGAGCGGTGGGGTGCGGGCGCTGCCCGTACCCCACGAAGCTCTGATCCTCAACTGGGCGGTTTGTCAGATTCTCGATCCCGAGCGCCACGGGGGCAAAGTAGTCGTACTGCTGGTACTACTATGGTGGTATGGGCCAGGTGAAGTTGAGCGTGAGTTTGTCACCGAGCGAGGTCGCCGTGCTCGACAAATATGTACAGTCTGCGGGTTTGAAGTCACGATCGGCGGCGATCCAACAGGCCATCAAGCTGCTGGGCGATCCCGACCTGGAGGATGCCTACATCGCCGCTTGGCAGGAGTGGGAGGACGCCGGAGAGGCCGGGGCTTGGGCAGTCACCGTCGCCGACGGGGTGAAGTAGTGCTCCGCGGCGAGATCCGGCTGGTCGATCTGGAGCCCGTACGGGCGGGGGAGGCGGACAAGCGTCGTCCGGCGGTCATCGTCAGCAACGACCGCGCCAACACCGTCGCCGCTCGACTCGGGCGAGGCGTGGTCACGGTCGTCCCAGTCACCAGTAATACCGCGCGGGTCTTTCCGTTTCAGGTGCTTCTCGCCGCGGATGAGGTTGGTGTCCGCCTGGATTCCAAGGACCAAGCTGAACAGGTCCGAGCGGTGTCAGTCGACCGCATCGGCCCGGTGATCGGGCGCCTTCCCGCCCCCCTGGTCGCCCAACTCGATGAGGCTCTCCGGCTGCACCTTCAGCTTTGAATCAATCCCCGCCTTTTGCGATGTCGACGAGCCTGGAAATGGCATCTCGGTCGCGGCTGATCGGCTGTTTCGTGAAGTGGAGAAGGGTATATCGCAGTGTCTGGGTGATGTGGGTCGGTCACCTCGAACTGGTGTTCACGTGGTGTGTGACATGAGTCGTGGCGATGGCCTGCAGGGTACGGGCGATGTCGTCGCGGCTGACTGCTTCTCGGTCCACGGTCAGCTCCAACGCGAAGCCGTGCACTGCGGCCAGTAACGATCTGACCGCCACCCTGGCCTTTTGCTCTGTGTCAACGAGTCCGGTCGATGTCAACAGCGCCGCGAAGGTGCTCCGGTGATTCTCGTCGATGTCTCGGTACAGCTCTCTCAGCGCAGGATTGGTCGCCACGCCGGCGGCGAGCTCTGCGATCAATACATGCCAAGCTGTTTCCCTCATGATCTCCTCGGTCAGGTGCGCCACCAGTGCATCCAGGAATTGCTGGGGTCGGATGAACGAGCGAGCGTCTTCTGCACACAGTTGACGTAGTGTGCTATCCGCTTCGTGGGCAGTTCCGAAACGAGGTCCTGTTCGGAGGGGAAACTCGAGTAGATGGTGCCCTTCACGAACCCGGCCAAGTGGGTGATTGTCTCAAGCTTGGCTGCGCGGTAGCCGACATCCAGGAAGCGTCGGGAGTCGGCTCGCGGGATCGCTGAGTGCACGGTCCCCACGTCGGGTGCACACGTTGCCTGGGCGGTTTCTGTGGGAGATGGTCCGGCGTGGAAGAGGGCATGCCCCGACGACCTACGGTCCGCACCGGAGCGCTTGGGTGTTCTCCGGTGCGGATACATTACTGTATTAAATACATCAGGTATTGAAACTCCGGTTGGAGGAGCGTTGGGAGAACTCGCGAGAATCGACATCATCAGCACGTTCTGCCATCCTTCTATGCGCGCCAGCTGCGGAAGTGTGGAATGAGGCCCGGAGGCGTGGACGTGCCGTGCTGGTCGAGGACGGCAGCGCGGCACATGATGGATCGCAATGGAATCCATCTCAGTGTGCGGTCGGTTTCGGACCCCGGCGTCCGGTTCGGAAGAGAAGCCCTTGCGCGATGCATTGTCAGGAACCTCAATGAATACGCCGCGTCCATAGTGGATGAGCGAATCGACAGGTTTGGATTCTTCGTGACGTTGACCCTCCTGGACGTCGAGAGCGTGTTCGAGGAGATCCAGTGTGTCTGCGACCAACTGCACGCCGATGGGGTGGTGCTGTTGGCGAATGCCGCAGGAAAGTGCTTGGGGGACCCGCTATCTTGCATCGTTGCTCACAGAACTCGACCGCCGTGTCATCACGGTGTTCGCCCATCCGGGAACACTTTCCCCAGAACCGGTGCAACGCGTGCCGATGTTCTCGCTGGACTATCTGCTGGAGACGTCCAGGACGGCGGTGGACCTGATTCTCTCCGGTGCATTGGAGCACTTCCCGAGGATCAGATTTATCCTTGCCCATGGCGGGGGATTCGCGCCGTATCCGTCTACCGAGCCCTCCTGGCGATGATCGCCTGGGAACCCGCTCAACGAAAACTGCTGACAGCGCTGTGTCAGGGGTACGGCAAACAGAAGAACATCGAGGCGTTCCGGAGGTTCTACGGGGGCATGGCCCTCATTGCCTCCCCGGCGGATCTGCCCCGCCTGTTCGACGTTGCCGATCCGGGGAGCATCACGTTCGGGGCCGACTGGCCGTTCACCCTCCATCCCGTGGTGAAATTCATCACCCGAGAACTGGGTCACTATCCGATGCCCGGATGGCTACGGGAAGCAACAAACCACGGGAATGCCCTGCGACTGTTTCCCGAATCTGTGCGTTGGCCGATCAGCAGGGTTGGTACGAGAAAAAGCCAAGGAGAAGAACATGCAGGAACCGGTGAGGGTGACGGTCGTCGTGCCGACCTTCAACGCGGGTGACACCACCAGAGGAGTTGAGATCGCACGGGCGATCCAGCGGGTCGCCGACCAGCGGGGTCGGGAAGTAGAGGTCTCCTTCCTCCACCCGGAGACCCGGCAGAGCTTCGTGAAGCAGATCGCTGAGGCCGGATACGAGACCCGGTCCACAGGTCTTGCCCTGTCGCAAGAGGAGGTCGACACCATCATGCGTGCCGACCATGACGGAACCGAGTTCCTGACTGACCAACGGCGCTCCGGGGACGTGATCGACGCCATCACCGACGATCTGCGCCAATATCGGCCAGACCTCATGGTCTACGGATTCATCCCCCATGCCGGGATTGCGGCGCAGTTGATGGGCATCCCCTCTGTGGTTTACAGTCCGTGCCCTGTATATCGCCCATGGTTGGAACAGTACTTCCTCCTGGACGTGCCGGACGACCTGAGGCTGCGCATCGTGGACCGGCTTCCCAAGCGGCTGCGCACATGGATGGCCAGACGGTTGTCGTCGCTGGCGATGCGTTCCGGTTTCTTCAGGCAGCCCGTCCTGGCCCGGGCAGCACGGGAACGCGGCTGGGACAATCCTCAGACCGACATGTTCGGGATGCTCGACGCGGACATCCAGCTGGTCAACGATCTGCCCATTTACTACGAGGGTCAAGATGTCGGGCCACGCACCCGGATCGCGGGACCGTTGTTCAGCAAACCGGTCGACGTTCCGGTACCACCGGAGATCGCGCATCGTTTCGCGGGTGGAGGTGCCCCGAAGGTCTTTGTGGCCATGGGCAGCAGCGGCGAGAAGGAATACCTGCTGACAGCCATCGAAGCGGTAGCCGGTGTGAACTGCCGGGCGGTGGTGGTATGCCCGCCGCATGTCGTCTCGCTCGATGAGGCCCGACTTCGCCTCGGTGAGATCGACCACGTCCTGCTGACCGACCGGTTCGTACCCGCACCCGCGGTCAACTCGCTGGCGGATGTTGCGATCATTCACGGCGGGCAGGGAACCGTCCAAACCGCGGTGTACGCCGGTACGCCGGTGCTGGGGACCGGCATGCAGTGGGAGCAGTGCTCCA
This sequence comes from Propionibacterium sp., assembly GCA_013333945.2. Lineage (GTDB taxonomy): Bacteria > Actinomycetota > Actinomycetes > Propionibacteriales > Propionibacteriaceae > Arachnia. The sequence continues at coordinate 7,106 of JABCNW020000083.1, forward strand.
ACTTGGACCGGCTCGTCCAACGCGGATCGGCGATCCGTATCCCGAGGAAAAACTGGCAGGTGAGCCGGGTGCGTGAATCACTGGAGCGGCTGATTGCCGATCCGGCCCATGCAGTCGCGGCCCGGGAGCTCCTGGAGGAGTTGGCCAGTACCGACGGTTACCAGATGACGGGGGATCTGATCTGGGACCTGCTGTCCGAGATCTCCCGCGGGGATGAGCCGGACATGTGATCCCGTGGGCTGTGGGCTGAACCGCCCGGACGGATGGAGGACGCGTAGAATCACCGCCCGTGAATCAACCAGACCCCGAGTGCTACGGCGATCAGGAGTTCGAGGACTCCCTGGAACCCAGGCATCTGATCC
>JABCNW020000084.1 GCA_013333945.2 Propionibacterium sp.
GCGCATCAGCCGACGACATGCGGGTCTTGATCTTGGTCCAGTAGTCCTGGAAGCTGGGGCCCTCGATGTCGAGCTTGAAGTTGGAATCGGTTTCCTGGACGCCCTTGACGAAGGTATCCCACTGGGCGCGGTCGGATTCGTTGGACACCCAGGTGTACATCTTGCTCGCCTGCGCGCTCTTGTCCTTGGAGCCTCCTGAGCAGGCCCCGAGCCCGAGGGCCAGGGTGGCACACAGCAGCGCGGCTGCTGCACGGCGGTACTTCATACGAACTCCTTTGTCGTAATCGCTCGGTCTCCGGAACGGCAGGCTGCTGCGTCTCGTCCGAGTGCCCGAAGTTAGCGTTAACATCAGAGATTGTAGGCTCCCTTGGGGGATTTGTCACGACTTTTTTCGACGCACTCTGGCAGCACAGTGGTCATAGATCTCGTACCACGGACCTCGATGAACTGAACCGCAGCCGCCACCCGGGAGACAGACCACACCACGACCCCACAGTTTCGCCTATCCATTCACGCTCGCAGGTCCGTCCCGCCCGCTTCGAAGCGGCCCCTTTTTTTCACTGAAACCCCTCCTACCCCGTCCCTGGAGACCGTAGGCTGGAGACCTCGCAGCACTGCCGGAAAGGCTCCAACGATGGAGAAGAACGAACAACCGACAAGCACCGGTCCAGAACCCGAGCCGAGCCTGCGCGACGTGATCAAGGCCATCGACGGCCTGACCCTCAGGATGGACGTGATCATCTCCCACCTGGACACACCAGACGCCCTGCCCGAGGCACCACGGCAACGCACCAACACCTACCGGGAGCAGCAGAAACCAGCCACACCGCCGCAACCGCCCCACCGCCCCACCGCGACCGGGCCGACCCCGTTGCAGATATCGATCCCCGCCCCCACACGGCGGGCTCCTGCGGCGCCCACGCCCCCGCCTCCCCGGACGATCCCGGTGTCACTTCCTTCACCACCGGTGGCGAAGAAGCCTCAGCCGCTCACGCGGGACACGGACGTCACGACATCGTCGCCCGGGAGCCCGGACGAGGTTCCCCTCGGCGACTTCTTCCACTCCCCGGAACCCAAACACCCGCTCCTGGACTCGATCAGGAAACGCGCAGGCGAAGCCACCCTGGGCAAATACCTGCTGTCAGCCGCCGCGGCGGTGCTGGTCTTCCTGGCCGCGGCCAGTCTCATCGCGCTGCTGTGGAACTCGATACCGGACATCGTCAAGGTCGGGGCCGTCGGGGTGACAGCCGTCACGTTGACCGCCGTCGGGATGGGCATGGTCTCCAGGGCCACGACGAACCGGCTGCCGGCGGCGACGATCACCGGCATCGGAGGCGGACTGGGGTTCGTTTCCCTGGTGGGCGCTGTCTTGTTGGGATTGTTGCCCCCGCTGTCCGCCTTCCTCGCGCTCACCGGGTGGACGATCATCTTGATCCTGGTCGCCGCGCGCACCCGCCTGCCCTACATCACGATCATCACGGCGCTGGGAGGGTTGTCGACCATCGGGCTGGCCACAGCGCAATCCCGTATCCATCCCGAGCAGTCCTTCCTGGGACTGATGATGACGGTGGGTTACGTGGCAGCCATCACCCTGACCACCGCCATGACTGCAAGGAAGGCTGTCGAGCAGTCCCGCTTCAGGCCCCTGTACCTGCTGTCGGCCAGCGCAATCGGGCTTCCCGCATTGTTCATGGCACCCGTCGGGAAGGCACGGGAGATCACCGAGGCCGGCACTCTCGTGGCCATGCTCGTTCTCGTGGCGCTCCTGTTCGCCCAACTCATCCTGGTCGTGAGGGCGGGCGAAGTACCTGAGGACGAAATCCCTGAGGACGAGACCCCCGAGACCACACCGGAGTCACCTATCGGGACCCCGACGAACCCCTGGGCTCTGGCCTGGCTGACCGCCCCGCTGCTGATAGCCATCTCGACGCTGCGACTCAGGCCAGTGCCACCGCCGAGAGCCGACCTGGACTGGTTCCAACACCAGGACTTCACCCTGCTGGCCGTGGCGCACCTGGTCGTCCTCGCCGTCGTCGTGGTGCCACTGGTTTTCAAGGGAGTCGCCGCACAAGCCGGACAATGGGCCGGGCACTGCCTGTTCGTCAGCGCCTTCGTGGCAGCGGGCATCCTGCTGCCCCAGCTGAAGAACGAATCCCTGGCCCTGGGCGCGCTCATCGCCGTTCTGGCCCTGACCGCGGTGCCTGCGATGCTGGCCGGCAATGCGATCCACGCCATCACCGTGCCGGCCGCGGTCGTGTTCTTGACCTGGGTCGGACACGACCCGGACATCGCCCTGAGTCTGGTGCGGTTGGGCGCCCTGGCAGTGGCCGTGGCGGTCGCGCTGATCCTCGAGAAACGTCTCCCGGACGGGCCGGAGCACATCGTGGCCGTCTGGCTGGTGGTGTTCCTGCTGGTGCTGCGCCTGCCCACGGTCGTCCAGGAACTGCTGCGGCGGTTGGGCGTCGAGCCGGCCTGGAACGTCACGGTCTGGGGAATCCTCATGTTGAGTGTGGTCGTGGCGCTGATCGGGCTGGGCCTCGGAAGCGGACACGCGACGACCCTGCCCCTGCTTTCCGGCAGGCTGTTCGGACAGCGGGCGCACCTGGTCGACGACCCCGCGACCGACACGGCGTCCATGGCCCCGTCGTCGCCGGTGCCGATGATCCTGACCCTCGGGGCAGCCGGTGTGATGCAGTACGCGATCTACGCAGTCACGTCCTGGTCCGTGCTGCCGTGGCGGCCCGCAGCCCACCCGGCGTGGGCCTTCCTGGCCCACGAGCTGGCGCTGATCCCCTTCGTGCTCGCTGTGGGCTGCGCGGTGGTGTGGATGATGTGGCCGCTGGTGCGGCACCCGTGGCACGGCGTGGCCGCCGGCGTCACCTTCACCCTCTCGCTGCTCGGGATGAACACCCTCCTGACGGCGACGAACGTGGATTCCGCGACGAGCAGCGCCTTCCTCATCATCGCCGGCGCCCTCAGTATCGTCGCGGGTTTTCGCACCTACGCCACGGCCATGCGCCTGTACGGGCTGATGTTGGTGATGTTGATGGTGCTCAAACTCGCCGTGATCGACATGTCCGGGCAGAACTCCATCACCCGCATCCTGTCGCTGCTGGTGGCGGGCGTGATCTGCTTCGCCTTGTCCGTGGCCTACAGCCGGCTGAGCGCCCACCTGAGCGGCGCCTCGGAGGAAACGAAGGATCTCGACTAGCTGTGCTGACCGGGGACGTTGTTCGGGTGGTCAGCCGCGGTTGATTCTCACGCTCGTAGCAGTGGGTGGGGGTGTGCCGCTCTCAGCTACGGTGTGACCCGTGCACGGTTCGCGGGTGACGCTTGCCCGTCGGATCCTGCTGACCAAGAACCAGCGCACGGCATCGCGCAGGCGGCACCATCCAATGAGGTACCAGGTGCCGTTGGTGTTGGCGAACAGGATCGGTTCGACATCGCGCCGGGTGGCAGCGCCATCGGCGGCGACGTAGTCGATGCGCAGTACACGCTGCTCAGTCATGGCCTGCTCACAGGCAGAACGAATGACTCTCGAGACGGTGGCTGCTGGGTTCACCCACACGCGTGAAGCGAGCTGATCGACCCGCGCTCGTGTGTTTGGGTCGAGGACATCCATGATCTTGCGAACCGCGGCAGCGGCAAGATCGGAGTAGGGCGCATCCGGAGCTGCCGCGACGGCGGCGAGAAGCGACAGGGCCTGAGCATCAGTGAGCGTCACCGGCGGTAGTGCTCCGCCGCTGAGTAGCCCGCAACCGCCGCCGGGGCCAGGCCGCGACCAGAGCGGCAACCGCACATCGTCCTTATCCCCGGGTATTGGCTTGGCGCCTGGGCCTGGGACGAGGTGATCGAGAAGTTGACCTCCGCAGGTGCCCTGGCCACGGCCCTGACCTTGCCTGGTCTCGACCCGCGGGACCCCCAGCGCGCGGCGCGGACACTCGATGACCAGGCCGAGGCCATTGCCGGCGTGCTGGGTCAGCTGGGTGGCGATGTCGTTTTGGTGGGACACAGCGGCGCCAATGGTCCCGTGAGCGTTGTCCTGGACAGGCACCCGGAGCTGATCCGCCGCGTGATCTGGGTCGACTCCGGCCCGATGGCCAACGACGGCGCGTTCGCACCCGACCTGCCGGCAGCGGTCCTCGAGCTGCCGCTACCTGACTTCGACACGCTGAGCCAGCAAGCGAGCCTTGAAGGTCTCAACGACCAGCACCTCACCCGATTCCGCTCCAAGGCCGTGCCCGAACCCGCCGGAGTCGCTCGCGCGTCCGTCGAGCTGACCAATGCTGCACGCCACGACGTGGCCACTACCCTCATCTGTTGCTCCCTGCCCAGTGCCCAGGTCCTCGAACTGGCCGCGCAAGGACACCCCATGTTCAGCGCCGTAGCCCAGCTCACCCAGCTGGACGTGGTCGACCTGCCGACCGGCCACTGGCCCATGTGGAGTCGCCCGCAAGAGCTTGCCAACGCCATTCACACCGCAGCCAGCCTGATCGATTCCAGGTCTCCTGGCCTATCGTGAAGCGCTGGGCTGAACGCTACCGGGCCGTTAAGACGAGGATCTTCTCCTCGATCATCCGGAACAACGGGAACCAGGTGATCAGCCAGCTCCGAGGCTGGATCCGTCGCATCCCCTCGGACAACCTGACGTCACGTTCAGCCCGGAAACCGGGCGCCACGGTGCGGCAGAATTCCTTGCCGCTGCGACATCCGTAGGTGAACTTCGCCCCGGACTTGACGACGGACTTCTCTCGCCCGAAGCGCTGGAACAGCGGCGCCATGACTTCCACCAGGGCCGTCACACCAGGGAAGGAGTCGTGAATGATCCCCATCAGGATGCGCATGTCGTCGGAGCTCAGGTACATGGTCAGGCCCTCGACGACAACCAGCACCTCGCCTGTCGCATCCACGTCCTCGGGCCATCGCGGATCCAATGCCGAGGCGGCGATCGTCCGGACCCGTTCCACTGGGGCGATGAGTCGCTGGCGGACGTCGATCACCTGCGGTAGATCGAGGTCGTACCAGCGCATCTTCCCGTCGTCGACGCGATGGAAACGGGTGTCTAGTCCGCACGCAATGTTGCCGACGGTGCACCCTGGATGCCGGGCGATGAAGTCGCGGACAAGGTCGTCGAACAGCAGGGTGCGGGCCGCAGTCCCGAAGGACATGAACCGATCGGATTGAGCAGCCGTAAAATCGTAGTCGATGCGGGAGACCAGCTCGACCGCCTGCGGGGCGGACAGCAGCTGCGGGTGGGACAGCGTGTACTGGGCCCTGGCGTGAAGGGTCTGCAACATGGTTTCCGGGACCCCGGTGAGTTCGACTTTCTCCATGCCCTCCAGTCTTCCCCCACGTGCCGTATCCCCGGGAGGGTCTCACGACACGACAGGTCCGTTCTCACCACACGTCGATGGACCACGAGTAGACCGGAATTCCCTCCTCGGTCGCCATGCCGTCCAGCCGGAATGGTACGACGCTTTCGTCTCGATATTCAGGGGTGCAGGAGTAGCCGTCCGCCTTGTGGTCCTTGACGAGACCCTCGATCGTCTCGTCGTAATGATCCTTGCGGTTAACGACGGATACCGGGACGAAGACCCGGTTCATGGGCATGTCCTGCCCGCCGAAACGCAACGGAACGAGGTGCAGCGGTGCCAATTTCCCCTCGGCGGCCAGGGCTTCGGCCTTCAGAACAGAGTCGACCTTCGTGAAATTAAGCTTCTTGGCCCACTTCCTGCCCAGCCAGTCGAGAAATCCCATCGTCACCTCCGTCTGCAGGCGCGCCCCGTGTTCCCCGTCCGCGCGTCATGGGCCAGTTCCCCTGCGACCACAGTAACCAGCCGATGGGCGCAGAACCCTGGAACGTGCCCCGGGTCATCCGAAAGACCGACAGGAAACGGCTCGCGAGCCTCACACCTCCACTCGAAGATCCTCGAGGACAATCTCGGTCTCTCCGCTCCCCTGCGAAGTGGCCAACTGCTCCTTGAGATTGTCCTCGAGGACCCGGATGGCCCTGACCCGGGGCGTGATCACTGCGATGAGAATTAGAAGGATCCCGACGAACCCGAACATCAGCCCGATGCCCCGGGACTGTCCGACACCGATGATGCCACCCAGGCCATCAACCAGTGCCCCTCCGGGGCGCAGCAGGGGGTTAAACACGGCGTCGGCGAGCGGTCCTGCGATGCAGTATGCGACCAGGAAGCCGAGCTGGGACACCAGGCCCATCAGTCCCCAGATCTTGCCCTGGGTCTCATTGGGAATCCACGACCGGGTCAGCACCTCGACGCTCGTGTTCAACGGCGGTAGGACCATGAAGAACAGGAACGTGGCGCCCCCGATCAGCACCACATCGGTGGTCATTCCCAGGCCGATCACGACGACCCCACCGAACGCCAGCGCGATCGCCAGGTAGCGGATGTGGTTGTTTCCCATGTTGAACACCCCAATGGCCAGGCTAGCCACGACCATGCCGATGGCGGCCACCGAGCGCACCAGTCCGAGGGTCTGTTCGTCGGCGAGGTCGAGCATCATCGGCGTCAGAAGGGTCTGCAGGAATCCCATGCAGAAGGTCATCAGGGTCACCAGCAGCATCAACACCACGATCCCGCGGTTGCGGGCGAAGTAGGCCAGCCCGCTGCGGAAATCCTCCCAGAAACCCTGCTCAACCGGTTTTGGTTCCGCCTTGATCGTGCGCCACACGATCACCGTGAACGACACGGTGGTCACCATCGTCGCGACATCAATCATCAGGACCGCGTTGATGCCGAACTGCACCATCACCAGGCCCGCGACCGCCGGGGATATGAGGTACTGCGCAGCAGCTGCCAGCTGGGTCATACCGGAGGCCCGAGCGTACTGCTCGGGCGTCAGCAGATCGGTGACGGTGGCGCGGTAGGCCGGGTCCAGAAGCGCCTCGAAGACTGAACTGAACGCCACACAGGCGCAAATCACCCAGACCTCCCGGAACCCGAGGTGGAAGGCCGCCAGCAGAGCGGCCAGCCCGATCGCTGACAACGTGTCGCTGAGGATCATCATCAGGCGGCGGTCGAACCGATCCACCAGGACCCCGGCGAGCGGCGACAGCAGCAGGCCCGGGAGGAATGCGGCGCGCATGATGAGTGCGCCGGGAGTCGTCTGCCCCGTCTCCTGATACACGAAAACCCCAAGCCCAAAGGCGGTCATGCCGTTGCCGACCCGAGCGATGAGCTGCGTGAGCCATATCAGTTGAAAAGCACGAAGATTCCGGGTGGCCTGTAGGTCCTCGGCGACCTTCGTGAAGTTCTTCTTCATCATCATCTCCCCATGTCCCTGGGCCGCGTCACCGCACCACCCTGAAACGTCGTTGCACAGGCGTCCAGAACGTTTCCGCTCTCGCACCAGCAGGTGTGTTGTGATTCATCGTAAGTCGACAGAGACGAGAGAGCGGCGGGAATACACCCAAAGTTGATGCGGGCCGTGGGCGCTACGCCCACGGCCCGCATCAAACGGTCCAGTGTTCTCAGAATTGGATGTCGTCGGCGATCCCGGGACCGGTCTGGGACGCGATCCGGGCGGCGATCTCCCGCTGCTTTGCCTGCTGCAAGGTGATGAGGGAATCGGCGTTGCGCAGGTCCATCATCCAGTTCACCCCGGCACTGCCGACCTGGGCAACGGTGACCCCGTAGTTGGACTCGAGATAGCCGCCCGCGTCGAGACCTGCCTCGGTGGCGGCAGCCGCGGCGGCTGCGCACTCGATGTAGAAGTCACGGTCGGTGGACAGTCGGGCCGCATTCGACGGCGCCCCACCGGCGGAGCCTGCCGCGTCGAACTTCGGATGGGGACGGGACATGAGGTTCGCGTACTCCATCCCGACCGTCATCGGGAACATCTGGACGCGTTGGGTCCATTCCGCCGACGCCTGATCCCATTGGGGACGTTCGACGCCGAGGATGCGCGCGATCTCGTCGCCCGGAACCCCGGCGTGCATCTTCGCCGACGCTGCGACCCAGTCGTGGAGGGAGACCCCGAGCACCGGCTGGAGTTCGGGGGCAGCCGGGTTGACCTGTCGCATCGCCTCGATGGGCGCGAAGGCGGCGTTCTCGGCGGCACGGGCAGCGGCGCCGGAGGGGTCGTGGTAGAACCCGAGCAGCGCATTGTTCATCGAGGTGTGGATCGACACCACCCGGGTGATCGCCTCGGTGGCGTGTTCCATGGGGTCCTGACCGGAGATGCGCAGCCCAATGTATTCGCGCACCTCCTCGACCATGGCCCCCAGCGTGGTGTGGATGTCCGAGTTGGCCAGCAGCAGGTGGCGGTTGCCTCGGAAATCACCGAGCCGGGCCTGTTCCACGTCGGCCTGCGCCAGCTGCGCCTCCCACTGGGCTAGCGCCTGCTGTGCCCCCGCGACGTCACCGGCCTCGACGGCCTGCACCGGCGCGACGTGCCCGTCGCGCACCCGCGCCCAGATCCCGTACCAGGCGTCGGCGTACTGAACGGCGGCCGGGGCGAGGCCCGCCGGGGGACGGGGACGCGAGAGGTCGCGGGCCTCGTCGACGTCCATCAGCATCTCGAGGCTGTACGGGAAGGCATGGGTGATCCAGTCGACGTGCTCCACACCGCGCACGGCGTCGCTGATCCCGGAGACGGTCTCCTTGGCCTTCTTGAAGAATTTTCCCAGCATGTTTCCTGCTCCCTTGAGTTCGTGGAACCGATCAGTTTCCGATATGGGCGGGACCGGCCACCCACGGGTCATCAGGGCGTCTCCTGGCGGTGACGCGTGTCGCCGCGACCATGGTCGAGGACGGCGTGAAGGTGGCGCGAGAACCACATCCCTGGCACGCCAGGTAGACCGCGACGGGGTACAGGTACGGAACCGGCACGGGCGCCCCGCACTGGGAGCATGTGAGCCGGATCGCGCGCCACTCGGCGACGGCCTGCTCCCAGATGGCCTGGTCGTGGTCGACCTCGGGGGCGGCGAAGGCCTCCTCGGCAATGGCTTCGAGGCTGTCCTCCCACGTCTCGAACCACTCCTCGAGGCGTTCGTAGGCGGCCTCGGTCGCGGGGTCATCGATCGTCTCGAACACCTTGAACTGTTGCTCGAAGACCTCGCGACCCTTGTTCGCCAGTCCTGTGATCTGGGAGGTCACCCCGGCCTGGAGGGTGTGGGCCGCGACGCGGGTGTCCTTGTCTCCGGAGGCCTGCATCTCCGCGAAGGCGGCAGCAGCCTCGGCGGCCACCTCGCGGGCCCGGGCCGTCAGTTTGCCCAGGAACGTCTCGAGGCGCGGGATGAGGGCGTTGAGCTGGTCGCTGGAGTGACTCACGGGCACTCCTGCGGGTCCCGGGCGTATTCGGTGGCGAGGGCGGCAACGAAGACGTGTCCGCAGTAGCTGCACTCCCCAACCCCGTCTGCCTCGGACCGCGGCGCACCGCAGTCGGGGCAGGTGCGGGTCTCGGCGCGTGTCTTCTCTTCCTCGAATTGGATCGATGACCTGGGCGCGGAAACGGCCTGGCGGCGCATCCTCTCGACGAACGACTCGGCCATCACAGGGCCTCGATGATCTGCGATTTCTTGGCGTTGAACTCGTCGGCGGTGATGAGCCCGGCCTCGAACATCTTCTTCAGTTTCGCGAGTCGCTCGACGGGATCATCCGTCCCCGCGGACGGCGCGGACGGCGCGGGCGCTGCCGGGTGCGCCGGCTGGGCGGGGAAACCCTGCTGGGCCGGGGCACCGAGCTGCTGCTGCACCTGCCCCATCGCGATGCCCATGGCCATTCCCCCCTGGACACCCTGCCCGGCTGCGGTGTTGGGGTTGGCGGTCGCGATGGCGGTATTGAAGGCCTGGAACCGCGACATGTCACCGATCATGTTCATGCTGGTGACTTTGTCGTAGTAATCGTTGACCTCGTCAGGCAGCGTCACCGAGGTCACGGTGAACTGGGTGAGCGTCACCCCGAGGTCCAGGAAATAGGGAGCGATGGCGGGTAGCAGGCGCGCGTTGACCGCCGACAGGTTCGCTGCGACGTCGAGGACGGAGATTTGCTGGGTGGCCAGCACCTCACCGAACTTCGCGGCGATGTAGTCGCGAAGCTGTACCTCGAGGTCGCGGATCGTCAGCACCGGATAGGCGCCGGCGTATTCCCGGAAGAACCGGGGAATGTCGGTGATGCGCGCGGAGTAGGACCCGAACGCGCGCACCCGGACCTGCCCAAACTTCTCGTCGGCCATCATCACCGGCGCCGGGGTTCCCCACTTGAGATCGACGAACTGGCGGGTCGCGATGTAGAAGATGTCGTAGATGTGCGGCGACGCGAACCCGTACTTCCACCCCGCGAGGTTGGACAGGATCGGGATGTTACCGGTCGGGAGGCTGTAGGTGCCGGGCAGGTAGACGCCGGCTGCCTGTCCCTTCGCCAGCAGCAGGGCGTTCTGGTTCTCTCGGACGATCAATTTCGCCCCGGACTTGATCCGCCCGTCGGGATCCGGGTAGCGCCACAGCACGAGCTGCGGGTCCGGGTCGAGACATTCAACAATTTCGATCCAGGGCAGTGCCACGTTCAAACTCCTTGTGACCAAGCTGATCGTCAGCGGTGATCAGCGGGAGGAGTCTAGCAAGCAACACACGACACGGTTCAAGCCCCCCGGACACCAGCCGTCACGGCTCTGACAAGGGGTGATATGTCTCCCAGGGGCCGGGGTTCTCCGTCAGGGCCGCCCACGAGAACGCACCCGGCAGCAGCACCCGCCCCACGATAGGTGATGACCCTGCGGTCCCTTCGCTCAGCTGGTCTGCCACAACAGCTTGAACCACACCTCGCTGCCGTCAGAGCACTGATGCACGTCATACCCCTGCCCATCAATGACAACCACACGCTGCGCAACGGAGGTGCGTTGCGCGTAACGCAACACGTCGTACTCGTCGCTCACCCGCAGCACCTGATACGGAGCATCCTGGGTTCCATCGCCACTGCTCGTCAGAGTATCCAGGGCCAGCCGGGCAAATTTCGTCTCACGCTGCGCCGCCTTTTCGTCACCCAACCGGTCGTAGCTGTGGGCGAGCATCGCATGTGCCGTAGGACTCAAAAACGCCCCCGGAAGCATGCTCCACACCGCCTCGACGGCTCCTTGATGGTTGCCGCTGTCCACCAGCGGGGAGACCACGGATTCAAGCCTCACGAGGGGGTCGTAGTTGGCGGCGGCCATGATCTCGGCCTGCAATGGCGCCAGCGTTTCCTCACTGGGGTTCAGGACAAAACTTTTCATCACTTCTACGAATCCCATTACTTCTCCTTAGTTCCGGGTCGCCCTCATCGCCCACACGTGTCGTCGTCGCGAAAATCAGATCTGTTGTTGACTCGGAGCATGCCGCGCATCCGAGGAATCCTGAATCGTCCGCATCGCGCATTCATGGTAAATCGAAGCGACGCAGACCATCCGCCGACCAGCACAGCACACCATGTTTTTGCGATGCCGCGTACAGGTTCTGTCCATCCGGCGACCACTCCATGCGCCCCACCGTTTCCGGCGGCTCCGGGGCGAGTGAGCTGACCTGGGTCGCCGGGTCCCACAACATGACCTGGGGATCGCTTGACGCGGAGATTGCGATCCTGCCGTCCTTGCTGATCGCGACACGGCTTGGGCTACTCGTCGGTGGTTCCGGGCCGGCCTCGACCTGTTCGCCCCTGATCAGATACGACGCCCCGGGGTCGGAGGTGATGGCTACCAGGACACCGTCGGGGCCATAGGCCACCCCTGTGACCGGATGCGGTACTTCGTGCAGCAGTTTCTCGCGTTCACCGCTGTGCACGTTCCAGATCGAGCACCCATCCTCCGCTGCCACCGCCAATCGATCCGAGTCCGGACTGAAGCTGAGTCTTCGCGGTTCGCTGATCGTGAGCACCCGCACGGGCCGGCACTGGTCCTTGCGCATCCCCCAGAGTCGGACTGTCCCGTCCCGGCTCGCCGACGCCAAGAGTTCCCCGTCCTTGCTGAACGCCAGATCGACGATGGGTGAACCGAGCTCGTCGTTCCTCTCGTGTCCTCGAAGCTCCCAGAGCAGGTTTCCTTCACGATCAGTCACCTGAATCGCGGCATTGAAGGCATCACCCACTGCCAGCCATTCACCTCCGGGGTGCCAGGCCAGCACTCCGTCTCGACGATTGTCCAACCGCCGCACAACCTTCCCCGTGGATGCGTCCCAGATCACGGTCCCAAACGTCGAGTCAAGCCCCAACACGGACCGGGCGCGCGACTGGCTGGCCGCCACCAGTGCACCGTTCGGGGAGACTGCCAGCCCCTCAGCTGCAATGTAGTCCTCGGGAAAGTACGCAATATCCACCGTGGTGCCGTCGCTCTTCCGGGAGGGGGTCACGCTCGGGCTCGACATCGCCTCACTCGCTGGGACGCACTCACCACTCACCACCTCCTCGCCACTCGTCCGGCCCGAACCGCACCCGGCCAGCAACGCGCAGAGGCTCACACCAAGCACGCTACGTCGACGCACACCGCCCCTCCCCCATCGCTCACTCATTTAACCCCGGCCTTGCGCTTGTACTCATCAAATTTCTCTGGGGTCAATGAATTGACGAACTCGCGCCCGGCTTTTCGCGCATCCTTCTCGACAGGCTGATTGTAATATTCCTCGAACCCATTCGAGGACTTCTTGTAGTTATTGAAATTGTCTTCCCACGAATCCACCTCTTCGCGGGTAACGCCATGCTCTTCCAGCTCTTTTTCCTTCTTGTTCCCAAAGACTCTGTCCCAAAAGCCGATCTTGGCATCGCGGATAGTCTCATGCTGCTCGGCATGTCTGGATTCATGGGCGGCAGTATGCAAGATCTGCGGATCCTTGAGACGATCTTCGTTGATCTTCAGCTCTCTACCAATTCCCCAAATTCCGCCTTCATTCCATGCGCCATAACCCCCATCTTCCCCCTCATGCTTGAAGGATATCTTTGGCGCTTCCATGCCATCCTTGGCGAACTCCTCATCGACGATCGCCTGCAGCACTTTCTTACGGTCTTCGTCGCTCAGCTTGCTCCATTCCTCCTTGACAGCGGGGTCCAGTTTGCCGCGCTCCTCGTCCTCCTTCGCGTCTTCAGGTGCTTGATCTGCGACGCCGAGGGAGGCGGCTCCTGCTTTGTCAGGCCATTGGCGGGTTGGGTCAGCATCGGCATGGGCCTGCGCAACAGCTTTTTCGGTGTCGCTACCGGTTTTCTCCAACTCGTCGATCACAGCCTGGAAATCAGCGATCGCACTGTCACGCAACGCCTGCCCCGGATCCGTGAATGGCGTGATGGTGAGCGTGTAGCTACCCGGACCATTCTGCGCCTCCCACGCCGCCTTCTTCTGAAACCCCTCAGAAACATCGCGATCGTAATCCGCCTTCGCGGTTGCGCTGACCCGCTTGCCCTCCTCATAGTTTTCCTTGCACACCTGCGCTGCTTGCTGCGCAGCCTCCAAAGCAGCCGCGTATCCCTCCAGAGCAGCAGCAGCGCTGCGGAACCCGTCCGCAACACGACTCCAACGCCGCGGTTCCTCCTCAAGGCGGGAACGGAAACGATCCGCAGCCTTGCCCACCCAATGCTCGGTCTCAACCCCACCCAGCGACTCACCCACCTGGTCGAAACTCTCAGAGCACGTTTTCATGGATGCAACACGCCCACGGATTCCCGACGGATTCCCCTCGATCACGAACTCCGGCTCTCCCCGATACTGCACACCCATCACAGCCCTGCCTTCAACGGCACACCAGACCCAGACAACGAATCCATCGCTCCTTTGAGAGCGTTCACCTTCTTCTCCACCGCAGCCTCGTATGTGGCGTACTTGACTGCGCTCCCCTCAACACGCTTCGCCATCTCGTCCACATCCTCGATCATTGATGTGGTGGCGCGTTCCCACCGATCCCGAAACTCATCAACCGCCTTGGACAGGCCATCATTAGCCAAATCCTGACCCGCAGGAACACAACTACTCATGCTGGTTCCCTTGGCACCCTGGGTTGTTTCCGCGATCTGCTGCGCAGCGGCTTTCAACGCCCCGTGATCAACCTCAAAATCCTGACCAGCCATACCGGTAAACCCCTGATTCAATCTAAAATGGCGACGTTTTCTGCTTCCACCCGAGAAGCCAGCGAATGAATCTCCTTCATCACCGCCGCAGCCCGCTCCATCGCCTGCACCAACAATTCAGCGCGCTTCTCCACCTGTCCGGCCTTCTGCTCCTGCGCCTGACGTGACTCCGTACCAAAATCCCACGCAGCAATCTCAGAACGAACCTCCGCACCCATGCCACTGATCCCCTCACGCAAACCAGCCGCACGCTTAGCGAAAGCATCCTCCAGCGCCTGGGCGCTGGCTTCCCTGAAAATCAATTTGCCTTCTGCCACGCCTCAGCCCCCCATCCGGCCAGCAATCCGAGAACTGGACGCCGCGAAACTCTCCCGCTGCTCCCCTTCGGTCTGCGCCACATCACGATCAACAGCCACCAACGCATCCGCGTATCCCTGAAGGTCAGCAGTAAAAGCCCTCAACGAATCCGCCCACCCGGATATCACATCACCCAAAGCCTCCGCCGCGGGACCAGCTATGAACGGCGCATGCTCCGACACAGCATCCGCCAACAACGACAAGCCATCCTCGGCCTCTTCACTAGCCCGCACAACAACAGCAGCCGCACGCTGCTGAGCCCCAAGCTCCAACTGCATATGGGAACCCACGTGGCGCCCCTCTCACACGCAAGCGACCCCCGAAACCATAGATCTGCCGCCCCCACTGTAACCGACCGAGCGGGTCATGCCTACCCCCACCACAACCGCTCCCCCGACACCGGTTGGCCCTTTCCACACAGCACCGGGGCCGCCCTTCCTTCAGGGCGGCCCCGGTGAGAGATTCAGCGCAGGTAGTGGCGCTGGTCGGTCTTCTTGCCTTCGTACCAGGTGCGAGCCTGCTGCGTCGACTCAAGGCGCGAGACCTCCGAAATCGGCACATCCCACCAGCTGGAGCCGGGCGGGTTAGGACCGTACAGGTCGGTTTCGATGTGAATCATCACCGGTCCCTCGCAGGCCACCGCCTCGGCGTAGGCCCTGCGGAACTCGTCCATGCCATGGACCCGCAGCACCTTCAGGCCCCACGACTCCGCGTTGGTGGCGATGTCAACGGGCAGCAGATCGCCGTCGGCGTTGTGGGGGGTCTCGCCGGTGCGGTAGCGGGTGCCGAAACGCTGCGACCCATGACTCTCCGACAGCGCCCCAATGGAGGCAAAGCCGTAGTTCTGCAGCAGCACGAAGATGACCTTGATCTTCTCCTGGACGATGGTCGCGAGCTCCATCGGCAGCATCTGGTAGGTGCCATCACCGACGATGGAAACCACCTCGGCCTCGGGCCTGGCCAGTTTCACACCCATCGCTGCGGGGATCTCGTAGCCCATGCAGGAGAAGGCGTACTCCACGTGATACTGCTCCGGGCTGGAGGCTTGCCACAGGCACTGGAGGTCGCCGGGCATCGAA
>JABCNW020000085.1 GCA_013333945.2 Propionibacterium sp.
CACCTGCGCGTGGGTGTCGTCGGGGGAGGTGACCAGGGCCGCATCGATGCCCTCGGCGATCAGCTCCGTGACGTTGCGTGTCAGTTTGATATCGCTGCGACCGAGACGCTGAGGGAGACGTGCTTCCGCATCCGGGTGCGGATCAGCGGCGGCGGTGATGCGGCAGTTGAGCCTCGGGAGCTCGAAATGTTTGGCGATGTCGGCCCGGGCTCCCACCCCGACCACGCCGATACGTAGCGTGGCGCGCTCCGAGGCCGCCGGTTGTGCCATGGACATTGGCGAATGGATTCCTCTCGCTGTGATTCTCGTGATGTGGCCGATTTCCTTGGGAATCGGAATCAGCCGGGTGGACTCGCCGAAAAGAGCGGTCCTGGCCTCCTGGAGGGCGAGCGACAGGGCACCGACGATGGCGGCTCCCTGCCCGAGCCGGGAAACCTGGAGGTTCAGCTCGGCTGCACTAGACTCGCGGTTGATGCGCAGGTGATCGATGATCTCGGCGAGGATGCCCGGAGACTCGCGGTTCGGCAGGGACAAGACGATGCATGCGGGATCGAGGACCGCAGAGACGGTGCCGATGCTCTCCGCCGCGCGCGCCAGGTTTCCTGATGCTGGACCGGACTCGTCGATGATGCGCAACCCCACCTCGCCCGCGTTCTGACGGTTTCCTCGGTGCAGCTCGCCTCCCATGACGAGGCCGGTGACGATGGCCCGCGACAGGGCGATCAGGAGGAGGTCATCGGTGGGCTGAAGGGAACCATCGCCGCAGCGCAGGGCGAATTCCCCGAAGGCGGAGGCGTTCACGTCGTTCTCGATCCGCACCGGCAGGTGCAGGCGTTGCGAGAGTTCGTGACCGAGGGCGAAACCCTCCCACTGGGGGACAGCGTCGCTACGCATCAGGCGACCGTCGAGATCCACGGTGCCGGTGGTGGACACGACAATCGCCAGCGGCGGGCCCGCGGTGCCCTCGGTGATGTGGCTGCTGATCAGGTCCAGCAGGGTGGTGAACCGGGCCGAGGAATCCACGCTGACCTCGGACCTGTGGTCGGTATCGATGATCTCCCCGTCGAGGCGGGCGACCGCCAGCAGAGCGCTGCGGTGAAGGAGGTCGACGCCGATGACCACCCCGGCGTCCTTGCGGGGAGCCCAGGTTTCGGCGGGGCGCCCGACGTTGCCCTCCGCTCCCTGGGGGGCGACCAGGCCCAGCTCTGTGAGGGAATCGAGCAGGGTGGTGATGGTGGGACGCGACAGGCGGGTCCTTTTCATCAGCGAACTGACGGTGTCGTTCGGGTGTGCGACGAGGGCCTCGTAGACGCCGGCCAGGCGGCCTTGCCTACTGTGGTGAATGCTCGCGGGCATCAATGACCTCGTTTTCTCAAGATACTTTCGTAAGTATCAAGCTGAACAAATCGAGGGTAGAGGGGAGAGGGGTAGATAGTCAAGAAAACAATTAAAGTGAGGGTTTTCTCCGGATATGTCTCGACCACTGGTGTTCGTCCCGCCTGCGTATTTTCGCCGTCAATGGAAGTTTTCGTCGCGTTTCGTGGAAGAACCGGCGAATGGTGTGAGGTGTCTGACGCCTTGCAGCGAGTGAGCAGGGAGAGCGCGCCGTGGCTTTCTGGCCTGGGAAACAGAATCAGCGGCTTTAGGCGGGGGTCGTGATGGTGTGGTGTGACGGCGTAGCATGACCGCATGTCAAAGCGCCTGCCCGACGAGTATTTCCGGCAGACCAACTCCGAATCCTCCGACGCGCGATCCGGCGCGTCGGGTGACGGATCATCCGCTTCCACGGGCAGTGGGGAACGCAGGCCCCACTGGGTCTCGTTGCGCCTGGTGCTCGTGAGCTGCGTCGCGGCGGCGCTGGTCGGGGTCATAGGGACGCGGCTGATCATGCAGCCGGAAAGCGAGAATTCCTTGCCGAGCCCCAGCCCGTCGGTCACCAGCAATCTCGACCTGACCCCGTATGACGGGGCCGTGGTTCCCATCGCTGCCGCTCGCGCCACCGGGGAGTGCTCACAGGACCGACAGGACCGGGCCTCTGCGCTGGTGGACGCCCGGGCCGAGACCGCCTGGCGCTGCCCCGGTGGCGGGGTTGGGGAGGCGGTCACCTTCGGTTTCCTGCCCGGAACGGAACTGGGCGGGGTGCGCATCATCAATGGGGACACCACCGATGAGGCCTACCGGAGGGGCCGCAAGATCACGGCGGTGCGCTGGACCTTTTCCGACGGCTCCTGGACCGTGCAGCCGCTCGATATCAGCCAACCGGGGGCCCAGGAAGTGCGATTCCCACCCAGCGTCACCGACGAGGTTCTCATGACGGTGTTGTCCACCACCGACCCCGAAGGTTCGGAAGCCGAGGCCAACGCCGTCGTCGTCTCCCGCGTGGAGGTCCTGGGGCGAGGCTGAAGGATCACGTCAGCGGACCCGCTGGTTCCGCGTGTGCCCTGCCTGCTTCGCAGGTGCGCAGGTGGGGTCACTCCCAGGATGCGGTGTCGATGAGGATGGTGACCGGGCCATCATTGACCGAGGTCACCTGCATGTCGGCGCCGAACCGACCGCGTTCGACGGTGGCGCCGAGAGCCTCCAGCTCGCTGGCGAGGGTCTCGACGATCGGCTCGGAAACCGGCCCCGGGGCGGCCTTCGACCAGCCGGGACGGCGTCCCTTCCGGGTGCTGGCGAACAGCGTGAACTGACTGACCACCAGAATTGGGGCGTCGACGTCGCTGGCCGAGAGCTCGTTGCGCAGGATCCGCAGCCCCCAGATCTTCGCGGCCAGGGTCTTTGCCGCCGCGGCGTCGTCGTCGCGACCGACGCCGGCCAGCACCAGCAGACCGGGGCGAGGTAGCTCGCCCACCACCTCCCCGTTGACGGAAACACTGGCGGAGGACACCCGGGTGATGACAGCACGCATAGGTGCTGTCTACCACGTTGTCCGGTGAGTGACAGGTAGGGTTGCGGTTCGTGGGAATGATCACTGCGTGGGTGCTCGTGGTGGCTGCCGCCGGGATCGCGGTCGCCGCGCTGGCGTTGGCCGCAACCAAGCTGCTGCGCGGGTTTAAGGGACGAAAGGACTGAGCGTGGAGGGTTTCCAGAACATCGACATCGAGATGCCGGAGGGTCTCAATCCGGAGCTGGTGGCGCTCGGATGGCTTGTCGGCGTGTGGGAGGGCTCCGGCAACGGCACCGACCACGAGGGCAACGATTTCACCTTCGAGCAGCGCATCGAGTTCACTCACAACGGCGGCGACTACCTGTTTTACATCTCCCAGGTCTTCGGGATGGGCGAGGATGGCAAGTTCGATCAGCCGCTCGGCATGGAAACCGGTTTCTGGAGGCCGAAACGCGATGCATCCCTCGAGGTGACACTCACGAACTCCGATGGCTGGACTGAGGTGCTGGTCGGCAAGATTCAGGTGACCCGCATCGACCTGCTCACCGACGCTGTCGTGCGCACCGAGGGTGCCGCCGTCAGCCACACCTCCGGGCAGCGGCTCTACGGCAAGGTGGAGGGCGATCTGATGTACGCCCTCGACCGTTCCACCGCCGACCACGATCTGCGACCCCACATGTGGGCGCGCCTGGCGAAGCAGTGAGTGAGGTTCTCGTCGAGGACGGTGTGGATGCCGGTCTCGTCTGGCACCACGGCAACCCGGTCGCGGAGGCGCGTGCCATCGAGGCCGGGGAGGCGGTGGTGGACCTGTCCAACCGCGACGTCCTGGAGATCACCGGGGCGGACCGGCTCGGCTGGTTGCACTCGCTCACCTCGCAGCACCTCGAATCCCTCGAACCGGGCAGTCCCGTCGAGGCGCTGGTGCTCTCGCCGAACGGGCACATCGAACACGTCCTGGCCGGCGTGGACGATGGGACGCGGATGCTGGCCTGGACCGAACCGGGACGCGCCGCAGCGCTGGTGGATTTCCTGACCTCGATGCGTTTCACGATGCGGGTGGAGGTGCGTTCCCGCGACGACCTGCGCCTGGCGTGGGTCGGCAACGACGTGGAGATCCCCGGCGAGTGGATGCACCGCCCCGCGCTGGGGGGTCGCGAGGTGTTCCGTCCTGCGGATGTGCCACTGCCCGAGGGCAGTCCCGCCGGGACCTGGGCCTTCGACGCGCACCGGATCGCCTCGGGAACACCGAGGATCTTCGTCGACACCGACGCCCGCACCATTCCCAACGAGATCGGCCTGTTCGGCACCCATCTGGACAAGGGCTGCTACCGCGGCCAGGAGACGGTGGCGCGCGTCCACAACCTGGGTCGTCCGCCCCGTCGCCTGACGCTGCTGCACCTCGACGGCACCGCCGAGGCGCTGCCCGTCGTCGGATCCGCGCTGGAAGTGGGCGGCAGGTCGGTGGGGTTCGTCGGCTCCTCCGCACGCCACCATGAACTGGGACCGATCGCCTTGGCCCTGGTGAAACGGGCTACCCCCCTCGATGCCACCCTCACCGTCGACGGGATCGCCGCGGCCCAGGAAGTCCTCGTCGACCCGGAGGTGGGTCTGCACTTCCGCGCCACCCTGCGCTGAGGCTCAGGTCTCGCGTACGAGACGCCCGCGCCGCGTTTCGAATCCGGGCGCAGCGAAACGACTGAACGAGGTCCTCGTGACATGCTGGGACAGCGAAGCAGGTCAACAGGGTGACACGGAAGGTGGGACATGAGTATCGATGTGCTGGTCGTGGGATCCGTGAACGAGGACATCGTGGTGTCCGTGGAGCGGCTCCCGGGCCCCGGGGAGACGCTCCTGGCCTCCGAGTTCGCGCTCTCGAGCGGCGGCAAGGGGGCCAATCAGGCCGTCGCCGCGGCCCGCGACGGGGTTCGGGTCGCACTGGTCGGTGCCGTCGGCGATGACGACGCAGGAGGCCGTCAGGGTGCGGCCCTTGACGGAGCGGGCGTGGACACCCGGTGGTTGCGGCGGCTGACCGGCGTTCCCACCGGCACCGCATTCATCCAGGTGGATTCGCGGGGGGAGAACACGATAGTCGTCGTCCAGGGAGCCAATGCCCACGTCGCGCTTCCGGTCGGCGACGTCGAGCCCCAGGTCGTCGTGACGCAGAACGAGATACCCCCGGCTGCTCAGCAGGAAGCGGTCGCACTCGCTGCCCGCACTGGGGCGCGGCTGGTGATCAACGCCGCCCCCGCGCCCGAGAGCCCACCACCCTGGTACGGCGCCGCGGATCCCCTCGTCGTCAACGAACACGAAGCGGCGCAGCTGGCGACCTCGGATGAGGCCGGTGCCGGGCTGCTCCGCCAGCTGCGGGAACGTACTGGTGCCCGGAGCGTCGTGATGACCCTCGGGGAACGCGGGGCTCTTGTCGACGACGGAACCGAGGTGCATGCGATCCCGCCGGTGGTCGTGGAGCAGGTCGTCGACGCCACCGGAGCGGGGGACACCTTCGTCGGTGTCCTTGCGGCTCGGCTGGCTCGGGGTAACGATGTGGTGGCAGCGGCCTCTGCGGCGAACAGGTGCGCCGCGAAGGCCGTCACCTGGCCGGGGGCTCGCCCACCCGCCGGCTGAGCGAGCAGCCGGCGAGCGGGCGTTTCCCCGAAGGTGGTTGAGCAGACCCACGAGCGTCCGTGAACAGGTCTCGGGTCAACCGATTTTTCTGCTCGTGGCGCCCTGAACGGGTCAGAGAGCGGCGATGGCCGCCTCGTAATCGGGTTCCGTCGTGATCTCGGGAACCAGCTGGCTGTGCACCACGGTGCCCTTCTCGTCGACGACGATGACAGCACGGGCCAGGAGCCCCTCGAGGGGACCGCTGATCATGGTCACCCCGTAGTCCTCGCCGAAGGTGGTGCGGAAATCGGATGCGACCGTCACATTCTCGATGCCCTCGGCGCCACAGAAACGTGCCTGCGCGAAAGGCAGATCACGCGAGATGCACAACACGGTGGTGTTCTCCAGCCCCGCGGCACGCTCGTTGAAGGTACGCACGCTCATGGCACAGACCCCCGTGTCGACGGAGGGGAAGATGTTGAGGATCAACCGGGAGCCGGCGAAGTCAGCGAGGGTGACGGGGGACAGGTCGTTGCCCACCAGCGAGAACCTCGGGGCCTTGGTGCCGACGGTGGGCAACGAACCGTGGGTGTGAACGGGGGTGCCGTTCAGGGTGATATCAGTCATGCATGAATCATTGCCGATCCCGGCCCCGATTCAAAGGAAAACGGACGCGAGAGGTGGCCGGGTGGGCGACGTGCCAAGCTTGGTGCATGAATCAGAACCTGCGTGAATTCATCGACATGGTGCGCAACGAGGGCTACACCGTCGGTGATGTTCACGGCGAGGACCAGTATCTCATCGATCCGCTCGGCGATGCCGTCGAGACCTGGCGCGACAAATACCCCTACGACACCCTCCTCGGGCGAGACAGGTACGAGGCGGAGAAACGTCAGCTGCAGATCGAACTGTTGAAGTTCCAGTACTCGGCTCAGGACAACGGCACCAAGCACATCATCTTGTTCGAGGGGCGTGACGCCGCGGGCAAGGGCGGGGCGATCAAACGTTTCACCGAGCACCTCAACCCGCGTGGAGCGCGGGTCGTTGCCTTGACGAAACCCACGGAGAAGGAACGTGGGCAGTGGTACTTCCAGCGCTACATCGAACACCTCCCGACCGCTGGGGAGATCGTGCTGTTCGACCGTTCCTGGTACAACCGTGCCGGTGTGGAGCGGGTGATGGGTTTTTGCACCGACGAGGAGTACCGCATTTTCATGAGGCAGGCGCCGCTCTTTGAACGGATGCTCATCGAGTCGGGGATCACTGTGACGAAGCTGTGGTTCTCCGTCACTCAACGGGAGCAGCGCACCCGGTTCGCGATCCGGCAGCTCGACCCGGTGCGGCGCTGGAAGCTCTCACCCATGGATCTCGAATCCCTCGACCGCTGGGAGGACTACACCCAGGCGAAAACCGCCATGCTGAAACAGACCGACACCGAGATCGCACCGTGGTACCGGATCAAGTCCAACGACAAGAAACGTGCCCGCCTCAACGCCATGCGCCTGTTCCTCGACCTTCACGACTACGACGGCAAGGACCCGTCGATGATCAAACCCACCGACCCGCTGATCGTGCAGCGGGGCCGTAAGAAATGGGCGAAGAAGAACGCCGACGGTGAGATAGTCCAGTCCGATGAGAACGAGGACTGACGATTCCAGGTGGTGGCTCCGATCGCCGGCGGGAGCGGCCACCATTCACGAAAGTGCAATGATCCCGGCCCGGCATCTACCATGAGTCGAAGGAGGTGAAGATGAGCGACAACCAGCGGCCCGCGGCGGGTCAGGAAATGCCTCCGCAGCCGTCGAAGGGAAGCAACGTCGGTCTGATCGTCGTCCTCTTCCTGATCCTGGGGTGCGGCTTTGCTTTCGGGTTCTGGTGGGTTCTCCGGGAGGGACAGGGCATCGCTGACCCCGCGGCCACCACACCTGTGGAGTCGCCTGTGCACACAGAGCACACCCTCGTTCCGGAGACCAGCGCTTCCAGCGCAACGGCGACGATGCCCACACAGGTGAGCGGCACGCCGATCCCGACGCGTACGGGCAGCAAACAGGTGGTTCCTGTCATGCCGAGGAAGTTCGGCGATTTTGAGACCAAGAATGCCGCGGATGGCAAGGAC
Source organism: Propionibacterium sp. (assembly GCA_013333945.2). GTDB lineage: Bacteria > Actinomycetota > Actinomycetes > Propionibacteriales > Propionibacteriaceae > Arachnia. The sequence continues at coordinate 7,608 of JABCNW020000085.1, forward strand.
TCCCTCGTCACCTACTGGACGGCGAAGAAGGACAAATTCTTCATCATCGGCTACATGCAGGGAGGCTCGGTCGAAGCGCAGACCAAGGACCTGAAGGAAGTGCGAACCATCGGGAAGACCGTCTGCGGAACCAACGAATTCAAGGGATACGAGTGTTTCGCCCAGGTACACGGCGGCGTCGGGAGGACCACGATGGGTCCGGGCGGGACGCTGGAAGAACTGGCGGAGATCAGCAGGGCCTTCTACGAAGCCTGGAAGTGACCGGGCCGGGCCCAAGACCTGGGGGGACACTCGCGTCAGGGAAGAGCGACCAGGGTCTCGACCAGGCAAGCCAGGGGCCGCAGCCCGTGGTCGTTGATGCGCTGGGAGTTGGCCGACGGGGTGATCCCTTCGAGTTTCGCCGCTGTGGCGTTGTCCTTGCCTGCCCGGAGGTGCACCCAACTCCGTCGGGCCCCCGGGTTGAGGGAGGCCAGTGCGGCATCGACCATGCGCAGTACGGGATCGGTGAGGGGATTCGCGACGGCGCGGGTGTCGATCAGCGCGGTGCGGGAGGTGCGGTTCCCGGGTTGCCGGGACAAGGCCTCCGCGCGTTCGATGGCCTCTCGGGCCTTCCACCAGGCCGACCCATCCTGGATGCCACGTTTCGCGTCGATGACATGCACGTCCCCGCCGCCCAGGCCGCAGCGCACCTCCGCGGTTCCCAGTAGTTCGTCGCGCAGCATCAGCATCGCTGCCACGGCCTGTCCGAGGGTGGCGTAGACGCCCTGGATCTCGTCGCCGACGGTCACGCGCAGCGGATCCAGGGGCGGATGGGCTTTGTTGCAGGTGGCGATGGCGTTCAACAGGGCCTCGTGAACGCGGGTCCGGTCGGAGTCCCGGGAACGCACCACGTCTCCCAGGAGAGCCACGCATTCAGGAAAACCCTTCATATGAAAGATCTTAAGGGCTACCCTTCATTACTCTCTTCCGGGGGGCGTGGTAGGCGCCGCGACTTCGCCAGTCCCAGGATGTGATCCCTCAACAGCGTGGCCGACGGCAGCAGGCGTCGACCGGTCGCCCAGCTGAGCCCTATTTCCCGGAAGGCATCGTCCTCCGCGAGGCGCTGTAGCTGCACCCCGGCTCTGAGGCGGCCAGGGGCCAGTGCCACCCCGAGCCCTGCCGCGACGTAGCCGTAGAGCGTTGGGAGGTCGTCGGCGACGAGTCCCGCCGTGGGTTCGATTCCGTGACGAGACAGCAGGGAGTCGGTGACGACCCACAGTTGCGAGGTCCTGCGCATCGTGATGAGGCGTTCCCCGCCGAGCCGAGTGAGGGGGATGGGGGCGGTATCGGCGGTGAGCGGATGTCCCTCGGGCAGCAGCAGACGGAGTGGTTCGCGCAGCAATCCGCGCCAGTGGGGGGCTCGTCCGTGAGGCCTGAGCGTGGTCAGTTCCAGGTCGATCTCCGAGCTGGTCCCGGTGGCCGGGGTGGTTTCGTCGTGCCTGGCGCTCAGCTCTAGCTGCACGTCGGGGTGTTTCTTCAGGAAGCCGGCCACGATCCCGGGCGCCAGCCACTCCCCAAGCGAGTGCGGGAAGGCCACGGTGACCACTCCTGATTCCGGGTCCATCAGCTGGGCAACCTCGGCCAGGCCGTCGTCGAGCTGGTGGAGCATCGCGTCCACGTGGTGCTTGAACGTCGCTCCGGCCCGGGTGAGGCGCAGGACGCGTCCCTCGCGCCGCAGCAGGGGGGCGCCCACCTCCTCGGAGAGCCTGGCCAGGGCTCGCGGGACCCCGGGCTGGGAGGTCCACTCCAGCTCGCTCACCTCGGTGACGGTGGCGCCGTCGGCAACGAGCTGAAACCAGCGGAGAACGTTCGTGTCCATACGTATAACCTAGCTGCATAGATTATCTTACAAACAAGTATTGGACGCATGGGATATCGCGACGCAGCATGGAGTCATGAGCATCCGTAACTTCCTCAACCGTTTCCTCGACACCGAGTTCGGTGTCTACCCCGCCACTCGCGGCGCTGTGGTCGTGATGCCGACCCTGACGGCTCGTCCCGCCATCATCCATACCTCCGAGACCTCCGAGCACGCCGAGGTGAGCTGGCCCGGACGTGGCTGGGCCACCGCCCACTGACCCCTCGATTTTCCTCTGCGGGGCCGGATCGTGACATGCGAACCGGCCCCGCAGCTGTGTGTGAGATTGGTTGAGCCGGGCGGTGAGGGGCGCGCGGCCCGCGCGAAGGATTCGACACGGGCCGTCTCCGATCACGGCACTCGTGGCTCCTCCTAGCCGCCCCAGCAGGTACGCACGCCGTATTCGACGTTCTTCGCCGTGATGCCCGGTGCGGGTGAGCCGGTGACCAACTCGGTGCCAGTGGCCAGGTAGCCCGATGGTTCGCGTCCCTCCCGCACCTTCGCGACGATTGCCTCGACACCCTCGCGTGCCATGTTCTGTGGGAATTGCATGGCCGTGGCGTCGATGTCTCCAGGGCGCACCGAATTCTTCATGGCCTCGCAGCCACCGTCGACGGCTACCACCACGGTCTTCGCCAGATCCTTGCCCGCCGATTTCAACGCGTCGACGGCGCCCTGCGCGGCGGGTTCGTTGACCGCGTAGACCACGTTGATGTTCGGGTTCTTCGTCAGGGCCTCCATCATCGCCTGCTGTGCCAGGCCCCGATCTCCTTCGATGTTGGCCTGTTCCACCACCCAGCCCGAGTCGGCGGGGATGTTGAAACCCTCCTGGAAACCGGCGCTTCGGTTCTCGCCCGAGGTGATGCCGGGTGAAAGGTTCAGCATCATGATCTGCGGGCTCAACCCGAGTTCGTCGCTCTTGGCCCGGGCGTAGCGACCGATCAGTTCCCCGGCCCGCTTGTTATCGGTGCCGAAGTAGGCGTTCGTGGTCTCCTGCGGCTCCATGGGGGTGTCGAGGGCGATCACGGTGACGCCCTTGTCGCGTGCGGCCTGGATCTCGGCGGCCAGGGCGGTCGAGTTCGGCGGGGTGATGAGGATGCCGTTGACCCCCTTGTCCACCATCTCCTTCAGGGCCGTGCGCTGCGCTTCGACGTCGACGTCGCTGCTGCCCGTCGCGGTGGTGAGGGTGGCTCCGGCCTTGCGGGCCGAATCCTCGGCCACCGTGCGCAACGTCACCCAGTAGGGATTCGTTTCCTGTTTCGTGATGAGCCCGATGCTGACTGGTGGGCGGTTGTCGGCGCAGGCCCCCAGGGTGGCGGTGATGCCGACGGCCAGGGTGGCGGCCAGCCACTTCGACAGGGTTTTCATGATGCCTCCTTCCGGGTGCGGAGCATGTCGTAGGCGGCGTAGGCGGCCACGAACGCCAGGCACACGGCTGGCACGACGAAGCCGACAGCCGATCCGGCGACGTCCATCACGCGGGCCTGGACCATCGGGATCAGGGCGCCGCCGAGGATGGCCATCACCAGGCCCGCGGAACCGAACTTCGCGTCGTCTCCGAGGCCCTTGAGGGCCATGCCGTAGATGGTGGGGAACATCAGCGACAGGGCCGCCGAGATGCACACCACCGCGATCAAACCGATGATGTTCAACACGAGAATCGAGGTCAGGCAGCACCCCACCCCGAAGAGCGCCATGATGAGTAGCAGCACCGCCGGCCGTACGATGCCGAGCACGAAGACCATCACGAACCGGGCCACCAGGAACAGCAGCAGACTGCCCTGCAGCCACCAGCCGGCCGCCTCGGGGGATGTGCCCACCACGTCCTGCGCGTAGATGATGGTGTAGGTCCAGGTGCAGGTCTGGGCGGCCACGTTGAAGAACTGCGCGGCCACGCCGTAGCGGTACAGCTTGTTGCTCCACAGACGCCCGAAACGTCCGCTGCCTCCCTCGGGGGCGGCTTCCTGCGGGGGCAGGGGAAGCCGGCGGAAGGCGATCAGCAGCCAGATGACCACGAGCGCCACCGCGATGCCGAGATAGGGGCCGAGCACCAGGCCGAGGTCGGCCTCCTGTGCGGCGAGGGCCTCCTCCTCGCTCATGATGGACTTCGCGGTCTCGGGGGTCAGGTGGGGCAGGATCAGCACCGCGCCCATGAGTACACCGAGGTTTGCGCCGATCGGGTTGAAGGCCTGTGCCAGGTTGAGTCTCCGGGTGGAGGTCGCCTCGTCGCCCATCGCGATCACCAAGGGGTTCGCGGAGGTCTCGAGGATGGACAGCCCCGCCGCCAGGGTGAACAACGCCAGCAGGAACATGGCGTAGGTGAGGGTCTTGGCCGCCGGGAGGAAGAGGAAACCCCCGATCGCGGCCAGCCCGAGGCCGGTCAGCAGGCCAGCCTTGAAGCCGAATCGCTGGTTGATCATCGCGGCCGGAATCGCCAGCAGGAAATAGGAGCCGTAGTACGCGAACTGCACCAGCGACGACTCGAGGATGGTCATGGTGAAGATGCTTCGGAACACACCCACCAACACGTCGGTCAGGTTGGCTGCCGTGCCCCAGGCGGCGAAGCACAGCAGGAGCAGCAGGAATGGAACACGCAACTCCTTTGCTACCAGCGCAGGGCGTTGCTGGGTTGATGGGGCGGCCATGTGACCTCCTGTTTCCGGGCGTCGTCGCCCTGTAGGGTCCCGTCAGTCTAACTCCGGTCAGGGACGTTTTCCCATGGTCTGGAGGAAATTCTGGTCCATGGAATTGTCGGTGCTGGGTGGGAAACTGGTGACATGGAGACGTACTCACGGGTCGCGGTGGTGGTGCTGGGTTTTCTGCTGGCCACGGCGGCGGGCACACCGGTGGTGCGCGGGTTTTTCAGGCTGGTGGACTGGCAGACCCGGCGTGAGGCCCAACGACGTGAGGCCGCCGAGGAGGGGGAGGGCGGTCCGGAATTGATAGATCTCCGGCTAGTCAGGGCCGGGAAGGAGCTGCCTGGAGGGCGCTGGATCGGGTTGCTCGAACGCGCCGCAACCTATGCCTGCATCGTCGCGGGTTTCCCCGCCGGGATCGGGGTGGTGATGGTGGTCAAGGGATTCGGTCGCTACCCGGAGCTGCGTACCCCCGATACCGCCAAGAGCGAGCGGTTCATCATAGGAACCCTCGCCAGTCTGCTGTGGGCGTCGCTGTGGGCGGGGGCGGTGGTGGTGGGTTTCTCCTTCGCAGCTGGCTGAGTTGACTCGGAGTGTGGAGTTGATCCGTGGTGTCTGATGTGTTGGGCCCTCGGGAAACCAGGTCCAACAGGTGTTGCGGCGTTTCGGCAAGCCGTGTTGAAATGTGCCGGAAATAAACCGAAAGGTGTTCGCGTCACTCACGATGCCCTGGTAGGCGTGTGCGTATGGGTGAGAATGTATTCATCATGGATCAAGTGGTGTGCGTAAACTTTTTTGAGACGTGTCGTGAGCCTCAAAAAGTGTGGTCAGCCCCGAGCTTTGTTGACGGGGTGTGATGGTCGGTGTGGGTGGGGTCGGAGCGTGTGAAGATGGCCGTGAAAAGGTCTTATTGCATCACCGGGGTAGTGAGTTTTCATGGCATTTCTGGGTTTCTGATATGCCCCTTCCCGGCTGTGCATAGCATCCGGAACGCGACGCCTTCGGGCGGCGGCATATCCATGGATTCTGAGCGCCGGTTCCTGGAGACGTGCATACGGCCTGATGGTTGAAATTTCTACTGCATGTGGGTGTCGATGTGCCGTGGATTGTACCCTGCGCTTTCGGATTTCCTCTGCTCTTCTGCGCTGTCCTTGAAAGGCGTGACACTCCATTTCGTTAATTCTCTTCTTTGTTTCGTGGTCTCGTGGTGTTTCTTCCAGAAGGAGGACGTCTGGCTGGTGGCTCCGGGAAGTGTGATCCATTGCATCGTGCAATGAGGCAAGGACACCGCCTCGGCGCTACCCCTGAACCGAGTGTGTAATGTACTCTTCGGCTGTTCATTATGAGGGGGAGGAATCATGCCGGAAATCATCGTCGGCGCCCATGCCACAATGCCGCGTGAACGGGGCGATCAGGATAGTTTCTACGCGGGACTGGCGGAGCGAGATCTCGCGACGGCGCTCGAGATTCCCTATGCGGATTCCATTCATGAGGATCCGGCTTGGTTTGCAACCCAAGTCCGTGGCCGATTCCGGCATGGCGTCGTCACGGCCCTTCCCGGCACGGTGAGACGCCTCACCGACGATCCTGCCTTCGGACTGGCCTCCACCGACGACCAGGGAAGACGGGCCGCCGTCGAGTGGATCACCGAGGTGCGGCAGGCAGCTGAGGATCTGAACCAACTGACCGGGGAGGAAACCGTCTCGTTCGTTCACGTCCATTCGGCCCCGGGGATGAGGGCATCTGCTGACGCCTTCCAGCGTTCCCTCGCCGACCTGGAGGCCGACGACAGGTTCCGGGCAGAGATTGTGATCGAGCACTGCGACGCCTACTCGCCGATCTTTCCCGGAGACAAGAGATTCCTCAGTCTCATCACCGAACTTGCTGTCGCCGATGACTGTGGATTCGCGATCAGCTGGGGCAGCTCCGCCCTCGAATGGCAGAATCCTGACCGCCCCCGCCAACACGTCGAGATCCTCGCCGAGGCCGGACGGCTGCGCGGCCTGGTGTTCTCCGGTGTCGCGGCCATCGACACGCGCTGGGGAAGGGCGTGGACGGATCTTCACCTTCCCCTGTCCATCGACGAGCCGACCTCGCTGATGACCCCGCAGCGTGTGACCGACTGCGTCTCCAGCGCCGGCGACCGGGTTGCCTACCTGGGGGCGAGGGTCAAGGCCCCGGCTGGGGCCAACGTTGAGACCAGGCTCAAGGTCGTGGCCTCCGTGGTCGGCCTGCTGAAACCCCGGGACTGAGCTCGGCTCGGTTCGGTTCAATCGGCTTCGAGAAGAGACGCGTCAGCTGCGTTTCAGGCGGGCTCGGTCCTTCTGGCCCAGTACCACCTTGCGGATCCTCACCACCGCAGGGGTGACCTCCAGGCATTCGTCGGCGGCGCAGAATTCGAGTTGCTGTTCCATCGACATCAGGCGCGGCGGGATGAGGCGCTCCAGTCCCTCGCCGGTGGAGGAACGCACGTTGGTGAGTTTCTTCTCCTTGGTGGGGTTGACGTCCATGTCGTCGGGGCGAGGATTCTCGCCGACGATCATGCCTTCGTATACCTCGGCCCCCGGGCCGACGAACAAAGTGCCCCGCTCCTGTAGGTTGAACAGCGCGTAGGAGGTGACCACGCCGGTGCGGTCGGCCACTAGGGAACTCGTCGGGCGGGTGCGGAAGTCCCCGGCCCACGGTTCGTAGCCCTCCGCGACGTGGTTCATGATCCCGGTCCCGCGGGTCTCGGTCAGGAACTCGGTGCGGAACCCGATCAGGCCGCGCGCCGGCACCAGGAACTCCATGCGCACCCAGCCGGTGCCGTGGTTGACCATCTGCTCCATGCGGCCGCGACGCAACCCCATCAGCTGGGTGGTCACGCCTACGAACTCCTCGGGGGCATCCACGGTGAGGCGTTCGATCGGTTCGTGCACCTTCCCGTCGATGACCTTCGTCACCACCTGCGGTTTGCCGACGGTCAGTTCGAAACCCTCGCGCCGCATCATCTCCACCAGCACCGCCAGCTGCAGCTCACCGCGGCCCTGCACCTCCCAAGTGTCGGGACGGTCGGTCGGTTTCACCCGGATCGAGACGTTGCCGATCAGCTCCTGCTCCAGCCGGGCCTTCACCAGCCGCGCGGTCAGGTGCTTGCCCGACTTGCCCGCCAGCGGGGAAGTGTTGATGCCGATAGTCATGGAAATCGACGGTTCGTCGACGTGGATCAGCGGCAGCGGTTTCGGGTCATCAGGATCGGAGAGGGTCTCTCCGATAGTGATCTCCGGGATGCCGGCGATGGCGACGATGTCGCCGGGGCCCGCGGACTCGGCCGGGACGCGCTCCAGGGCCTCGGTGACCAGCAGCTCGGTGAGTTTCACGTTCTGGACGCTGCCGTCGTGGCGGCACCACGCCACCTGCTGGCCGCGTTTCAGCTCACCCGCCACCACTCGGCACAGCGCCAGCCTGCCCAGGTAGGGGGAAGCATCCAGGTTCGTCACGTGCGCCTGGAGGGTGGCGCCCTCCTCGTAGGAGGGGGCGGGTACGTGTTCCAGGATCGTCTCGAACAGCGGTTCCAGGTTCGGTGAGTCCGGCATCTCGGAGTCGGCGGGCTGGTTCAGGGATGCGCGCCCCGCTTTCGCGGATGCGTAGACGATCGGGAAATCCAGCGCGTCGGAGGCGTCGTCGTCGAGCAGGTCCATGAACAGGTCGTAGGTCTCGTCCACCACCGCGGAGATCCGGGCGTCGGAACGATCCACCTTGTTGACCACGACGATCAGCGGCAGCTTCTTCGCCAGGGCCTTGCGCAGCACGAACCGGGTCTGCGGCAGCGGGCCCTCGGAGGCGTCGACCAGCAGCACCACGCCGTCGACCATCTCCAGGCCCCGTTCAACCTCGCCGCCGAAGTCAGCGTGGCCGGGAGTGTCGATGATGTTGATGGTCACATCCCGACCGTCGGGCATCCGGTGTCGCACGGCGGTGTTCTTCGCCAGGATCGTGATGCCCTTCTCGCGTTCCAGGTCCATGGAATCCATGACCCGTTTGTTGACGTCGGCGCCCTCCCGGAAGGCGCCCGACTGCCACAGCATGGCGTCGACGAGCGTCGTCTTCCCGTGATCGACGTGGGCGACGATCGCCACGTTGCGCAGGTCATGATGGATGGGCATGCGGGCTCCTCGAAGGGTTGGTGGCAGGGCCGCGGGACAGTGTACGCCCCGGAAACCCGTGTCCTTGGCATGAGACAGCCCCGGGCGGCTCGCGCCCGGGGCCGGGAAGAGGAGGAATCAGCCCTTGAGTTTCTCGACCTGGGCCTTGAAAATTTCTGTAATGATTTCCGAGGGGGGTTCTTTGTCGTTGAGGTTCAGCGACTGGGCAATGATGGTGTTGCCATTGATGCTGCCGATCAGCAGGTAGCCCTTGGTTTTCACCGGTTTGCCGCCGAAGGTGGAATCGGAGGTGACTATCACTGCGACGAGGTCGTTCACGCCCTCGACGGCGGGCGCCTGCTGCTTCTCGATGCTCTGCTTGAAGGGGTTTCCGGCCGCGGTTCCACTGATCGAGGAGCACTTCTGCGCGTATTCTTTGTACTTGCCGGGGGCCGCGGAATCGGAGCTCAGCAGGAGCGACGCGCCCCCGGTCTGGGTGACCCCCGCGGCGCCCGCCACGAGTTGCGTGATACTCGTGCTGAAGCACTCGGCGGGTTCGATTTGGGCATCGGCACCCCTGGCAATGCTGTCCAGGTCCGGGATCTCGGACATCTCCTTGAGAGTCACCCCCGCGACCTCACCAGTCAGGATCTTGGAGGCCAGATCGGGATCGGCTGTTTTCTGTGCGGTATCGGCAGTGCTTTCGGGATTCGTCGCCGCCGGGGATGTCTGCGAGGTCGTCTGCTGACTCGCGGACGGGGATGCTGTGGGTGTGGTGTTGGAGCATGCACTCAAGCCGATGGTGAGGGCGGCCAGTGAGGCGACTGCGATGTGTGGGAAACGACGGAACATAAACAGTCCTCCGATGGGTGTGACAAGTGGGTCAGTGTGTCATTGTTCCAGGGTTAACTCCTGAGTTTGTCCACCTGGGCCTTGAAAATCGCCACGACGGTGTCGAAGGAGGCCTCCACGCCCGCATCGTTGCCGTCGAATGTGGTGGTCGTGTAGGCCACGATGTTGGTGTTGCCGACGTTGCCGGTGATCACGTAGGACTTGTAACCGGCGTCCCCTTCCGAATTCGGGATGCCGTGGTGGGTCATCGTGGCGACGACGTCGCTGGTGCCCTCGATGTGGGGGATCTTCTGTTTCTCGATGGTCAACAGCGCGGGATAACCGTCGATGGTGCCATTGACCTCGGCGCATTTCTTCGCGTACGTCTGGTGCCTCTCGGGGGACATGACGTCGCTGCCTAGTGCGACCGTGACGATCTCGTGTTCGGTCTGCGCATGGGAGCCCACGACGAGGTTCTCGATACCGGTCGCATCACATGCGGCTGGGTCGAGCTGATGCTCTTCGAAGTAGTAGGGATGTGACAGTTGCGTGAGCGGCTCGGAGTTGGTCTCCTCCACCTTCTCGAGGGTGAAACCGGCCACGGACCCGGTCAGGATCTTTGAGGCCGGAAACGACCCGTCCCCGTGCGAGGAAGACTCGGGGGAAGCCGTGGGATCCGCGGGTGCCGTGGCCGGAGCGGACGTCTTCGGTTCCTGGGGCGTCGACTGCTGGGCGCTGGAGGCGGGGCCGGCAGGCGCGGTACTCGAGCAGGCACTCAGACCGACGAGGATGGTTGCTGCGGAGGTTGCTGCGATCGCGGGGAGGAGACGGGGCATGGGGACTCCTTGGGGCATTTGCATGTGCGACCATCCTGTCACGTCGATGGGCCATGATGCCTCCACGGCCTGCCCCGGGCGGGTCGCGCCGGGACAGGGCAGGGCCATGGGGTCAGCTGTTGAGTTTCTCGACCTGGGCCTTGAAGATCTCCGTTGCGACGTCGGCGGACGGGGAGCCCTGGTCATCTGATGCCGAACGAGTACGAACCACGACGTTGATGTCACCGACATTGCCGCTGACGACGATCAGCCATGGTTCGTTCGCGGGTGCTGTCTCGTCGTCGTGCCAGATGCTCGCCGTCACGACGATGTCGCTGACGCCTGCAATGTCAGGCTCCGGCAGCAGCTTTACATTCATGGTGAAGGGCGCCGAACTGGCGGTTCCGCTGGCGGAAGGACAGTGTTGTGCGTATTCCCTGTGTTTCTCGGGGGAGGAGGTGGCGGAGCCCAGCATGACGGTGGTGGCCACGGCGTCACCGGCTGTCTGGGAGGCTGCATCGGGAGAACTGAGGCCGGTCGTGAGGCACTCAGGGGGATCAATCTCGCAGTCCCCGCAGTGACCGAAGACGCTTCCTATGTCGTGTGGAAGCTCGATTCGGTCGATTTCTTGGAGAGTGACACCGGCGACTGGGCCGGTCAGGAGCTTCGCGGACAGGGCGGAGCTTGACGACGGGGACACGTCGGTGGAGCTCGGGGATGCGGCCGCCCCGGGGCTTCCGGTGGTGTGTGTGGCGTTGGGGTCCTGGTGGGGAGGTGTTGTCTGCTGGTCAGTGGATGACGCCCCCGCGCAGGATCCCAGAGCCAGGGCCATCAGCACGGCGATTGTGACAGCGTACATGCGACGGAGCATTGGGTCCTCCTTGCAAAGGGAAAGGTGTGGGCATCATCGCATTCCGGCGGGTCATCCGGTCCCGGGAGATGCAGAGGACGACCTGCGGAAGCGTGCGCGTCCGCAGGTCGTCCTCGGGGTTGGGGCCGTGGTCAGCTCTCAGCTGTTGAGCTTCTCGACCTGGGCCTTGAAGAGCGCCGCGGCGTCCGTGAAGGAGGCATCCTGGCCGTCCTCGATCGGGAACAGGTGGACCACGACGTTGATGTTGCCGACGTTTCCGGTGATCAGGTAGGACTTGGGGCCGACCTCGTCGGTGTTGGGGGTGCTGCCGCTCATCGAGGTCGCCACAATGTTGGTGGCGCCGTTAACCACGGGGGCTTCCTCCAGCGTGACAGACTCAAAGATGGCTTCCCCGTTGACGGTTCCTGTGATCGTGGAGCACTTCTGCGCGTACTGCTTGTGCTTCTGGGGAGAGGAGGTGTCAGTCCCCAGTGCGACCCTGGCGTGTACGGGGCCGTGGGAGCCTTCGGTTCCCGCGGTCAGGTTGTCGAGGCCGGTCTGGTCGCATCCATCGGGGTTGAGGTTGTGCTCCATGGCCTCGTAGAAGGAATTGGAGATTGCCGCGAGCGGGCTGGGGGATTCCATCGGTGCCAAGGAGAAACCGGACACGGAACCGTTGATGAGTTTCGAGGACAGATCCTGGTTCGAGGAGTTCTGGGAGGGTGCGCTGCTCTCCTGCGAGGATGCAGGCGGCGTCTGGGGGGCAGGAGTGGTGGAACCCGCGGTGGAGTCGGTTGAGCCGGAGGAGCCAGTGAGCTTCTTGACCTGGGCTTCGAAGATCTTCACGGCTGTGTCGAGGGATGCTTCCTTGCCCGCGGAGGTGTCTGTTTGGGATGGGTGTGTCTGGACTGTGACGTTGATGTTGCCGACATTTCCGGTGATCAGGTAGGTGGAGAAGCCTGCGTCCCCCTCCGTGCCGACGAAGCCGTGCTGGGTTTTCGTCGCGACGACATCGATGACGCCGTCAATGGCGGGAATCTCCTGCGTCTGGATGCTGTCCTGGGTGGGGGTTTCGGTGAGGTGGTTGGTGATCTCGGCGCACTTGTTCGCATATTCCTTGTGCTTCCGGGGGGAGGAAGTGCCGGTGCCCAGCGCGACCCGGACACCTTCGTTCTCGGTCTTCCCTTTGGATCCCACGAGGAGCTGCTCGATGCCGGTGGCCTCGCAGCCGGCGGGCTCGATCTTGTGGTCCACATCGCTGTCGTAGTAGGGGTTCTCCAGATCCGGGAACGGGCTGGTGGCGTCCTCGTGAACCTGCACCTGGGCGAGGGTGGCACCCGCTACCTGGCCGACCAGGAGCTTGGAGGCGAGATCGGAATTGCCTCCCGGTGCGTCCCCAGTTGACTGCGTCAGTCCTGGGGCGACGGTGTCGGCGGGTGAAGGGTTGGCGGGGATGGTGCTTGAGCAGGCGCTCAGACTGAGGCTGAGGGCAGCAAGGGAGGTGACCACGATGGTGGAGAGGCGGCGGCTCATGGTGTTTCCTTCAGTCCGGAGTGTTTGCGATTGCAAATAGTATGACATGGGTGGAGGACCCGTCGTCAACCCCGAATGTGTCACCTCATTGCGAGGAGACGGGACACTTCTGTGCTGGCCGCTGCGGGATCGCTGGACATGAGTGCCGCTTCGGCTGCCCGTCGGCAGTCCTCGATGGTGACCCGGGCCAGTGCGCGGCGCACCGGCTCCAGCGCGCGCAGGGCCATGGACAGCGACGTCACCCCGAGCCCGACCAGCACAGCTGCCAGCGCGGGGTCGGCTGCGGCCTCCCCGCAGACGCCGACCGGTTTGCCTGCGCGCCTTCCCGCGTCGCCAACCATGTGCCGCAGCCTCAGCACGGCGGGCTGCCACAGGTCCTGGAGATCACCCAGGCCCGTTGCCTGGCGGTCGGTGGCCATCGTGTACTGGGCGAGGTCGTTGGTTCCGATGCTGACGAAGTCCACAGTGGTGAGGATCTCCTCCGCCTGGAGTGCGGCTGAAGGAATCTCCACCATCACCCCGCCCCGCTCCAACCCGGCGGCGTGGGCCAGGTCTGCGAATTCCGCGGCCTCGGTCGGGGTGGAGATCATCGGCGCCATCACCCAGACCTCGGTTTCGCTCACCCGCGCGGCCCGGGCGATGGCCTCGAGTTGTCGGGTGAGCACCCCAGGGGAACGGAGCGTGGTGCGGTAGCCGCGCACCCCCAGCGCGGGGTTCTCCTCGCCGGGAATGGTGAGAAAAGGCATCGGTTTGTCGCTGCCCGCGTCCAGGGTGCGCACCACCGCGCGACGTCCCGAGAACTGTGCCAGGGCGTCGCGATAGGTGGTGAACTGCTGTTCAAGATCCGGTTCCACAGCGGCGTCGAGGAAGCAGATCTCGGTGCGGAAAAGCCCGATCCCTTCCGCTCCTGCCTTCACCGCGGCACGGGCCTCGGCGACGGAACCCACGTTGGCCAGCAACGGTACGGGAACGCCGTCCCGGGTCGCGCCGGGGGCGCTCAACGGCTCCAGGGGGCTGGGAGCGGTGCATGCGCCGGCGCGCTGGGTTTCGTCCGGGGAGACGATCACCTCGCCCGAGGTGCCGTCCACCAGCACCTCGGCCCCGTCGGGAATCGAGAGGGCATCGCCGAAACCCACGACGGCGGGGATACCCATGCTGCGCGCCAGGACTGAGGTGTGAGCGGTGGGGCCACCTTCCACGGTGACGATGCCCAGGCAACGCTCCCGATCCAGGGAAGCGGTGTCGGAGGGCGCCAGGGCGTGGGAAACCAACACGAAGGGGTCTTCGGATTCCGGGATTCCGGGCATGGGACATCCCGTCAGGCGGCAGATGATGCGGTCGCGGATGTCGGTGATGTCGG
>JABCNW020000086.1 GCA_013333945.2 Propionibacterium sp.
ACCCTTGTCGCGATATGGCCATTGACTGCGGCAGGTACTACGGTGACGGCGCGATGAACGATAGTAAGCGGGACCTCGGTGTGCTCGTCGTCGACGACCAATCGCTCGTCCTTGACGGGTTCACTCGCATCGTCAATGCTCAACCAGACATGCATGCCGTGGGAACAGCTCGTAACGGCAAGGAAGCAATCGATCGCGTGCGTGTGCTTAAGCCCGATGTGGTCTTGATGGACATCAGGATGCCGCTCCTCGATGGCATCGAAGCGACCCGGACGATCGTCAACGAGCAGATCAACCCGACCACACGGATCCTCGGGTTGACCACATATGACACCGACGCCTACGCCATCAGGATGCTCAAAGCCGGTGCCATCGGGTTCATCCTCAAAGACAGCACTGCGGGCGAGCTCGTCGATGCGATCCGCGCGGCCCATCACGGGACATTCACCACCGCGGCGAGCACAGGGAAACGCCTGCTGGCCCGACTCACAACAGAGGAGCCGAAAGCGACTGCGAGCGCCAGAGCATTGACAACACTCACCGAGCGCGAGCGAAACGTGTTCGACCTCGTGGTCACCGGGCACTCCAACCCAGAGATCGCCCAACAGTTGTCCATCGCGGACGTCACCGTCAAAACACACGTAGGGCATATCCTCTCCAAACTCGGCGTCCGTGACAGGGTGCACCTTGTCATCTGGGCTCATAGACAGGGACTGGCTGACCCACTGATCACGCTTGCAGCGAGAGATGAAGGCATCATCGACGAAGCACAGGGCCCCCAGTCGTAGGTCTCCCACAATGGTATGAGGTGTCGGGCAAAAAATTTCCCCCTGCGGCACGATGCGTAACAGGCCCGACACCGGGAAACTTGGAAGCATGCTGCACACCAAGTCGAGCGCATCATGAATACCGTCATTGAAACTCGAGGTCTGACGAAACAGTTCAAGGGTCACACAGCTGTCGACAGTCTCGATCTGAGGATCCCACAAGGCGTCGTTTACGGATTTCTCGGCCCAAACGGTTCGGGAAAGTCGACGACGATGAAGATGCTGCTGGGTCTGACCCAGCCGACAGCCGGTGAGATCGAGATCTTCGGGAAACGTCTCACACCTGCCTCACGTGGTGAGCTACTGCCATTAATCGGTTCGATGATCGAAGCACCCCCAGGCTATGGACATCTAACCGGCTGGGAGAACATGCAGATCGTCCGCGACATGCTCGGTCTCGCTGTTCCACAAATCGAGGAAGCTCTGAAAACCGTGCGCCTCATAGAGCACAAAGACAAGCTGGTGCGGAACTATTCACTGGGAATGAAGCAGCGCCTCGGCATCGCCATGGCCCTCGCACGCAATCCCGCACTACTAGTGCTCGACGAGCCTACAAACGGCCTCGACCCAGCCGGTATCGAAGAAATACGCACCCTCCTTATGGATCTTGCAAACAAGGGCATCACAGTGATGGTTTCCAGCCACCTACTCGACGAAATCGACAAAATGGCAACCATCTTAGGTATTCTTTCATCGGGGAAGATGATCTTCCAGGGCACACGCGAGCAATTATTTGAACACTCCGTGCCTGATCTGATCATCAAAACTTCCCGTCCTGGAGATGCTCGCCGGCTCGTCGATTGCGCGACCATTACCCCTGAGGGCATTATCGTCAGCGGACTGGACAAGGAACAAACCGCCGCAATGGTAAAAATACTTGCTGCTGCTGACATCCCAATCCACGAGGTGCGGCGTGTGCAGCAGAGCCTTGAGGACGTTTTCATGGATCTCACCGGCCGAGGCGGTCTCGTATGAGAAACAACATCTGGCTGGAATTCCGCAAGATGCGACGTCTACACACATTACCACTACTCATCGGACTGATCGCCGCTGTTGCAGCTCTTAGCTCAGTTTCACTGTTCTCCGGTAGAACGCACGAGATGTTCGATAACCCAGCAGCACATCCGTGGGCCAGCCTATTACTGAGTTACACGATGATGGCTGCAATGACCTCGCCGATTCTTGTCGCCGTCTTGGCCAGCCGTCAAACAGACATTGAGCACTCCGGCGTCGGCTGGACACTAGCCGCAACAGCAGGACACACCCCGGGAACATTGTGCCGCGCCAAGCTCGCTGCCCTTGCAATCTTGCTCCTACCCGCCGTCCTCGTAGAGACGCTTCTAGTGATTGGCATCGGCCGGCTAGCAGGCATCCAGGTACCGTTGGAGGTTGCGCAATGGGCAGGCTACACTCTGCTGCTTTACCTTGTGGACGTCGCCTTCTGTGCCTTACACATTTGGCTTGCCGCTCGGATGGAAAACCAACTCGTCAGTGTCGGCGTTGGAATGCTCGGGGCGTTCTTGGCCGTGTTCTCTCTACTCATACCCGCCGACATCACCAAGGTAATCCCATGGGGCTACTACGCCGTGATCTCTCATGTTGGCCAACATAATGGCAATGTCTCTTATGTTACCGTCGCCTACGGCTGGGTCGCCGGATTCCTTGTCATAGTCGCGCTCGTCTTCATCTTGGTCACTCGGCATTTGGATCACGTCGAAAGGTAAAGCTCAATGTTCAGGGCAGAACTTACCAAGCTCAAACGCTCCAGCACCTGGATCATCGCATTCGTCCTCCCGATCCTCGCAGTCACCACTGGCACGATCAACTTCGCAGGCAATAGCAACGCACTCGACTCAGGATGGGCCTCATTCACATCCCAGGTCGTCCTGTTCTATGGCCTACTATTTTATTCAATGGGCATCAGCCTGCTTGCGGCGACGGCCTGGCGCATGGAGCATCGCGGCACCAACTGGAATTTGTTGTTAACGGCAACCGCAAAACCTTTCCGACTCGCGGCCGCCAAGGTTGGTGCGGTTTTTATCCCAGTGACACTCATGCAAGCCGTCCTCGTCACAGGAACCGCCTTCTCGGGAATCTTCGTCCTTCACCTAGAAGGACCTTTCCCTTGGGGGTTTGCAGTCGTTGGATTCATCGCACTGGTAGCCGCTCTGCCATTGATCACCGTGCAATCTCTGCTTTCAATGCTACTGAAATCCTTCGCCGCGCCAGTAGCCTTGTGCCTGCTGGGGTGCGTGGCCGGGGTAGCGGCCGTCACTTCTACCACACTGAAGCCCATCGGATATATCCTCCCGCAAGCCATCAACACTCGCGCTCTCAATCTCGGTTCCATCGCAATCGCCGAATCCGGCGGACTCACCATCGGTGACGCCGCGTCTCTCCTGATCACGAGCCTCGCACTCACAGCGGCCCTCGCATGGATTACCGTTCCCCTCATTCAAGCAGTCAGGCTTCGTTGACATCACGAGGCCAGCACTGTCAATGACGTCGCGTTACGAAAATCAGAGAAGACATGGATGAACGTTCAGACATCTCATATCAATAGCAGAGCCATAAACTTTTGTGGATGGCAGTAAAAAACTTGGATTATACTCCAGACCTCCGCCCGATTTTCCTCAATTCCCAATAGGCTTTCTTCGGCACGCACCACCCGAGCGAGAAATTGAAGCCCAGTCTGATCACCTTCAGCCTTCAGCCTCCAGCTTTCAGCCTATGAAGCCGCCATCTTTGATCGCTTTTATTCTGACAGAACTCCCGTTGGGCAATTCTATTTTCTTGCAAGCGGTGTTGAATGATATCTACTGCAGCACTGGTCGTAACGCATCCCCGCCGTTCCTACCGAAGCATTAGATACCATATTACCCATAACAACGACATGGAAGCTTATTCACGGGCAACACCTCGGCCAGAGACACCCCTAGCCAGACAATGCTTGAGGACGGCTATGAATAAGCCTCATGGTTCATAAAGATGTTACGAAGGACGTACTACTGCGTTACGTCTCGGTTGGTTACACTAAATCGCCTGTAAGCCTTCGTGATGCCTGACCTGAAGCTGACAACGGCGTCCGTCCATGTGTCGCACGGCCGCAAGAAGTTCCAACCATCACCCATGTCCTGAGGCATCACGCTCGTGAGGCCGGCGCGACCCACTTCGGGGGCATTCCGGCCGGTTTCGGACCTTCGGGTTCAGCGACCCGTGAAGGTGCCGAGCAGCGACGCCACCAGCGGTACCACCCCGACGAGCACGAAGGCGGGCAGGAAACACAACGCGAGCGGCTGCACCGATTTCACCCCCACCGACCTGGCCCGTTTGGTTTCCTGTTCGCGACGACGACGGCGCGCCTCGTCAGCGTGGACGCGGAGGCATTCCACCAGGCTGGTGCCGGAGCGGGCCGAGCGGGCGGCGTCGCGGGCTGGCGGTCCCCAGTCGGGGTGATCGGCGAGGCTGCCCCAGGCGTCCTGCGGGTCCCTGCCGACCTGCAACTGCGCATCGATCCCGTGCAGGATCGCGGCTGTGGCGGATGGGCTGACCTCGGCGACCGTGGCGATGGCGTTGGTCATGGGGGCTCCGGCCTCCAGGCAGACGGCCAGCAGCTCCAGGGTTTCGGGGAGTTCCCGCACCACGGCTCGGTCGGTCTTCCTGCGACCACTCCGCCATGTCACCACCCACCCCCACGCCTTCCCCACCCAGCCGGGCAGCGGAGAGGGCTGGGGGTCCAACCTGCTCAGGGGCGGTGGGGCCCACCATGCCAGGACGGCTGCGGCGACGAGGAAACCGACCAGAATCGCGGTACTCATTGCTGTGCCGCCAGTTTCTCGGTCCACACCACCCCGGCGGCTGCCAACCCCACCCCGGCGAGCGCCAGCACCGGCCCGAGCGGATTTTCCAGCAGGAAACCGAGGGGATTGGCCCCGACGAAGGAACCGAGCAGCAGGGCCCCGAACGGCAGGAAGGCCATGATCCGGGCGCTGCCGCGCGCCATCGCCAGTTCGGCCTCGACCACTCCCGCGAGTTCTCGTTCGGCCCGCAGCCCCTCCGCGACCTGCAGCAGCACGGAGGCGACGGGCGCGCCGGTGCGTTCCGCCACCCGCCACGCCCCGGCGACCCGCGCTAGACCCTCACGTCCCGGGGTTTGTGCCACCTCCTGCAGCGCGGCGGGGACGTCCCCGCCCAGGGTGGCGACGGCTGAGACGGGGGCCAGGGCCTCGCAGTCCGTGGCGGCCTCGGCGAGTGCCGCCGTGGGAATCTGTCCGGCGCGCAGCAGCATGGCCAGGCCCACCGTCACCCGGGTGGTTTCGTCGGCCCGGTTGCGTCGGATGCGTTCTGCGGTGGAACGCCGCAGCATCCACGCGGCGGTGCCGACGGCGATGGCGGCGACGAGACCCCAGCCCGCTGCCTTGATTCCGAACACCACGGCCACCGCCACCAGACCGGCTGCGAGGACGATCACCACGGGCCGGGACGTCTTCCTCACAGCAGCTGCGCTGTCACGTCCCGGTCCGCGACGAGCCGGTGTTTCCAGCCTCTCTAAATTCTGCTCCTTTCCGACGAGCAGCGCAGCAGCGAGGGCAAAAAACAGCACGCAGATCAGCATCGCGACCACTCCAGCCAGTCGCGCACGAGGTCCGCTCCCGGCCCCCAGGTGGTGGCCCCGTCGGCGATGGTCATGGCGGGCACGATCCCGACCAGCCCATCCGCGCCCCGCCTGAACGCCCCCACCTCCGCCAGCCAGCGTTTCCCGTCGGGGCCGCGACGCAAATGCAGCACCAGTCGTAGGGCCGCGGCGAGTTGCGCGTGACAGGCCTCACGACCCAGTCCGCCGAGCGCGGCGCGGGCTTCCAGCCGGGCGGGAACGTCGGCGACGGAGTTGGCGTGGACGGTGCCGCAACCGCCCTCGTGTCCGGTGTTGAGCGCCGAGAGCAGGTCGGTGAGTTCCGCGCCGCGGACCTCCCCCAGCACCACCCGGTCGGGGCGCATCCTGAGGGCCTGCCGCACCAGGGTGGTGAGCGTGATCGCTCCTTTGCCCTCGTTGTTGGGGGGTCTGCCCTCCATGCGCACACAGTGCGGGTGTCGGGGGGTCAGTTCCCGGGCGTCCTCCACCACGACGATCCGTTCCGTTGCCGGCACCTCGGCCAGCAGCGCCGCCAGCAGGGTGGGCTTGCCGGTCCCGGTGCCACCGGAGATCAGGAACGGCACCTTCCGGGCGATCACCCTCCGGCACAGCTCCAGGGATTCGTCGGTGAGCGACCCGGCGGTGTGTAGCTCCTCCAGGGTCAGGCTCCGCGACGCCGGGACCCGCAGCGAGATGCACGTCCCCGGGCTGGCCAGCGGAGCCAGCACCGCGTGCAACCGCACCCCGCCCGGCAGCCGACCGTCGACGAATGGCTGGGCGTCGTCCAGGCGTCTGCCCGCGGTGGCTGCCAGCCGGATCGCGAGCCTGCGGACCGCCTCGTCGTGGATGAAGCGTACGTCTGCGGCCTCCAGTCCGGCGCCGCGGTCCACGAACACCGCGTCCGGGCCGTTGACGAGCACGTCCGAGACTCCCGGTTCCCGCAGTAGCTCCTCCAGCGGCCCGGCCCCGACGGAGTTGCGGCGCAGCTGGTCCATGGCTTGCCTCAGGGCCGTGTCGGTGACCACTAGCCCCATGCCGCGCATCGCGGTGGCGACGTCCGCAGCCGTGTGGGGGCGACCGAGCCTGCCCAGCCTGGCCTGCAGCTCCTCCAGCATCACAGACGCACCTCCTGCAGCAGCCGCGCCGAGTCCCGGCGCAGCCGGGCCGCGGGCCGCGATCCGACGCTGGCTCCCTGGGCCGCGAGCCGCGGCACTTTGGGGTCGTCGCGCACCACCCCGGCCAGCGGCAGACCCAGCGCATCGGAGACCGCTTCGGGTGGTAGCCCGCGACCCTTCCCGACCCGCACCACCAGCAACGCACCGGTCAGGTCGATCCGGCGGGCCCGCATCCGGGCCGCGGCCACCGACCGCACGTCCGCGCCGACCATCAGCAACGGGACGACGCGACGTCCCAGCTCCGCCAGGCGCGCGCCGTCGCCCGCGTCCACGACCACCAGGTCGTGGCTGCGTTCCAGCGACCTGAGCACCGCCGACAACGCCGCCTCGTCGGGGGAATCGCCGTGGGGTCTGCCCAGCGCCAGCACCGAGACCCGTTCCGCCGGGACCAGATGTGGGGTGAGGTCGCCGATCTCACCGACGGCGTGCCGCAGCTCCTCCCAGGTCATGCCTTCCTGGGTTTCGGCCCCGAACAGCAGATCCAGGCCGCCGCCGCAGCTCGCCAGCTCCACCACCACCGAGCGCAGCCCCGTCTCTGCGGCTCGTGTCGCTAACGCCACCGCGAGGGAGCTGACCCCCAACCCACCGGAGGCCCCTGTCAACGCCAGCGTCTGCGCCGCGTCCCGGCCCGGCAGTTCGTCGGAGAGGATTTCCGCCAGGCGCTGCGACTCCTCAGGCAGCAGCAACGCGGGCGCGCCCAGCTCCGCGGAGGCCGGCAGCAACTCCTCGGAGTCGAAACCCACCACCCACACCCCGGGCACGACCCCGAGGGCCGCGGCCCGCGACGCCATGTCCGCGCCCACCAGGCGCAGTGTGGCGGTGCGCCAGCGGCGTCTGAGCTCTTCCCGATCCGTGACAACCTCCAGATCGATCCCGAGGGCCAGCGTGGTGGCGAGCACGGAATCCGCGAGCGCGGCTTCCCGCGTCGCGAGCAATGGACCGGTAATCTCCGATGTGTTCACGTTTTCACTGTGGGAACCGATGGGGTTGATTCTCCGTTTCCGCTCGAGGGTGTGGATAACCTGTTTGATGTACCTGAAGAACAACCCGAGAAGAGATGACCACCACCGATCCCCTGCCTCCTGAAGCACTGACCTGGCTTGCCGTCTGGCCGGGGGTGCGGGGGTTGACCTTTGGGGGCAGCCTGTTGCCCCAGCGCCTCGAGGAGGCAGGCCACACCGTTTTTGCGATGGCCGACACCGACCGCGACATGCGTCGCCTGCTCGCCCTCCAGGGCATCATCCCCTTCTGGGCGCGCCCCGAGGCCATTCCGATCGATCCCTGCCAGTTCGACGTGGTGTTCGCCCACCAGTCGTTCCATCTTTTCGATCCCGGGCAGGCGCTGTCAGAGATCGCCCGGGTGCTGCGTCCCGGCGGTTGTTTCTCGGCCTCCTACATCATCCGCGACGACTCGGTGCCGTGGGTGCGGCGCCTCACCGCGCTGATGCGTCACTACGACCCGATGGCGATGCGCGGCGACTACGGTCACACGTCCCTGGCAGCCGTGGACGATTCGAAGTACTTCCCGGAGGTGGAGCACCGCGCCTTCCGCATCTGGCAGACCGTCAGTCTCGACGATCTTCAACGGCTCGTCGCCAATCAGCCGTTGTCAAAACGACTGTCGGAGCTGCAACGCAAGCGCCTGGCCGACGAGATCAAGGACCTTTTCGAACACGCCGTCAGACCCGGGGAAAACCTGCGCCTGCCGTTCCAGTTGCTGGCGTGGCGGGCCTGGGTAAATCACGACGAACTGACCGAACCGGTGTCCATGCCGGAAAGTGGCATCGAGATCGACATGCAGGTCGCGACACCCCTGCGGTAGCCGTAGGGTAGGGATACCGGCTGCGCCGCAACCGGATCGGACGCGAAAGGAATACGATGGCCCGTCCCACACCGTTCCAGTTGCTCCGCGACGGCCTGATGGATTTCGTCGCCCGCGAAACGGAGCTGGCCAAGGCCGAACTCATCCCTGCCGCGAAACAGGCCGGCATCGGCTCGGCTTTCGTCGGGGCCGCCGTCACTTTCCTGCTGCATTCGCTGTGGATGCTGGTAATCGTCATGGCGCTGGCCCTGAGCTGGCTGCTGAGCCTCACCGGCCTCAACACCGTCGGTTGCCTGACGCTGGGGTTCCTGACGGCGGCACTGCTGTCGATCGGGATCGCGGTGCTGCTGATCTTCATGGCCCGCGCCCGCTTCCGGAAAGTCAAGGCCCCGACCGCCACCATCGAGGAGGCCAAGGCCACGTTCGTCGCCCTCACCGACGCCGCCCTCAACCGGTCGACGGAGGTGGTGGTGAGGGAGGAACCGTCCCGCCCCGAGCCTCTCCACGGCTGAGAAACCGGCTCAGCCGGCCTCGGGGGCCAGGTTCCCCACCCATTCGCGCACCGGGCGGAGCCTGTCCGCGTACACGGGCTCAACCTGGAGGGTCTCGACGCATCGCCGGAGGATGTCCAGGTCGTCCGGCGTCACGCGGTCGCCGATCCCGGAAAGGTGACGCTCCGCTTCCCCGGGGGCATCGGTGAGGCAGGCGTGGAGCGCCGCTGCGAACCTGCCGCAGGGGGTGTCGCAGGGGGGGTGATCGGCGAGGTCCGGGCGGAGACGCAGGGCACAGAGGATCGCGGAGACGTTGGCCTCACCGATGAATTCTCGAACCATCTCGTGGGCCTTCCCGGGGCTCTCGGTGACGGCATGGGCCTGCTCGGCCGAGGACACGGTGGCCAGGTACAGCAGGCCCTCGATGCGTGTGAACTCCCCGTGCTCGATGTGCCCGGAATCCTTGTCGGGGAGGACGTCCCGGGAATCTCGATCGGCTTCCGCGTCGGACGGGTCGTCGGTGACCCGGGCCGGCATGTCGTCCCATCGCGCAGTGGTTTCCTCGACGACCCCGCGCTGCAGGTCGACGACCTCCTGAGCGGCGGCCAAGGCCCCCGGGGAATTCCCCAGCTCCGTCAGCTGGGCGGCCAGAGCGCGCAACGGCATGGCCAGAAGCGGTCCGAGGCCCCTGCGGAATTCTGCGGAAAGCTCCCGATACACCTCGATGGCTTCCCGGTGAATTCCTACGGCCTCCCGCAGCACCTCCACGGCCTCCGAGGAATTCCCCGCCTCCACCAGCCGGGCGGACAGACCGGCCAGCCACGGAACCAGGAGTGCCGATGAAGCAGCGTGGATTTCTCCGGCGAGCCGTCCGTCTCCAGCGAGCCGATGATGAAGTCCCGTGATCTCTCGGGTCACTTCCAGAGCGCCCGCCTGGTCCCCCGCCTCCCACAGGCGTTCAGCGAGATTCTTCAGGGGTGGGATCAGGCCTCGTTCACGGTGAATCCTGACGGCTTCCCGGGCCGTTTCCAGGGCGCCCACACGATCCCCCGCTTCGGACAGGTACATGGACAGACCGAGCAGATCCGCCAGTCCCCGGGATGTCCCCAGGACACGAGCGAGTGCCGCGACCGCAACACCACGCAGGGCCGGATCCCCCGGCCGGATCGCGGCGAGAACCGTGATGGCGGGCAGATCCGTGCCGTCCTTCAGCACCTCCTCCAGCGCCGTGACGAACGGGCCACCCTGACGCTGCGCCACATCGAGGGCGGCCACCCACAGCTGTGGCCGGTGACGCAGCACGGAGCATGCGAGGCGCACCGCGGCCGCATCGCCTCGGGACGTGTACCGCGTGACCGCGTCACACACCCATTCGTCCCGGGCGTCGCGGACCGGGCGGTCGTCGTCGCCCGTCAACGCGTGCCTCACGTCCAGCCTGGCGACGATCCCCCTGATTCTCTCAGCACCCAACATCCCTTGATGTTAATGAAGCAGGAGGTCATTCCCTTTTTGAAACCGGCCCAGCCGGGCCACGACGAAGGAGCGGCCCGAGTCGAAACCACCCATCGGGCGGACGGTACACGGACACGCGCCGGCGACATACCCGGATTGTTTCTTCGTGTCCCGAAAGCCGGCCGTGTGACCCACCTGCCGTTCAATAATGAGGCGCATGTCCCAGCCAACAGATGTCGACGACGCCATCCGGAGCTCCCTAACCCGGCGGGTGATGGTTCTCAGGGCGCTGCGTCTCAGCGGGTTGACCACCCTCGTGGCGGCTCTCGTCCTGGCCATGGTGTGGTGGAACGATCCGCTGCCGGTGGGTGCGCTCCTTCCCTGGGGTCCTCAATGGCTCGTCCTCAGTGGTGGCCTGTTTCTTTTCGTCGGGATCATGATTGCCACATTCACGCCGCGAGGGCTCGTCCCCTTCTTCGGCATGTGCGCCGTGGTCCTGGTTCTCCTCCAGGGTTTCCTGTGGTGGTGGACCTTTGAGCATTCCTCGTTCAATGTCGGGGCTCTGCTGGCCCAGGCACTGGCCATGCTGTCGGTGGGGATAATGATCATCAGCCACGTGATGCTGCGATGCCTGGGTGAATCGCTCGGCATCGCCTCCGACGATCCCACGTCCCCGGCTCGGCTCCGCCCATCCCCGCGACCCGAAGAGGCGGGCGAGGCCCCGGAGCAATCCGCCGCAGCGGTGTGGACCTCGCGACCCGCACCCATCGGGCAGCGCGCCATCCCCCTGGTGCCGGCCATCGTGTTCGTGATCGCAACCATGTCCCTGCACGCCGTGGCGCAGCCCCACACGCAGACCCACGCCTCCACGTCCTCGACCGCCCCATCCGAGTATCCAGCACACATCGGCACGACAGTCGCCTGGCAGCAGGATCTCCCGACGTTGCAGGAGGTGGCCGCCGGACCCGCCGGACCGCTGATCCTCACCGACACGGGAATCACCGCTCTCAATCCACGGGACGGCACCGCCCTGTGGAGCTACCACCGTCCCGGATTCTCCTGCACCGCGTTGCCGAACGGTCCCTTCTCGCGGAAGGATCTCGTCGGCTCCCGACTGGCACTCAGCCCCGACCGCACCCACCTGGCATGCCGGATACCGGCTTCGGGGAAAGGCGACCACGACGCTCTGACGATCGTTCTCGACGCCCGCACCGGTCAGGTCACCGGGCAGCACGCCTCCCACTCGGCGTGGGCCCTCCAGCTCACCGACTCCGCTCTCCTAGACGGCGCCACCGCATACGACCTGAACACCGGCGAAGTCCGTTGGACCCTACCGAACCCCGGGGGCCTGACCGGCGGCGACATCAAACGCCGCGACGTCCGCTCCGGGGCCGCGGGGCACAGTTCCTTCGTCCTGATGTCCACACCGTCCGGCGACGACACCGGTCTGCGCGCCACCGCCACCGTGGTTCTCATCTCCGACTCCGAACCCGACGCCACAACCAAGGTGTCGGACATCGCCGTCGACCCCTTCACCGACCGTCTCGCGATCATCGACGGCTGGACCGTGCAGTACACGGGAAGCTCTGACGCCACGGCGCAGGCCGTCACCCTCGACTCCCTGGCGGGCCGGGAGGATAAGGCCGCCGTTGCGCTCGGGGAAACATCGGGTCCCAACACCATCGCCTCCACCATCTCGAACACCATCACCACCTACCCCTCCTACTCCCCACGAACCCGCGACGAGGTCGTCGCATCCCATGGACCGTGGGCGGAGACCGTCTTCGACCCCGGCACCGGGAACGTCACCCCGGCTTCCCAATATGCCGGGGTCGCGACCGCCACGGTCGACTTCACGAGAATCGCCACCAACGACACCCTGGGGTGGGCGTTCACGCTCCAACCCAGCAACGGTTCCGGCGGCGCACTCATTCCCCTGGATGAGCGGGCAACGTACAGTTCACCCACTCTGATCGCCGGCAAACTCACCAGGGACGAACCGCTCCTGCCGGGCCAGCCCAACCCGGCCAGCCAGTCCGGCGAAGCCCTGACGTTGCTGCAGGCCCCCGGCGCCACCGTCGTCGTCCTCAACTCCGCGTACGGATCATCGTCCGGCCACGGCCAGCGTGGCCCCGAAGCCGGACACGCGTACCGTCTCCACGGCCTACCGGAAGGCGTGTCATGAACCAGCATCGGCTCCTCCGCCTGACGGTGATCTCCTCGCTGCTGTGGGCGCTGCTCCTGGGAGTGGGGGCGTGTTCACCGTTCGAGCCCCGGGCCGGTGTCAACGACGCCGGGGACGTCTCCGATCTCCTGACGGTGTCGCGATCCGGCGACGCCGACCTGGTGCTCAGCCCGGGCGACAAGGTGGTGGGCAAGCCCCGCAGCCAGGGGACGGCCTCCAACCCGCTCATTCTCCTCGACTCCGTACGGCCCGGGGCCCACATCTTCCACGAGCAGCCGGAACTCACCCTCAAGACGACGACGATCGTCTCCCTGAATCCCGCAGACGGGTCGGTGCGATGGGCCCGCCGGGCAGACACGAGGATCGACGAGGTCCACTACAGCCCGGACATGCGACACATGGCCTTCGTGCTCCACCCGGATGAACTCTCCCGAGGCGACGGCACCGAATCCGTGGATCACAGCGTCGAGGCCCAGCGCATGAAGATCAGCGTCCTGGACACCACCACGGGAAGGGAGGTTCGCTCCGCGGAGCTGCCGGGGGTCACCATTCTGGGCTTCGAGCTGACCGACACGAAACTGGTGGTCGAGACCTCCCGGGGGCACGCACCGGCCGAGGACGGGACCATCAACGTGTTCTCCCTCGACGATGCCCTCGGTTTCCTCCCCTCCACCTTCCCGACCGATCAGTGGCTCGTCGGCGCCACGTCGGATTCCGTCCTCCTGTCGCCCCGGAAAACCGGCGGGGGATGCATGGCCCTCACCAGGGCAGGCACCGGCGGGGAGGTCCTGGGCGTCGTTCCCTGCGTTCACGGTGTCAAACCGGGCGGCTGGGTCATCCGTTTCACGAATCCGAGGACCGCGGCCGAAGCCCTCGCCCGGAAGGAGACCTCCACGTCCGACGTCCTGGCGCTGCCGCGCGAACTGTTCAACGTCACCACGGGGGCAGTGATCGACGTGACCGGCATGTCCGTCGACCACGTGGACCTGCCCGACGGTCCGGGACTGCTTCTGCAGAAGGTCACCACGATCGGAGAGGGGAAGACCACCAGCACACCCGCGGCCTGGCTGAGCGCGACCCCAGACAGCACACAGGCCCGCACCGACGACATGACCACACTGCTTCTCACACCCGAGAGGATCTCCCAGAAAACCGTCCACATGGGAGAGGAGGAGACGTGAGTGCACACCACCCGGCTGCGCCAGGCAACACCCTCTCCCCTGAAGCCGATTGAGCCGGGCTGCGACGAACGAGCAATCCGCGTCGACACCACCATCAGCCGGGCAACACGTGAACGCACGTCGACGACATGCGCAGGCCGCTTCTCAAAGCCCGCGGGATCTCCCGGAAGCCAGACGGGTGACCTTCCCCTGTTCGATAATGAAGTGCATGTCCCAGACATCTGACGACATCGTCGACGCCGACACGGGCGACACCCCCATCGTCGCGAACCGCCGGGTGCTGGTCCTGCGAGCGCTGAGGATCGGCGGGCTGATCGCCTTTCTCGTCGCGCTGCTGCTGGCCTGCCCGTGGTGGGATGGTTTCCCCGTTCCGCGGAGCCACTTCATTCAGTTCTTGCTGTTCGGCGCCCCGCTTCCGTTCCTCTGGCTCCTGGGATGCTGGAAAGGGGTTTCCAAGGTGCCAGTCGCCTGCCTCGTGGTCATCGACGCGGTCCCATTGGCGGCTTTTCAGGTGTACCGGTGGTGGCTGTTTCATTCGCAGTCCTCCATCAGCGTGACCCTGTTCTTGGTGTTGGCGCTGCTGGCCCTCGGCCTGGGGGTGTTCGTCGTCGCCGATCTGTTGCTGCGAGCACTCCGGGATCAGCTCGACATCTCTCGTCGCGACCCCACCAATCCCGCACGTTTCCGCCCCCTCCGTGACGCGAATGCCACATCTCGGTGGCGCGGGCGTCTGCGCAGCCTCGCCCTCGTAGCTGGAGCCGTCGTGGTGCTGGTGGCCCCGGTTGTCCTCGCTCCCGCACTGACGGGTCCGGTCTCCACGACCGCCGCGGCCCCGGCAGGCGACCTGCCCGCGCGTCCCACCACCATTGGCAGCGAGGTGACGTGGAGGCAGGATGTCCGTGGGCTGATCGACGTCACGGCGGGGGCGGCTGGGCCGATCCTGCTCACCACGGACGGCGTGACCGCCCTCAACCCCGGCGACGGGACGGTTCTGTGGAGCTATCGCCGGCCAGGAGCCACGTATCCCACGGCCCGCTCCAGCCACGGACACGACGACATACATTATGTTTCCCACATGGTGGCCAGCCCCACCGGTCGCCACGTGGCGCTACGGATCCTGGGCCCCAGGGAACTGTGGGAACGACACCCAACGACACACGCCGACCACGATTCGTCCATCAATGCCATGACCGTTGTCATCGACACCCTCACCGGACAGGTGACCGGCGAGCATCCCTCCAACGACTTCTGGCGTCTACAGCTCAGCGACTCCGCCGTGCTGGATGGAGCAACTGCCTATTCCCTCCAGGACGGCCACAAGCTCTGGTCCTTCGTAGAAGAGAAGTATGGGTACACGGGCTATTCGGGTCCAGCGGGGCACCGGTGTTTCATCGCAAAGTTCGAACGCGACCAGAACGAGGACCGGATAGCCAGCGCACGGGTGACCCTGACTTCAGACAACGAAGAACGAGGCGTTTCCGAAAAATCCGGGATCGCCCTGAGCGACTTTGGTCCGGTGTTGGTGAACGGCTGGGCGGTGCAATACGAGAACCCCATCCCGGCGGATGACAAGGGCGAGTCGCTGCACACCGATGAAGGACGGGAAGCCCACGCGGTCTCACTCGATTCCCTCCTTGGACACGGGCATTCCGAAGAGGAACCGGTCGCTCTTGGCAGAATCACCGACGTCCACCACGGTGTCTCGCGCAGGTCGGGAGTCATCCGCACCTCGGAATCCGTCTTCGACCCAGCCACCCGAAAGGTCACCCCCGTATCCCAATACCCGAGCCTGGCGGGAGCCACGACCGGAATCGATGCGACCATCCGGGAGGGAAAACAGTCGGGGGCGCTCGTCATACGCCCGGGCGACGGCTCAGCAGGGCTCACGATTCCCATCGAACCGGGTTCCGCCTCTTTTCCGATGGAAGGCGAAAAGCCTGTTCCCCTCAATTCAAGTGAGGACCCCGTTTTTCTCAACGCCCCAGGGATCACCCTCGTGGCTCTCGATCCCGATCGTGAAATCAGCAGTAGAGGCCGGAAGGGCGACTATACCCACACCCACCGCCTGTACGGCGTGGCAGGGGGTTCTGCATGAGCACGAACAAACGGCTGACGCGTGCGATGACTGGCTTGCTTCTTCTCACCGTGATGCTTTCAGGATGTTCCAGGAGCATCGATAGGCATCCACGACAGATTCACTCCGTCACCTTCACGAAATCCGACCGCTCCAGTCACGACCCTTTCCCAGAACCGATCCAAACCGAGGACGGTTGGCACATGGAATCCGCGACGAGCCCCGTCCGGAACTATGACGCTTTTCCCACGGCACACGGACCCGTCCTGATCACGGACGCCAAGGACAAGGAGATTATTTCCTTGGATGCCAGCACGGGATCCGTGAACTGGAGGCTCACCATGAGCACCGGCATCGGGGCAGAGGAAAGGGCCGCTGACACACCACAGACGTGGGCCTCCACGCACGAGGCTGTCGTCAGCCCCCATGGGAAATACCTAGCACTCCGGACTCATTCGTACCTGAACCCCGAGGATTCCGAGAACATTGGCGACCAGCGCGTGGGCATCACCGTCCTGGACACCAAAACCGGGGACACGATTCGCACCGTCGAGATCTCCGGCATGGTTCTGGGGCAGGCCCTCACCAATGATTCACTCGCAGTCGAGACCGCCCAGAACTACTATCCCACCGGCACCGGGATCATCAATGTTTTCTCGTTGAGTGACGCGCAGGCCGAGCCCACCAGCTTCCGCTCCGATCAGTGGCTGATCGGAGCCAGTCCCGAATCCCTGCTCATGTCGCAGGAGCTTCCGTCTCGCGAAAGTTCCGGTGCCTCGTGGCCCTATGCCATCACCAGGATCAACACCGCGGGCGAGGAGCTGGGAACCGTGATCGGCGTCCGTGGCCTTCATCCCGGAGGCTGGG
Organism: Propionibacterium sp.; assembly: GCA_013333945.2. GTDB lineage: Bacteria > Actinomycetota > Actinomycetes > Propionibacteriales > Propionibacteriaceae > Arachnia. Next base: position 16,708 of record JABCNW020000086.1, read on the forward strand.
TCGATCGTTTCAAGGATCCGGAGGCGGCCGCGGCGATCGTGAACTCGCAGAGCAACGCATCCGAGCACACACAGGCCTTGGAGGCGCTGCAGCACGAGTTGTTCCACGTCGACACCGGAACGACATTGGATGCAGAAAATCTGCTGGTGGCCGACGTGATCCTCTCCAGCGGCCCGGGCATTCTTCTCTACACGCAACGCACGGAGAGCGAGGAGAGAAAACCAACGGTCACCTATCCCACGCCGGTTTCCTGGCTCGACACGACGAGCGATCGCGATTCACTGCGCCAAGAGAAGATGACCCAGATTCTGCACCACGCCTCTCAGAACTCGAGTGATGGTTTCCTTCCGTCACTTTCAAACCTCACCCCCGGGGTGGAGGCCCCACCGGACTCGCTGCCGAAGGAGCAATGATCCATGTCCGATAGCTCGGTTCCAGAAGACGACGCGGTAACCGACGACGTCAGCCCTCCCGCCACGGAGGACACCGACACCACCGAACCGGCAAAAGCCCTGCGACGATACACTTTCCTTTCGCGGCACATCTCAGCACTCAGGGCTCTCCGACTCAGCGGAATCCTCACCCTCTTTCCCGCAATTGCATTGCACATATACTCGGGCAGCATTGGCGGCAATTTTGATATGCTCGAAGAACATTTCTCTTACGTACTGCTTCCAGTAATTCTTTTGAGTTTACTCATCTGGTTCTGGAGTAGCCTGTACAGCACCTTCCAACGCTTGATTGCGCTAGTATTCATGCTGCATTCGGTCACGAACACCGGTTTTCTGATGCACCGGTGGTGGAGGCCCTACGCTCGGCCCTGTCTCATGCCCGATTCTCTGCCGCTCTGGCGGCAGAGGCTCTGCAACCAGCCCTGGTTCATGCCCGATTTTCTAGCGCGCTGACGGTGGAGGCTCTACGAGCAGCCTTCGTTCTACTCTGCTTTCCTGTTGTCTTTGGGCTTGGCGTCCCTCGGGCTGGGTTTGCTGATCGCCACAGATCTGCTACTCCGGGGAGTTAGAGACCGTCTGGGAGCCATCCCTGGCAGCCCTGACGACCCCGCCAAGTTTGCTCCTTACCGCGCCAGCGCGGACTCGGTCGCTACTAGGGAGCAGGATTCTTTGGTTCATTCGCATTCTGACACCCACCGCGATGCTGGTCACGGCGGTTAATGCGGCTAACACGGTGGCGAGCCCAGTCACACAGAATACCCTGGCCCCACGGAACACAGGAGCTTCATCCGACTTGAAAGGCTCCCCAAAATTCAATCAAATTACTATGAACACCAAAATGCATAAGCAAATCCTTGATCCTGATATCCAACACCGATCCAACTGGGAAGTCGCCGCCACCCCTGACAGCACCGAACCACGCACCGATGACATGCAATACATCAAGGGCGAAGTGGCCAGCGAACCCATCCACATGGGCGACAAGGTGACATAGGGGTCATATGGTGTCGGCACGACCAGCTTCGGGGAAGCGCCTTTTCTCAATAACTGCCCACACACTGCCCGTTCGTGATCGACAATGAAACATGCCCCAGACATCCGACGCCGCCATCACGACCGTAGCTCCCTCACTGCGTTTCGTTCCTAGCCTCAGTGATCTGAGGCTGGCGGGGTTGGGGGTCGTCGCTATCGCTGCGCTTCTGGCGATCCCGTCCTGGGGCGACATCGCCCTGCTCCTACCCACCATCACGCCTCACCTCCTGGCACTCGCCGCGATACCGATTTTCTGGTTATTGGCCATCTGGTTGGGAGAGCAGAGAATCACCCCAGCCGTGATCGTCACGGCTGGTTCAATCACGGCATCCGGTTTCCACTGTCGTCGCTGGTGGGTGGTTTACGAGCAGTCGTCGATCCGATTGGGGTTGCTGCTGGTCATGGCATTGGTTTCCCTCGGGCTCGGGTTGTTCGCGGCATCCGACCTGCTGCTGCGGGGCATCCGCGACGGCATGGATCCGCGCCCCGAGGCCTCCGACGACCCCGCCCGTTTCCGTCCCCTGCTACGCGGCCCCGTACCACCGGGCACCAAGGTTTGCCGGCTCACCCGCGTCCTGTCCCCCGTCCTCGCGCTGGTGCTGGCGGTGCTACTGGTTCATGTGTTCACGAATCCAGTCTCCCAGGTCACTGCGTCCCCGCCCCCGGGTAGCCTGCCCGCGCGGCCCACCCGCATCAGCATCACACCCGCTTGGGAGAAGGAGGTCCCGGGGCTGCTGGAGATAGCCGCCGGCGCGGCAGGCCCAGTGCTCTTCACCGACGAGGGATTGACTGCCTTGAATCCCACCGACGGCTCCGTTCTGTGGAGCTACCGCCGTGACAGGGCCTCCTACGTTAGTCTTCCATTCCTCGGCAACGAGAGTCCCCAAGGGTCTCTTGCCACAACCAGCCCCACTGGTCGCCACATCGCCTTCTGGATCGGGAGCGCGAAAGAGCTGGCGGATAAACACCGGGACAGCCAGGACAGTACAGACAAGACCCTGGTGTACAACGCCGTGACCATCGTCATCGACACCCTCACCGGGCAGGTCACCGGGGAGCATCCCTCCAATACGACCTGGCGAATCCAGCTCAGCGATTCCGCCCTTCTGGACGGCGACACCGCCTACAATCTGGCCGATGGGCAGCAGCGCTGGACCATGAAAGGGCCTCACCGTTCGACCCACAACCCCGCCGACGAGTCCACGGATTACTCCGGTCAGGCGGGACACAATTCCTTCATTCTCAGCTACACCGAGAACGGATTCTCGAAGCCATACAGTGAAAACGCTCTCGACGGCGTTCTGCACATCGCCCCCGACACCAATCCCACGAAGGTGTCCGAGGTGGTGAGCATCGCGGTCGGGGGCAGGCACTCCACCCCCGTCCTTGCAGGCGGGTGGGTCGCACACTTCACAGAACCAATCGATGTTCACAACAGCGAACCCGACAAAAATGGACAAACCCACGAAATAATCACCAGCGGCATCGAGACGGAGGCCGTCACCCTCGATTCCCTCGCCGGTCTGGAACCGAAATCCCCGGTGGCCCTGGGCAAGACGACAGGCATCAATTCCTTCGCATCCAGGGCGACGGGAACCCTCGCCGCCTACCCGGACTATTCACCCGATCCTCTTCCTATTTCGGACATTCACGACAGATACAACAAACCAAAGGTGGGGGCAGTGTTCGATCCGGTCACCCGCACCACCACTCAGGCATCCCACTACCCCGGGCTCGCAGCAGCCACAGCGGGAATCGCCGTGACCACCAGCGACGGGTCGAGGAACGGGGCGATCATCGTGCAGCCCGGCGACGGTTCACAGGCGGCCACGATCCCCATCGCCCCGGGGACCACGGCAGAGCCTCCCGAAGCGCTGGGCGCCAGGTCCCCTGAGGCCCTGCCTCAGCTCGCGGCCCCGGGCAAAGAAGAAACCACCCCAACCATTTTCATGACGACCCCGGGTCTCACCCTCGTGGCCTTCGACCCCGAGTCCGGAGTCGGGCACGAGTCACACAACAAGAAAAACGACACCAGCTACGTCCACCAGCACGTTCATCACCTGTACGGCCTGACGGGAGAGTCCTGATGAAAACCTGGAACACGGTGCTCCGGCTGTCGGCGGCACTGCTTCTCGTCCTTCTTCCGCTCGGGTCGTGCGCCCCGGCAACGAACCACGACAGCTCCCCCGCCCCGCCCTTCTCCCTGAACCTGAAGGACGCGGGAAACAGCTACTCCCCCTTCACCGCTCCCATCCTCGACGGTACCTCCTGGGATCTGAACAGCGACAGGATGTTCCGCCACAGCCCCTCAGTGCATTCCACGCCCTTCGGCATCATCGTCATCCCCAACACCTACTATCCCGTGGGCACCTCCTCGAGCAGCAACGAGACCGAGACGACCAAGATCCTCTGCCTCGACCCGGCAAGTGGTTCTCTGAAGTGGGCTCGCATCCTGGAACCGGCGTCCTCAGAGATCCATCAGGAGAGCACCGGGACAGCCCAGGACATACTCAGCTCGCCCACACCAGCCCCCATCGTCCCCAGCTCGGATGGACATCACCTGGCGATCATGGTCAAACCGTACCTGGTCTCGGGGAACTCCAGCGACGCGAGCGACCAACGCATGCACATCGTCATCCTCGACACCGAAACCGGCAATGCGACCCGCACCGTCGAGGTCTCTGGTCTGGTGCTGGGGCAGGCCCTCACCAACGATTCCCTGGTGGTTGAGACCTCCCAGCACTTCTATCCGGCAGGCACCGGAGCCCTCAACGTCTTCTCTTTCACCAACCCACAGGCCGAGCCCACAAGCTTCCGCACCGATCGGTGGCTCACCGGAGCCACCTCGGATTCCGTGCTCGTGTCGTCCCAGAAGATGCGGGAACGCGGTAGCCTGCCCACCGCCCTCACCCAGATCAGCACCTCGGGTGAGGAGCTGAGCACCGTTACGGGCGTCACCGATATCCATGACGGGAGCTGGGTCTTCCGCTACCAGGACCCGGAGGCCGCGACCGCCGCCATCCGGGCGGGTTCCACGGACAAGCTGTCCAAGGAGTTGTTCAACATCGACTCCGGGGTCGCCTTCGACATCACAGGTCTAGACCTTGTTTCCGCGGACCTGTCCACGGGGTCCGGTTTCCTGCTGCGACGCTCCGTACCCGACGACACCGATCAACAGAAAACCTCCTACGTCCCCATAGCCTGGCTGCCCGCCACCCCGGACAGCAAAGAGCTGCGCACCGACGCCGTGGCGTGGTTCAGGGGAGGAAATCCCAAGAAACAGGAGAGCATCTACATCATGCACACCATCCGCATGGGCGAGAAACCAGACTGAGGTTCTTCCCTGTCCGTGCAACGCTCGATATACCCTGACCACGGTCCTCCCCCATCCCCGATTTGCTGGCCCTGACCCTGTTTCGCTGGGCTTGTTCACGTGTGCCTGTGCTGCGAGGCCAGCAAACATCGACAAGCCCAGCAAACCGTAGATACGGCCAGCAAAGCGACGACGATGCAGCGGGTCAGTCCCTCAGGAAACGACCCGGCACCGGCACCTCCCGACCCTGGTCCCACGACCGCTCCCAGCCCGCGATCCGCAGGGTGACGTCGAGGAGATGGGCGGTCATACCCCAGATGAATAGGTCCCTGAGCTGGAATCCGGGGCCGCGGTAGCCTCCTGGGACACTGGCCGTAACGCGGTTCGCAGGGTCACCGAGTTGCGATATCCGCAACTGGAGCACGTTCGCGACCTCTCCGGGATCGACGGGTGCTAGCGGCTGCAGCTC
>JABCNW020000087.1 GCA_013333945.2 Propionibacterium sp.
CCCTCTACTCGCACGTCTCGTTCGTGCTCCAGGACGCCCAGCTGCTGCGGGCCACCGTCCGCGACAACATCGCCCTGGGTCGTCCGGGAGCGGGACTCGACGAGGTCCGGGAGGCCGCGAGAATGGCCAGGATCGACGACTTCGTGATGTCGCTTCCCGAGGGCTACGACACCGTCATCGGCACCGACACCTCGCTGTCCGGTGGGCAGGAGCAGCGGATCGCGATCGCCAGGGCGCTCCTGGTCGACGCCCCCGTGCTGCTCCTCGACGAGGCCACCGCCTTCGCGGATCCGGAGTCCGAGGCCGAGATCCAGCAGGCCTTGAGCACCCTGGTGAAGGGACGCACCGTACTGGTGATCGCCCACCGGCCCGCCGCCATCCGGGGAGCCCGCCGGATCGTGGTGATGGACCGGGGACGCATCCGAGCGGTCGGCAGCCACGAGGAGCTGCTCGACGAACCCCACTACCGGACGTTGCTGCGTCAGAGCGGCGGGCTGCGCACCGTCTCCGCCGAGGAGGACCCGCGATGAGCGACATCAACCGCAACGCGCTGCTGCCCCGCTACCGCCGCCTCATGACACCGTCCCAGTGGCGGCAGTTGGCCACGGGTCTGACGATCGGCGTGGTGGCCGGGGCACTGACCGGGTTCGCGCTGCTGGCCCTGCTCCCCACATCCGTCGCCCTGACCACGGGTGTCCCGAGCTGGGGGCTGGATTTCGGCGGCTGGCTGGTGGTTCTGCTCGTCACCGCCGTCGCCACCCTCACCATCGACTTCATGGGCACCCGCACCGGGTACCTGGGTGCGCTCGGTTTCATGCAGAGCGTCCATCACAGCATCGGCGACAAGGTCGCGAGGCTGCCCCTGTCCTGGTTCGATCCGTCGTCGGCGGGCTGGATGTCGCGGATGGCCAGCCAGGAGATGATGTCCTTGTCGCAGTCGGTGGCGCACTTCCTGTACAAGCTGCGGGTCGATGCGGCCGCCTGCGTCGTGATCGGGATCGGCGCCTGGTTCTGGGACTGGCGGCTCGGTCTGCTGCTGACCTGCGCGGCTCCCGTGCTGACCGTGGGCCTCATCATCGGACGGCGCATCCTGAACCACGGCAAGGCCATCGCCGAACCCTCCGAGGTCGAGCTGGCGGCCCGCATCATCGAGTTTTCCCGCTGCCAAGGGGCGCTGCGTTCCTGCAACGCACCAAACCCACCGGGCCTCAGGACGGCATTCGGGAACAACCACCGCGACTCGCGGCGCGCCTTCTGGTGGGAGGCCGTCGGCAACATGGTCAACGGCGCCTTCGCCCAGCTCGTGGTGATCTCCATGATCATCCTGTCCGCCACCCTGGCGCTGTCGTCACAACTCGCCCCGCTCCAGGCGATCGTCACCATCGGTATGTGCCTGCGATTCATGACGATGCTGAACGACATCGGAGCCATGATGATCGGTTTCGAGGAGCGCCGACAGATGATGAACCACATCGACCAGGTCATAGACTCCCCCGTGCTGCCCGAACCCGACACCTCCCCCGAGGCACCCTCCGACGGCAGCGTCGAACTGGCCGACATCGATTTCAGCTACCAGGCCGGCGTGCCGGTACTGCGCGGGATCTCGCTGACGGTGCCCAGCGGTTCGATGTGCGCCCTCGTCGGCCCCTCCGGCAGCGGCAAGACCACCATCGCTCGTTTGGTCGCGCGGTTCTACGACGTCGACTCCGGGCAGCTCAGGGTCGGCGGGGTGGATGTGAAGCAGCTGACCACCAAGGACCTGATGTCGCAGCTGTCGATGGTCTTCCAGGACGTCTACCTGTTCGACGACACCCTGGAGGCCAACATCCGCCTGGGCCGCCAGGACGCCACCGACGACGAGGTGCGCCACGCCGCCAATCTCGCCGGGGTGACGGAGATCGTCGAACGGCTCCCCAGCGGCTGGGAGACCCGGGTCGGTGAGGGCGGTCGGGCCCTGTCCGGCGGCGAACGGCAGCGCGTCTCCATCGCCCGCGCCCTGCTGAAACGGGCGCCCATCGTGCTCCTCGACGAAGCCACCAGCGCCCTCGACGCCGAGAACGAGGCGAACATCGTGGCCGCCATGGAGGAGCTTAGACGCTCCTCCACCCTCATCGTCATCGCCCACAAGCTGGAAACCATCGCCGCCGCCGACCAGGTGGTGGTGCTGGGGGCCGACGGCCGGGTTGCGCAGCAGGGCCGGCACGAGGACCTGGTGGGCGTCGATGGCCCCTACCGCGACTTCTGGCAGTACCGGAACAGCGCCAGCGGATGGTCCCTGGTCTGAACCCGAACCGAGAAAACCAACAGCAACACGAAAGCAGGAATGATGAAACCTTGGAGATTGCGTCTGGGCGCCGTCATCGTGGCCGTCGCCCTGGGACTGACCGGATGCGCATCCGGTTCCGGCGGTAGCTCCCCGTCGGCCTCGGGCGCCTCCCAGCCGGTCAGAATCGGGGCGCTCTTCGCCCCGACCGATTCACTCGACCCAGTCACCGCCTCCTCACCGGGTTCGATGCTGCTGGCGTTCAACGTCTCCGACTCCCTAGCGATCATGACCAAGAAGGGGGCAGCGCTGTCCCTGGCCAAGTCCATCGAACCCAACGCCCCCGCCGATGAGTGGACCGTCACGCTGCGCGACGGCCTGACCTATTCCGACGGCACCGCCGCCACCGGGCAAGACGTCCTGGATTCCCTCGCCCATTTCGCCCAGTCACCCAGCTACGCCAGTCTGTACTCCGACATCGACTTCGAGGCCTCCAGCGCATCCGGGTCGACGGCGACGCTGAAGCTGAAGAAACCCGCCTCCGATTTCCTCGAATCCTCGCTGGGAATGTTCTCCGCCATCGCCCCGAAGGGCAAGTTCACCGGCATCGGCGCCGGCCCCTTCGTCGTCGACAAGGGGGACCCCGGCACCGGCTACCAGCTGCACGCCAACGACAAGTACTGGGACGGCACCCCGTCCATCCCGCAGGTCACGATGGTGCCGATCCCCGACTCCACGGCCCAGGCCAACGCCCTGCGCACCGGCGAGATCGACCTCGCCACCAGCCTCAACTCGGCTGCCCTAACGACCCTGTCCGGGGCTCCCAACGTCAAGGTGGCCGACGCCACCCTGGAGTCCGCGTCCGCCCTGGAACTGGCCCTCAACACCCGCGTCGCACCCTTCAACGACCCGGAGGTGCGGCGTGCCGCGAAACTCGCCGTGGACCGGGACAAGCTGGTCAACACCGTCCTCGGATCCACCGGTGAGGTCGCCAACGACATGCTCGGCAAGGGCTACGACAACTACCCGGAGGATGTGGCCCAGACTGTGGCCAACAAGGAGGAGGCCAAACGCATCTTCGCGGAGAAGGGGGTCACGTCCTTCACGATCGTCGCAGCCGACGTCACGCCGGGCATGGTTTCCTCGGCCGAGTTGATGGCCCAGGAGTTCGCCGAGGTGGGGGTGCAGGTCACCGTCGACAAACGCGACCCGCAGACCTACTACAGCAACCTGGAGGAGCTGCACCAGGCGCAGGCGGCGACCGCCTTCTGGATCAACCGCAACCCCATCACCGAGTTCCGCAGCCAGGTCATGCCCGACTACCCCTTCAACCTGTCCGGTTTCACCTCCGAGACGATCCAGCAGAACCTGGCGAAGGCCACCGCCACCCTGGACGCGGCCGAACAGAAGAAGCTGGTGGGCGAGATCAGCAAGGAGATCCACGACCAGGGCGGTGACCTGATCTGGGGCTACCAGAAGCAGGTCTCGGCGTACCGGGCCGGGCTGGAGAACTTCACCTCCGTCCAGTCGGTTCCCTGGCTGACGAAGGCCACCTTCAACCCGGTCGGCTGATCCGGCCTTGGGACGAACCATCGACGCGTCGCCGCAGCGACCCACCTTCACCGGTTGGTTGTTGCGGCGGCTGGCGCGCTCCGCGGCCCAGTGCCTGGCGGCCTCGTTTCTGCTGTTCCTGCTGATCCAGGCCCTGCCCGGGGACGCGGCAACTGCGAGCGCCTTGAGGAACGGGGCCGCCGCGGTGGAGGCGGCCAGGGCCCGGATGGGCCTGGACCGGCCCGTCCTGGAACGCTACCTGGAATGGGTGGCGGGCATCCTGCGGGGGGATCCCGGGACCACGCTCATCACGTCCCGGCCCGTAGCCGAGACGATCACGCAACCGGTCCTGGCGTCGCTTAGCCTGGCCGCGGTGGTGCTGCTGGGGTTGGTGCTGGTCACCCTGCCCGTCGCGGTCGTCACCGGGGCGCGTCCGAGGCATCCGGTCAGCCGGTTCCTGACAGGAATCTCGGTGGCCGCTGCCGCGATACCGGAGTTCGTGGTGGCGATCGCGCTGCTGGCCGTCCTGGCGGTGTGGACCCGCTGGCTGCCGGTGCTGTCGGTTCCCGGTGCGGGTCGCACGGTGTGGGAGAACCCCGTCTGCCTGGTGATGCCGGCGCTGTCGCTGTGGCTGGTGTGTTCCGCGTCCTTGACCCGTCGCGTCCAGGCCCTGGTGGCCACCCACGCCGCAGCCCCCTACGTGCGCGAGGCGGAACTGGCGGGCCTGACGCGGCGACGGGTGCTGTCCAGGCACCTGCTGCCGTCGGTGGCTCCCGGCGTCCTGCAGTTGCTCGCGCAGACGATCCCCTACCTGCTGGGTGGGGCCGTGGTGGTCGAGACCGTGACCTCCTTCCCCGGTCTGGGGTTCGCGCTGGTGCGGGCCGTCGGGGACAGGGAGGTGCCGGTGGTGATGGCCGCGGGGGCGCTGATGATGGTGGTCGCGGTGGTGGCCTTCACCGTCGCGGATGCGCTGTCGGTGCGCCAGGAACGCATGGTTGCGGTGGTGTGAGGTGAGCATTTCAGCGAGGATCTGGGGCGGCATCGCCCGGCTGATGGTGCTTGTCACCGTGGCCGCCCCGTGGCTGGCGCCGGCCATCGGGGATTCCGCGGCCACGACGGCCTTCGCCTATTCGACGGGGGGCCCGGGCGGGCTGGGGCACGACTATCTGGGACGGCCGGTGCTGCCCCAGCTCCTGGAGGGCGGCCGGGCGCTGCTGGTCGCGGCCCTCCTGACCGCGGTGGTCTCGCAGGGCGTCGGGCTGGCCGCCGGTTTGTGGCTCGCCACCCGGGCCCGGGGGGCCTGGTTCGTGCGGTTCGTCCTGGACGTCGTCCTGGTGACACCGATGATCGTGGCCTCGCTGGTGGTCTATCAGCGCGCCGGGGCGTCGCTGTACGCCACCATCCCGATCGCAACCGCCCTGACCCTGCCGTTCACGTCCCGCTACTACCGGGCGGCCGCGGAGCCGCTGCTGGGGGCGGCCTTCTTCGAGCAGGCACGGGTGGCCGGCGACAGGACGTCGGTGGCGCTGGTTCGGGAGGTGGTGCCGGTGCTGCTGCGTCCCGTCCTGGCCGACCTGGGGTTGGCGACGATCACCGCCCTCTACCTGATGGCCACCATCTCCTTCCTCGGCACCACCGCCGCCGAGTCCGGTTTCCTGTGGCCGACGATGGTGTCGCGGAACCTCGACGGACTGGGGCTCAATCCGTGGGCGGTGCTGGCCCCGTTGGGTGCGATGGTGGCTTTGACGGTGCCCGTGAACCTGTTCGTCGATGCCCTCGGAGGTCGCCGTGACTGAACCAGCCGTGCAGGGCGACGACCTGCGGATCCGTTCAGCCGCCGGAACGATCCTGGACAAAACCGCCCTTGTCGTGGAGCGGGGCGAGCGGGTCGGGCTCGTAGGGGAATCCGGTTCCGGGAAGTCGACCCTGTCCTTGGCCCTGCTGGGTTCGATCGCGCCCGGTCTGGAACTGGCGGCGGGAAACGTGACGGTGCTGAATGTACCCGTCGTTGTCGATGGCCGGTTGGCCTCCACCGGGGCCCTGCGGGGACTGCGGCGGCGCGTCGCCCGGTTGGATCAGGACCCGGCCGGGGCGCTGACCCCGACCCGCCGCATCGGATACCTGATGACGGAGTTGTCGCGGGGTCCGCGTGAGGATGCGCAGCGACTCCGCGACGAGGCCCTGGAGGTCTTCGGACTGCCGACGACCCGCGACTTCCTGAACCGTTTCCCGGCGGAGCTGTCGGGCGGGCAGCGGCGGCGGGTGGCGCTGGCCCGCGCCCTGGCGCGCCGCCCCGAGCTGCTGGTGCTCGACGAACCGACCGCCGGGCTCGACCCGTCGGCCGTCGACGCCGCCCTGGGTCTGGTGGAACAGCTCGTGGCGGAATTGGAGGCGACCCTGCTGGTGATCACCCACGACCCCGCGGTGGCGGCGCGCCTGACCAGCCGGGTGGTGGAGATGCGTGATGGGCGCTTCACCGACGGCGTCCCGGCGCGGGAGGTCGTGGCCGCAGACCACCCGGGAACATCGCGATGCGGCAGAACGCGAAGGGACGCGGAGCCCGTGTTGTGCGTGCGGTCGTTGACGGCGGGCGCGCCCGGGCTGGCCGATCCCCCCGTGACCGGCCTGGACCTGGACGTCCTCGACGGGGAGGCGGTGGCGTTGACGGGACCGTCCGGGTCGGGAAAGTCGACGGTGGCGCGGACCCTCGTCGGACTCTGGCCGAGGCGCGACGGCGAGGTGAGCGTGGCCGGGACGACCCTGCCTGCACGGCTGGACGACTGGCCCCGTTCGGCGCGCGGGACGATCGGGTGGGTGCCGCAGGATCCCGCGACGTCGGTGAACCCGGCGTGGTCGCTCGGGCGGTCCCTGGCACGCGCCCATGCCAGGGCAGTGCGACTCGGCGGGGCGGGAACGGGCGTCGAGGAGGCGGCCGAACTGGTCGGGTTGCCACCCGGCTGGGAAACCCGCCACCCGCTGCAGCTGTCCGGAGGCCAACTGCAGCGCTTCGCGATCGCCCGGGTCCTGGTTTCGGGGGCGCGGCTGCTGGTGCTCGACGAGGTGACTTCCAGCCTGGACGCGACCACCCGCGACGCCATCTGCGAGGTCCTGGCCGAGGTCAGGAAGCGCATCCCCATGTTGGTGATCACCCATGACCCGGCGGTGATCGCTCACTGCGACCGGGAGGTCAGGCTCAACGACTAGAGCCAGTTTCGAAAGTGGTATCAGCTGAGGAGATTATTACTTCCGGGGTTCGACGGCCGCGATGTCGGTGAGCCGCTCTTACGGGGTTGGGCCACTACACGGAACACGGGCACGAGCGAATCTGGCACAGGCTCGTAGCCCCCCAGGTCCGGTCCGGAGAGCATGCTGGCGTTGTTCCACACTTCAGGGGTCACGCGTGCAAAGTCGAGAGTGAATTGGGAAAGCTCGGCGACGTGTTCCATGAGCACCTTCCCGGTGCGACCGTTGCCCTCACGGAACGGGTGCGCTTGGTTGAAGTAGGCGAACACACTCGCTGCCCGCTCCGCGAAAGTGTCGCGATCCAACCGCGCCCATGGAGTATCGGAGACGATGCGGTGCATGTCGGCCAGGTAACGATCCACCTGACCGGACCGCACGTCGGCGAAGGTGGAAATGTCCTTGGTTATGTTCACAGTCCGGTACTGGCCAGCCCACTCATAGACATCCTGGAACAAATACCCATGAATCGCTCGCACATGGGCGGCGTCGTAGGTTCGAGCGATCGCCACGGCTCCGGTCCCGATCTGATGGGTTCGCACCGATGTGCGCACGTACTCACGTCGTGCGAGCACCGTCGCGTTGTGTTCATCAAGAAGATTCTTCAGCGTACCGTTGCCGGTCACCGGATCGAATGTCTCCGGGTAGAAGTACGACTCCCAGCTATCGAACCTCAGCGTCATGCCCCGCCAACAGGGGCAATACCGACCGTCCGAAGCGCAGTTGCGTCAGCTCGCCGAAGATATTCTTCGAAGTCGATCGCACCTCGGGAGAAGTCGGTCAGGTTTTCCACGTCCTCACGCGTCGGGGTGAAACCCTCGTGCCAGCCAGAGGCAAGGGACTGCACCACGGCGCGGCGTTGATGCTCGTCGAGCTGCACGAACAGCTCAGGCCAGCGCTCCTCAACGTCGAACTTATCGGCCATGACGAACCTCCTCTCCTCAATGCTCCAGGTCCAGACTACCTACCGGGGAGCAAGGGCGATAGCCCACTGCGACCGGGAAATCAGGCTCAACGACTAAAACCAACAAGTGAACACCCGGCGGGAGGCCAACGCGTCCCGCTGGGCCATCGCGTCGAAACCGGGCACCGGCAGGAACCCCCGCGTTCCTCCAGCCCCACCAGAATGGTGCCACCTGCTCCGTTGGAGAAGGCGCTCAGGGTCTCCAGCGCCGCTTTCCCGACCCCACTCTTGACCTCCGCACGCTGCCGATCCGCACCCACCAGGCGAAGTCGTTCTACGAGCTCGCGTAGCTCTTTCTCATCCATGCTTCCCGCCCAGCTTCCCACTTAACTTAACGCCCCGGGAAGTTATGTGGGAAGTTACGGGAAGCTGGTTGACCCAACGCACACCCCCTTCCCCGTAGCTGAGTGAGCCGAGTTCAAGAAGGTCCTCATTCACCTGTTTCCTTGCATCCATCGCCTCTGGAGCGCGCACAAGCAGCAAGCAGGAAACGGATCCACAACCTTCACACCTCCCCTTGACACGTGACCATTAAGTCACATATTTTCTCGGGGTGGACATGGACGAGGTTTTCAAGGCCTTGGCGGATCCTACGAGACGCATGCTGCTCGACCGGCTGTTCGCCGAAGAGGGACTCACCCAAAAGGAACTGGAGAAGGACTTCGAAATGACACGGTTCGGCATCGCAAAACACCTGCACATCCTGGAAGAAGCAGGTCTGGTGACCACGCAGCGCGACGGCCGCGTCAAACGGCACTTCCTCAACCCCATTCCGATCCACCAGATCCATGCTCGCTGGATCGACAAATACACCGCCCACCAGGCATCCGCCCTGATGGAGCTGAAATCAGATCTGGAGGACTCATGACCACCACACAGGTGCATCGCATTTTCATCAAGGCTGCTCCCGAAGCAATCTGGGAGGCCATCACGAAACCCGAATTCACCCGTCGCTACTTCTATGGGTCCAGCATCGACACGACCACGGAACCCGGCTCACCGTGCGTCTATCGCTCGAGTGACGCGCCCTTGGTCGACGGGGAGGTGCTGGAAGCGGACCCTGTCCACAGATTCGTGATCACCTGGCGTTCGCTCTATCATCCACCTTCGGCGGACGAACCTGCCAGCCGCGTCACCTGGCTCATTGAGCCCCAGGAAGACGGCCATTGCTGTCTCACCGTGATCCATGACCGCCTCGATAGTTCCCCGAACACGGCCAAGAACGTCGGGACAGCCTGGATGTTCGTGCTCAGCGGCCTCAAAACGGTTGTGGAGACTGGGGAGAGCTGGTGATGCACGGATGAACCGCCACAGATCTTGCGGCCAGTAGCAAGAACCCTTGACGCTCCAGGTGTGGCCCCGGCCCGGGGAACATGGAGGAGGCCCCTTGTGCGGACCACCGCAGCCGCGGGCAGGATCGACGGGCGGTCGCGGTTGGGGCTGTGATCAGTCGTTTTCGAGGCGTTCGGCGATGAGATCCACCAGCGTCCTGGCCACGTCGTCTTTGCTGCCGGAGGCCCGGATCACCTCGCGACCCTGGGCGTCCAGAACCACGACCGCATTGGGTACGTCACCGAACCCGAGGGCAGGGCCGACGGCGTTGACCGCGAGGAGGTCGGCACCCTTCCGCCACGCCTTCGCGACCCCGTGGCTCAGCACGTCGCCGTTCTCGTCGCCGGTTTCGGCCGCGAACCCGACCACGAGGGTTCGTCCGTTCTCGCCCCGGGGCGGGTCGGAGACCAGTCCGGCCAGGATGTCGGGGTTCTCCACCAGGGTGATCACTGGTGGCGGGACGGGGCCTGTCTCGTCGTCGTCCAGGCCGTGTTTCTTGATCTTCGCGGCCGACACTGTGGCGGGCCGGTAGTCCGCGACCGCGGCGGCCATGACGACGACGTCGGCGTCGGCGCAAAGGTGCCGCACGACGTCGTTGAGTTCCAGGGCCGTGTTCACCGGAATCACCTCGACGGAGGCCGGAAGCTGGGCCAGGACGCCAGCATCGACGTGCGCCGCGGCCAGCGTGACGCGCGCCCCGCGGATCGCTGCGGCCCGCGCGCTGGCGCAGCCCTGCCGCCCGGAGGAACGGTTCCCGAGGAACCGCACCGGGTCGATCGGTTCGCGGGTGCCGCCCGCCGAGACCACCACGTGCCGACCATCCAGCCCATTGGGTCTGCCCTCGACATCCGAGCTCTCCAGCAAGGCCAAGGCTTCGGTGACGATCCGGTCGGTCTCGGGCAGCCTCCCGATCCCGGAATCCTTGCCCGTCAGGCGCCCGGCGTCGGGGGTGAGCACCGTCAATCCACGGCGACGCAGCGTAGCGACGTTCTCCTGGGTGGCCGGGTTGAGCCACATCTGGGTGTGCATGGCAGGGGCCAGCAGCACAGGTGCGGTGGTGGTGAGGATCGTCGCGGTGAGCAGGTCGTCGGCCCGTCCCGCCGCGACACGGGCCAGCAGATCCGCCGACGCGGGAGCGACCACCACGAGCTCCGCCCACTCCCCCCCCGCGACGTGCTCGACCGCGGCGGGATCGTCGAAGACGCCCGACGACACCGGAGCGCCGGAGACAGCCGCCAATGCGGGAGCCCCAATGAATCGCAGCGCCGCCTCGGTGGGCACCGTCTTGACCTCGTGTCCGGCCTCCCGCAGCGCTCTGATGACGAAAGGGGCCTTGTAGGCAGCGATGGAACCGGCCACCCCGACAACGACGCGTCGCGGTTCGGCGGGTGTGAGCTCGGGAGTGTCTGACATGAAGCCATGATCCCACGTCCCCGGGCACGAGAACGGGCCTCGACGCCTCGTCACCCGCCCGGGAAATCCGGCTCGGATGACCTGAGAGAGGTCAATGGGTGGGCCGAGAGCCCGCAGGCCGCGACGCACAACAGGCATCCGACAAGCACCGCCACCTGCCCGGACAGGTCGGTGACACCCAGCAACATCACCCCGGCGAGGGTGGACACAGCAGCTCCGAGCACGGACATAACAGCTGCGATCCGTACCAGGTCGAGGGCTTCCTCACCTTGGGTACGGGCGGTCCCAGTCACCACGAAGACCCAGCAGGCACAGGCATCGAAGCCAGCAGCCAGCACCAGGGTGAGTGGCAGGCTCGAACTGAGATGCAGACACACCAGGAGGATGAGTGCCCCGAGGAGCGGCACGACCAGGATCAGCCGCGATGCGTCCATTCGCGGGATGAGCCGCCCCGCGATGAGCGCTGTCGGGATGCTGCCGAGCGAGGTGGCGGCGATCACCATCCCGGACATGCTCGGCGACAACCCAAGAATTTCCAGACGGACCGAGGCCACCGGCACGCACAGCATCGTCAGCAACGACACGGTGAGCACCGCAGCCGAAACGTGCCGACGTTCC
Source organism: Propionibacterium sp. (assembly GCA_013333945.2). Taxonomy (GTDB): domain Bacteria; phylum Actinomycetota; class Actinomycetes; order Propionibacteriales; family Propionibacteriaceae; genus Arachnia. Next base: position 11,382 of record JABCNW020000087.1, read on the forward strand.
CTGCCCTCGAAAGGCACCAGGAACCACGACAGACCCCGACGACCCCGCGGTCGCGGTCGGGATTGAACCGATGCCACGATCATGTAGCGCCATCTCAAGGCTGCCACTAGGAGATACAGGGAGCCTGCGACCACCAGCGCGAGTCCAGGCTGCCACGACAGGAGCATCCATGTGGCCAACAGCGGTGCCACGAAACTGGTCAGGGAGTCGGCGATCTCGAGCTGGGCCTGCGCGCGTCCCATCCATGACGCCGGCACCACGGCCTTGACGGTGGCCCCGAACACGACCGTCTGAACGCCGGCCGCCGCCCCGAGCAGGACCCCCGCGACAATGACCCCCACCTGCACCACCGACACCGGGCCCCCACTCATGAACACCAGGCCCAGGCCGGCCATCGCGATGCCTGTCAGAAGGTTACTTCCCCCCAACCATGGAAAGGCGGGCCACCGTGACACCCACCGTCCAGCACCCCAACTGGTCAGTGGACGCGCACATCCGGAACTCCACAGATACAGCGCAGCCCCCTGCAGATCCCCGAAAACCAACAGCGACAGGGCGGGCACCGCGGTGTCGAGCCACCGGTCTCCGGCAATCGAGAGAACATACGAACCAAGGAACGTGCGCCAACGACCACTCATCACTGCCATCACACAACTGTCCCTTCACCTCATGGCACACCAGAATCGCAGCACCCCCTGCGACCGAGCACCTGCGACGACGTGTCCGAGCCCGATGCCAGGCAGCCGGACCGCTCACCCGGGTGGGAGGAATACGTCAATGGTCCCGGGAGCGCGCATGAACGCTCCCCGCATTTTCATGATGCGGGGAGCGCATTGTGTTCACGTCATCGAGGAGGGTTTCGCCCCGCGCCGTCCCAATGCCGGGACCGCACGGGGCGAAGACCGTGGTGCGTGCGTGATCAGTTCATTCCACGACGTCGTCGTCAACCCAGTCGAAGGTCTTGGTGACGGCTTTCTTCCAGTTGCGGTACAGACGATCGCGTTCGGCCTCGTCCATCGCCGGGTTCCAGCGCCTGTCCTCGGCCCAGTTGTCGATGACGTCCTGCTCACCGCTCCAGAAACCGACGGCGATGCCCGCAGCGTAGGCCGCACCGAGCGCCGTGGTCTCCGCGACGACGGGACGCACCACATCGACGCCGAGCTGGTCGGCCTGGAACTGCATGAGGGTGTCGTTGGCGGTCATGCCGCCGTCGACCTTCAGCTCGGTCAGTTTCACACCCGAGTCGGCCTCCATAGCGTCCAGCACCTCGCGGGTCTGGAAGGCCGTGGCCTCCAGGACGGCACGAGCGATGTGGCCGCGATTGACGTAGCGGGTGAGCCCCACCAGCGCGCCGCGCGCGTCGGCCCGCCAGTAGGGGGCGAACAGACCCGAGAACGCGGGCACGATGTAGGCGCCACCGTTGTCGTCGACCGTCGCCGCGAGGGTTTCGACCTCGGGGGCGGAGTCGAACATCCGCAGGTTGTCGCGCAGCCACTGCACCAGCGACCCCGCCACCGCAATGGAACCCTCCAGCGCGTAGACGGGTTTCGCGTCGCCGATCTTGTAGCACAGCGTCGTCAGCAGCCCGTTCTTGGAGGGGACGATCTCCTCGCCGGTGTTCATGAGCATGAAGCAGCCGGTGCCGTAGGTGTTCTTCGCCATGCCTTTCTCGAAACAGGCCTGCCCAAAGGTCGCAGCCTGCTGGTCACCGAGGATGCCCGCCACCGGCACGCCGGCCAGGAGACCCTGCGCGCGACCCACGCCGTAGACCTCGGCCGAGGACCTGATCTGCGGCAGCATCGACATCGGGATGCCCATGTCGGCTGCGATGGAGGGCTCCCAGTCGAGGGTCTTGAGGTTCATCAGCATGGTGCGGGAGGCATTGGTGACATCGGTGACGTGCACACCACCGTTCACACCCCCGGTGAGGTTCCACAGCACCCAGGTGTCCATGGTGCCCATCACCAGGTCACCGGCCTCGGCGCGTTCCCTGGCGCCCTCGACGTTGTCGAGGATCCACTTGACCTTCGGCCCGGCGAAGTAGGTGGCCAGCGGCAGCCCGACGAGCTCCTTGTACCGGTCGGTTCCCTGCTCGCCGCTGAGTTCCTCGACGATCTTTTGGGTGCGGGTGTCCTGCCAGACGATGGCGTTGTAGACGGGATCACCGGTTTTCCTGTCCCACACGAGGGTGGTCTCGCGCTGGTTGGTGATACCGACCGCGACCAGATCGTTCTTGTTCAACTGCGCCTTTGCGAGAGCCTGGGCGACGACCTCACGGACGTTGCCCCAGATCTCGACGGCATCGTGCTCCACCCAGCCGGCGCGGGGGAAGATCTGCTCGTGTTCTTTCTGCCCGACGGCGACGATGCGCCCGTCGTGGTCGAAGATGATCGCGCGCGACGAAGTGGTTCCTTGGTCGATGGCGAGTACGTGTGTGGGGTTTGTCATGTGATGGCTCCTTCGTGGAACACCGGGATCTATCCGGAATAGGGGTGGATCACTGCAACGGGAAGGCGAGCAGCGGGGCGGCCAGCAGGCCTCCCAGCAGACCGCCGATCATGGGGCCAACCACCGGAATCCAGGAATAGCTCCAGTCGGAATCGCCCTTGCCCTTGATGGGCAGGAGGGCGTGCATGATGCGGGGACACAGATCCCTGGGGGGGTTGATGGCGTATCCGGTGGGACCACCGAGGCCGGTACCGATGACGACGATCAGCAGGGCGACACCGAACGCACCCAACCACCCGAGGTTGACCGGAGCACCCTTGGTGTTGGTGGTGTAGAGACCCGATGCGATGACCACGAAAACCAGCACGAAGGTGCCGATGATCTCGGTGAGCAGGTTGAACAGCGGGTTGCGGATGGCAGGTGCCGTGCAGAACACAGCGAGCTTGGCACCCTGATCGGTCTCCTCGTCGAAGTGCTGCTTCTAGGCCACCCAGCACAGGAAGGCACCCAGCAGCGACCCGACGAACTGGCCACCGAGGTAGGCCATCACGGTTCCGGTGTCCATGGGCTGCTTGCCCTGGGCGACGTCATTGATGAGCAGACCGATGGTGACCGCCGGGTTCAGGTGACCACCGGACTTGGCGGAAGCGATGACACCCACGAACACCGCGAGGCCCCACCCCCAGTTCACGAACAAAAAGCCGGTTCCGTGCCCCTTGGACTTGGCCAGCGCGGTGTTGGCAACCACGCCACAGCCGAGGAGGATCAGCAGCGTCGAACCGACTGCTTCCGACAGGAAGATGGCGAACATCTCTAGAACTCCAGTTCTGACTACTTTGTCATGGGCATCGCCTAGGCGATGCCATCACGGGGATCTGGTGAGGTGGGACCCTCACCGCCGTCCGAACCATTCGAACAGCCAAAGCCAAGCGCTTTCACTAGGAAAAACGCAAGATTCGTGCACGTTCATGCACGGCTTGGAGCATAGCGTACGAATTCGTCCGGTCCATCCAGCAGAACCAGTTCACGAACGCACGAGACCGCTCACCGGGTCCTTGGCTCGACACACGAAAGGACCAGACCCGCACCCTCCCCGCCCCTCAGCGGTCAGCCACCCACTCGAAGACGTCGTTGGCCTCTCGGCGACCGTCGGCGCGAACCAGCAGATGGAAGGTCGCGCGGGCCATGGCGTCGTGGATCGGCACCACCGCGCGACCGGGCGGTCGGGCCGCGAAGAAGGGCGCATCGGTGACGAAATAGGGAAGCGACGAGCTACGCGTGAGCTGCTCGAAGACGGCACGGTCCTCCTGCACGACAAACTCCGAGTTCGGAAAGTGTTCGTCGCACAGCCCACGCCAGAATCCGATGCCCTCGAAGAGCAGGAAAGTCTCGCCGTCGAGTTCGGCCGTGCTCAGGTTCGGCCTCGTCGCGAGCGGATGCCCAACCGGTAGCGCGACGGAGAGGTTCTCCACCATGAGCGGGCACGAACGCGTCACCGGCTGGGCCGCGGGGTGCAGGGTGATGCCGAGATCGACTCCCCCGCCGAGAACACCGGCCTCCACGTCGTCCTCGGGGAGCATCCGGGACGTCAGGACGAGCTCCGGGAAACGCTCCGTCATGAGCGCGGTCAGCCGCCACAACGGCGCAGGCGCGACAGTTCCCACCCGCAGCGCACGGGTGCGGCGGGCCAGGTCATCCAGGGCACCGCGCATCGCCTGCTCGTCGCGGAGAAGCTGGCGTGCGTGTTCGAGGGCGACACGGCCGGCGTCGTTGAGCACGAGACGGCGCCCGGCACGGTCGAAGAGCTGCAGACCGAGCTCGGCCTCCAGACGCCCCAGCGAGCGGGACAGGGCGGGTTGCGAGATATGCAGGACGCGGGCGGCGGCGCTCATGGTGCCCTCGCGCGCAATGGCGTCGAGCTGTCTCAGCTGCTCCAGTTCCACACCCATCTCCTTCCATACCGCAGCGATGGCGGATCACACCCCCACACCCCTGCTCATGCGTTTCGTGCATCAAATGATTCGATATTTGCATTTTACAAAGCTGAATTTCCGAAGAAGATTGATGCAAGAAGAGAATCATCATCGGAGGAGACCACCAATGCAGTCCTTCACCATGAACAACGGCCTGACGATCCCGGCCCTGGGTTACGGCGTCTTCCAGATGACCTCCGCGGAGGTCACCGAGCACCTGCCCGAGGCGATCGCAGCCGGTTACAGACACATCGACACCGCCAACGCCTACTTCAACGAGGTGGCCGTCGGTCGAGTCGTGCGGGAGAGCCCGCTCGCACGTGAGGAATTCTTCGTCACATCCAAGCTCTTCCCGCAGTCCTACCCCTACCAGCAGTGCGTCACGGACATCGACGCCACCCTGGAGCGCCTGGGCCTGGACCATGTCGACCTGCTGCTCTTCCACCAGCCCTACGGCGAGTACATCTCTGGCTGGAGGGCCATGGAGGAAGCCGTCGATGCGGGCAAGGTCCGTTCCATCGGTTTGTCCAACTTCTCGGCCGCGAAGGTCCGCAAGATCCTCGACATCGCCCGGATCACCCCGGCGGTCCTACAGGTCGAAGCCCACCCCTACTGGAACCAGCATGCCCTCAAAGCCGAGCTGGCGGACACCGGCATCGTCTTCGAGGCCTGGTACCCGCTCGGGCACGGCGACAAGACCCTCCTGGCCGAACCCGCCCTCACCGAACCCGCCACCAGGTACGGCAAAACCGCCGCCCAGGTCGTTCTGCGCTGGCACCTCCAGGAGGGAAACGTCACTTTCCCCAAGACCCTCAACCCGCAGCACATGGCGGACAACCTCGACATCTTCGACTTCGCCCTGACCGAGGAGGAGATGGCCCGCATCAACGCCCTGCCGCAGAAGCCCTACCACGCGATACCCGACGAGCCGCCGGCCTACGTCACCACCCCCATGGACTACTCCAACCAGTCCTGACCGCCCCCGGCCCCCAGTGCATTCCAGGTTCGACCCATTTGTATTACGTAATACACTGTTGTCATGGGTAAGCGGATGATTCAGGGACGCGAGGTCTCGGATGCTCAGGTTCAGGCGTGGGCGGATGAGGCCGAAGCGGGCTATGACGTGGAGGAGTTGCAGAAGCGTTGGGGGCGTCCGCCCCGGGCGGGAAGTGCCTCCCGGGTGGTGCCGACGCGATTCTCCGACGAGGAGCTGGCCGAGCTGATGGCGCGCGCCGAGCGTGAAGGCCTGGATCGCTCCGCTGCGATCCGGGCTGCCGTGCGCGAGTGGGCTCGCGCGTGATCGTCGCCCCGTCCGCGCGTAAACACGGGATCAGCGACGAGGATGCGATCACTGCCGCGCGGTCAGTGCTGGCAGGCGGACCACTGAACGACGAGAACCCGCAGCGCGTTTGAGGATCGGGCTGGATACGGCAGGCCGCCTCCTGGAAATCGTCGTGTTGCTGTGGGATGACGGTGAAGTCGAGATCATTCACGCGATGAAAGCCAGAGCCGCGTATCGACGACTCGTGTCCTGAAGCAGCCCGCCACAGGCCTCCGCCCCACAACTCTGCCATGAACCGACATGCCCCCTGAACCTTACGCGTCAAGGTGAGCCAACAGCGTCGGAATGAACTCCTGGTAGCGGTGAAAGACACCACCGTGGCCGGCGTCGGGGTAGATGACCACGGTGCTGTTGGGAATGCGCTGATGCATGTCCTCGGACAGCGAGGTCGGAACCATGCGGTCGTGGTCGCCGTTGGCGATGAGGGTGGGGGCCGTGATCCTGGACAGGTCATGCGGCTGCTGACGGCCCCAGTCCTTGATCGCGACGAGCTGAGCGCGGAATGCTCCCAGGGTCATGGGGGTGTCCCAATCCATGACCCGTTCGCGAATCCGGGCGAGGTAGTCGCGTGCTGCCGCCTTGCCCTCGGGCGTACGCGGAAAGAAGAGGAACTCCTTGGCGTCGGTGCGGGCCAGTACGGCGCGCAGCATGTCGATGTAGACGTAGGCCGCACCGGTGGGCCGGTTGATGCCCCTGCCTCCGGCTGGGCCCGTGCCGGTCAGAACGAGCCGTCGAACCAGGCTCGGGGCTTCGAGGGCGACCTGCTGGGCAACGAATCCTCCGAGCGAGAATCCCACGAGGTCGATCCGGGTCAGACCCAACGCGGAAATGAAGGCCCGAGCGGCATCGGCCATGCCTTTGATGGTGCGCGGAACACGTCCCGTGGAGCCTCCGACACCGGGCAGGTCGACAGCGATGACGCGACGCCCGGCGGCGAGGGCGTCGACGATGCGCGGATCCCACTCGTCGAGGGTGGCCCCAAGGTGGGTGAGCAGCACGGTCGGCGTCCCACCGTCAACCCCGAGGTCACGGTAAGCGATAGTCTCGCCGTCGACCCGGATGCGTCGGGTGGGGGCGGAAGTCCATCGGGTGGCGCGTTCTCCAGTGGCGACGTTGATCTCAGGCATGGGTTGCGACCTCTTCCGGAATGGTGGTGACAAGGACCTTGCCGCGGACTCCTCCGGCCAGCAGCTGATCGAGTGCCGCGGACGTATCGTCGAAGGGCAGGACCCGATCGACAGCGGCTTCGATGACGCCGTCATCGACGAGTCGGGCAATGGTGCGCAACGCCTCACCATCGGGCTCGATGAACAGGAACCGGTAGCGCGCGCCGAGCTTACGGGCCCGGCGACGCAGCCGGAGGCTGAGGGCGGACAGGGCGAGTTTGACCAGCGCACCGGCCCCGGCCTGATCAGCCAGCGCCGGATCGGGTGTTCCGGCGATACCGATCAGGATCCCGTCTCGACGCAGCACCTCAAGCGACCGGAAGCTCACCTCACCCCCCTGGGTGTCGACGACGATGTCAACGGGCGTGTCGGCCAGCTTCTCGACGAAGTCGTCATTGCGGTAGTCGATGACGATGTCCGCGCCGAGTTCCTTGACGGTTTCAGCGCTGGACGCCGACACCGTGGTGGCGACAGTGGCCCCCAGGTGTTTGGCGAGCTGAATGACAGCCGAGCCGACACCGCCGGCGCCACCGTGAACCAGAACCGCCTGACCCGGCTGGAGCCGACCGATCGTCACGAGGGCCTGCCACGCGGTCAGCGTGACAACCGGCAGGGCAGCTGCTCGGGCCAACGGGATGCCGCGAGGCGCGGGCGCCAAGGCATCCGCATCGACCGCGACGATCTCGGCCCAGGTTCCCATGCCGACCACACCGGTGTAGCCGTAGACCTGATCCCCAACGGCGAACTCCGTGACCTGATCCCCGATGGCAACCACCTCGCCGGAAAGCTCCCCGCCCATCACCTTCGGCAGGTCGAGACGAAAAACGGCCTTGAACTCACCGACGCGGGTGCGTTCATCGGCGTGATTGACACCGGAGGCAATCGTCCTCACGAGTACTTGGCGCGGACCGGGGTCGGGGACGGGCATGTCGACGGCGCGCAGTGGTTGACCGTACCCCTCCAGAACAAAGGCTTTCATGACGTCCTTCCCATGCCGCGAAACCCGGCAACTGGTTGCAATGTGTTACTAGCTGAAAACCAGAGTAGAGTAAGCGATAACAAAATGCAACCACCTGCGAGGAGACCCGATGATTCCCCAGCCCCGCTCACACTGTCCGATCAATCGGAGCCTCGAGATGCTCGGCGACCGGTGGAGCCTGCTGATCCTGCGTGACATCGTCCTGCACGACCGGCGCTCCTTCCGCGACCTGCTCACCGGCAGCGAGGAGCGCATCAGCGCCCCCGTGCTCTCACGTCGACTGACCGATCTCGTCGCAGCGGGCTTCCTCACCAAGGACGACGTCACTCGCGGCAAGCAGGGCAGGTACTCGCTGACCGAACAAGGCATGGCAACAGTGCCACTGCTAATCGAACTCGGACGGCTCGGCGCACGAATCGACCCGACGACCGCACACAACGCCCCCGACCTGGACTCCGACCACGATGGCCTCGCTGAGCGGCTCTCCGCACTTCGCAAAGCTCACATCGGAACGTGACCGAAGCTTTGTTCACCGCCGCCGTCTCCATCCACCCCGACAGGGCCGGCATCGGTTGCCCCGCGACCCTCACCGGTCACGCATCCATTCGAAGACATCGACGGCCTCCTTGTGGTCGACAACCCGGCTCAACAGGCGAAGCAGGTCATGGCGTCGTGAATCGGCACCACCGCGCGGCCGGAGACGGAGTTATCGAACACCCTGATGCGCCCTGCCCTCCGGGTCCGCCCACCGCCCGAGCGTCGGCAGGACAACGGCCAGGTAGGAGACGGCCTCATCCTCAGAGATGCCGGCTGCCTTCGCCATGTATGGGGCGCTGTGTTCGATGAAAGCGTCAAGCGACTCTTCGCCGGTGAAGGAGCCGTCGAGATAGCACCAGGTGCAGTACTCCTCCGACTGCGTACCGTCAGCCTCGGAGCCGTAATCCGTTTCCTCGTCCAAGGGAAGGCCACAACTCTGGCAGCGGGGCTCCGGGGGCATCTCCAGGAGCCGAGTGACTGGCACATCGAGCGCGGCTGCGAGGAGTTTGCACATGTCCACGCCCGGGGTCGTCGCTCCGGTCTCCCATCTGGACACGGCCTGGCGGGTGACGAAAACTTTCCCCGCCAGGTCGCTCTGCGTCATGCCCTGAGCCTCCCGGGCCGCGCTGATGACCTCTCCGATGCTCATGCTGCTCCCTCGCTTCCGTGGCTCTCGACATGGCCACGTTCCTCAGGGAACCACACCCCTGCTCCGGCGTCGAGCAACACTTTGTTGCGCCGGAGATACTGCGTCGCCACACCCACCACCAGGGCGCTGGGCACCGGACGGCACATTCCTGTCGCCATGGCCGTGGGCCGCACCCGGGCGCGGTCAGCGCTGTGAGACATCCCCGGGGCGGGGCAGCGGGCCCACGAGTTCGTGGGGAACGTAGGGTTCCTCGAGGAAGGCGATCTCCTCCTCGGTGAGTGTCAGTTCGAGGGCCCGCACGGCGTCATCGACGCGACTCGGTCGCGAGCAACCGACGATGGGAGCGGCCACACCCCTGGCCCACAGCCAGGCCAGGGCGACGTCCGCCATCGCCACGTGGTGACGCTGGGCGAGTTCGGCGACGCGTTCAATGATAGGCATGTCGGTCTCACGCCCGCGGTCGTACTTGCTGCGCATGGTGGCGTCGCTGGTGGAACGCACGGAGTCGGAGTCCCATGTGGGTCGGGTCAGGTGTCCGGAGGCCAATGGACTGTAGGAGGTCAGCGACATGTCGTACTGGCGGCACACGGGGATCATTTCCCGTTCATCCTCGCGGTAGAGCAGGTTGTAGTGGTTCTGCATGGAGGAGAACCGGGTCCAGCCGTGGGCATCGGCGGTCACCTGCATGGTGTGCAGCTGGTAGGCGTACATGGACGACGCCCCCAGGGCCCTGACCCTCCCGGAGCACACGAGAGCTTCGAGGGCCTCCATGGTCTCCTCGATCGGAGTGGCGTAGTCGAAGCGGTGGATGATGTAGAGGTCGAGATAGTCGGTGCCCAGACGCTTCAGGGTCCCGTCGATCTCGCGTTCGATGGCCTCGCGCGACAGGTGTCCTTCGTTGAAGTAGACCTTGCTCGCCAGCACCACGTCCTCACGTTTGACGCCGAGGTTCTTCAGTGAGGTTCCGATGAACTCCTCGCTCGTGCCGTGGGAGTAGACGTTCGCGGTGTCGATGAAGTTGACGCCCAACTCCAGGGCGCGAACGATCACCGCCTGGGTGGCTTCCTGGTCGATGACCCACTGGTGAAAGTCCGGGAAGGCCTTCCCGAAACTCATGCCCCCGATACACAGCCTCGGGATGGTGATGTCCGTCGTGCCGAGTCGGGTGTGTTCCATGTCCAGTCTCCTTCGGCGTGTGAGTCGGGCGTATCGGGAGCGCCCCCGGTCCAGCTGCCCCGGGCGGTGCCTCGCGGCCAGGTTCTGCTAGACCCCCTCGCGGGTCCGCCCGCGACAGCCGTGCGAAGACGGCCACCCCCGGGCTCGCGCCATCGCCGCCGGGAACTCATGGGCGCAGGCAGGCCAGCGGAACGACGAGGACGCCGTCGTCACGGCGGTATGCGGTAGCGCCCGCGGTGACCAC
>JABCNW020000088.1 GCA_013333945.2 Propionibacterium sp.
GACCCGCCGTAGCAGCAACAGCAGGCGGTGGTCCTCCAGCACCCGAGGCCGCCCGAGTTCTGAGATCCAAAGCTGCCAGGCAGGATCGGGGGGACGACCGCCCAGGAACACCTCGACGCTGCTGCCTTCCACCTCCCGGAAGGTCGGGGCGGGTTGGCCGTGCCCGACCAGTCCGGAGACCATCCTGTGGATCCCGGCCCCCCGCATCTCCACCAGCCCGAGTGGTTTCAGGAGCTTCATCAGATGGGCGTTACGGGGAAACTGTGGCCGGGAAAACATGTTGTACTCCCCGAATCCCCCGACAAACCCCCCGGGGCTGCGCACCCTCAGCGTCCCGAGACGGTGCTCCTGCTCCACCTCGGTGGCGTGCGAGACGCTCCAGTCGCGGTGCACCACCCCGTTGATGACGACCTCCCGGGTCGCCTGGGCGCTCAGGGCGGGGACGGTTTCCTCCTCCACCCAGTCGGGCATCCGGACCTCGGGGTTGTTCCTGCGGACAGCATCGAGCACCAGCGTCAACTGCTCCAAACCGGAGAGTTCTCCGCTCATCCGCAGCTCCCTGTGCCCGCCTCGGAGTCGATACTCGATGACTGGACGTCCGTTCCCCACGAACATCCACCAGGCGGCATTGGTGAGCATTCCGTCGTCCCCGACCGCTCCCAGACGCTGCAGGAGTTCGAGGTCGTGCGCGACCGCGAGGTCACGGGACTCCGCTTCCCCCGACGCCTCGAGGTATCTCCTGACCAGTTGGAGAGCCTCAGGGCGCACCAGGTCCGGGGTCTTGCCGGAGGATTTTCCGGACCATGTCAGTTTCGGGCGTTTCCTGTGAGATCCCACCGAGGTCATGTGCCCAATACTCACCTAACCTTCGGTCAGCTCGGGGGAATCGCGCCCTCTCCTTGCCCAAACCGGCCCAAAAGCCGACACGATCTTGGACGGTTCAGCGTCCCAGAAGCTTCTCCCTCAGCTGTGTCACGCGGCGCTGCTTGGTCTCGGGGCGTTTCGCATCCTCGAAGCTCTTGACCCATTCACCCTGATGACTGGGAGGAAGTCGTTCCCAGGCGGCACGCAATTCCCCGTCCTCGGCGAGGGCCGCATCCAGCGGGGGTGGCGGGGTGACGACGGGGCGCGGGTTCGATGTCATGTCGTCAACTTACTGGTCCGTCACAGGAGGTCGTTGATGATGATGCTCTGTTCGCGTCCCGGACCGACCCCGATCCCGGAGATGCGGCACCCGATCAGTTCCTCCAGGCGTTTCACATAAGCCTGGCAGTTCGCGGGCAGCTCCCCGAAGTCACGGCAGGCCGAGATGTCCTCGCTCCAACCGGGCATTTCCTCGTAGATCGGTGTGGCGTGGTGGAAGTCGGACTGGGTGACGGGCATCACGTCGTGGCGCGTCCCATCGACGTCGTAGGCCACGCACACCGGGATGCTCTTCCAGCCTGACAGGACATCCAGTTTGGTGAGGAAGACGTCGGTGAAGCCGTTGATCTTGACCGCCTGTTCCACCACGAGCGCGTCGAACCAGCCGCAGCGGCGCGGCCTGCCGGTGGTGGCCCCGAACTCACCGCCGTCGCGACGCAGCCGGTCGCCGTTTTCGTCGTGCAGCTCGGTGGGGAACGGTCCCTCACCGACGCGGGTGGTGTAGGCCTTCGCGATGCCGATGGCCCGGTCGATGCGGGTGGGGCCGACGCCCGCCCCCGTGCAGGCACCCGCCGCGATCGGGTTTGACGAGGTCACGTACGGGTAGGTGCCGTGGTCGACGTCGAGGTGGTGGGCCTGGGCCCCCTCGAACAACACCACATCTCCGCGATCGAGGGCGTCGTTGACGAACCTTCCCGCATCGATGACGTAAGGACGGATGGCCTCGGCGTGCGCCAGCAGCGTCTCGACGATCATGTCGGCCTCGATGGGACGGCGGTTGTAGACCTTGACCAACAGCTGGTTCTTCTGGTCGAGGGCCGCCTCGACCTTCTGCCGCAGGATCGACTCGTCGAAGATGTCCTGGATGCGCACCCCCATGCGGTTGACCTTGTCGGAATAGGCGGGACCGACACCGCGACCGGTGGTGCCGATGCGCCGCTTGCCCAGGAAACGCTCGGTGACCTTGTCGAGCACCTTGTGGTACTCGGTGATGATGTGGGCGTTGGCGCTGATCAGCGGGTGCGGCACCTCAACCCCACGGGAGGCGAGGGTCTGCAGTTCCTCGGCGAGAACGTCGAGGTCCACCACCACACCATTACCGATCACGGTCGTGGTGCCGGGGTTGAGAATCCCGGATGGCAGCAGGTGCATGACGAAGGTCTCGCCGCCAACGACGAGAGTATGACCCGCATTGTTGCCACCTGAGTAGCGCACGCACAGGTCGACGCGATCCCCCAACTGATCAGTTGCTTTGCCCTTGCCCTCGTCACCCCACTGGGCTCCGACCACGACAACACCAGGCATTGATTTCCTCCACGACACGAAACAAGCCCCAGGCAAAGCCGGGGCCTTACCGCCGCATCCTACCCACACCGACGCCCACAACCCCAGCCGGCTGATCCAGCTCTCTTGGTCACCGGCCCGGCACGCTTGTGCAGCTCACGCGCTCCTTGCTTGATTCACAAGCAGTTTCGCGCGAGCATCGGGAATGAACGATCGCAAGGGAGCAGGAGCACCCCCATGAAGAAGTTGATCAATTCGCCCGACGACGTTCTGGCCGAGGCCCTCAAGGGCGTGGATGCCGCTGACGAGAACGTCCGTGTCGATCACACCCATCGCGTGATCTTCCGGGCCGAACCCACCCGCCCCGGAAAGGTCGCGGTGATTTCCGGGGGAGGCTCCGGTCACGAACCGCTGCACAGTGGTTTCGTCGGGGTCGGGATGCTGGACGCGGCCTGCGCAGGTCAGGTGTTCACCTCCCCCACCCCAGACCAGATCCTGGCGGCCACCGTCGGCACGGATGCCGGCGCAGGAGTGCTGCACGTCGTGAAGAACTACACCGGCGACGTCATGAATTTCGAGATGGCCGCGGAGCTGGCCGCCGAGCAGGGAATACGCGTCAAGACGGTGGTGGTGGCCGACGACGTCGCGGTGGAGGATTCGCTCTACACCGCAGGCCGTCGCGGGGTCGGATTGACGGTGCTGCTGGAGAAGATCGTCGGCGCTGCCGCCGAGGAGGGTCGTGACCTGGACGCGGTGGTCGAGGTCGCAAACAAGGTCACCGGACACGGCCGCTCCATGGGCATGGCGCTGACCTCCTGCACCGTCCCCGCAGCGGGAAAACCCACCTTCGAGCTTCCCGAGGACCAGATGGAGATCGGCATCGGCATCCACGGTGAACCGGGCAGACACCGCGAACCGCTGACCGGCGCAAAGGACATCGCCCGCCAGCTGGTGGAGCCGATCCTCGCGGACCACGACTTCGCGGGCTCGGAGACCATCGTCATGGTCAACGGCATGGGCGCCACCCCGCTCATGGAGCTGTACCTGATGTACGGGGAGGTCAGGACCCTCCTCGACGCCGCCGGAGTGACGGTGGTGCGCAACCTGGTGGGCAACTACATCACGAGCCTGGACATGGCGGGCTGCTCCGTCACCGTCGCGAAGGTCGACGACGAGCTGCTGGCCTTGTGGGACGCGCCCGTGAGGACGGCGGGGCTACGGTGGGGACTGTGATGCTCACCCACGGACAGTGCATGGCCTGGCTGCAGGCCTTCGCTGCCTTAATCAACGACAACGCGGTTTTCCTCACCGACCTCGATGCGGCCATAGGCGACGCCGATCACGGCACCAACATGGCCCGCGGCACGACGGCGACCCTGGGCAAGCTCGACGCAACAATCCCGCTCGGGGCGATGTTCAAATCCGTCGGCATGACCCTGGTCAGTACCGTCGGCGGATCCGCCGGGCCGCTGTACGGAACCTTCTTCATGAGATTCGGGGCGCGACTCGGCGACGTCGAGGACGTATCCCTGCCTACCTTCGCGGCTGCCCTGAAA
>JABCNW020000089.1 GCA_013333945.2 Propionibacterium sp.
ACTCCGGTCGCATTCTCCTCGATGGGACGGACATCGCGACGGTGGACCGTGGGGCGTTGCGCGACAACATGGGCATGGTGTTGCAGGACACGTGGCTGTTCGGCGGCACCATCCGCGACAACATCGCCTACGGCAAGGAGGGCGCCACTGAGGAGGAGATCCTGGCCGCGGCGAAGGCGGCGTTCGTGGATCGTTTCGTCCATTCCCTGCCCGACGGCTACGACACCGTCATCGACGAGGAGGGCAACAACGTCTCTGCGGGTGAGAAGCAGCTCATCACCATCGCACGGGCTTTCTTGTCGGAGCCGGAGCTGCTGATCCTCGACGAGGCCACCTCGTCGGTCGACACCCGCACCGAACTGCTGCTGCAAAAGGCGATGGCGGCGCTGCGCAGTGGTCGCACGTCGTTCGTGATCGCCCCCCGCCTGTCCACTATTCGCGACGCCGACCTGATCCTCGTCATGAACGACGGCGCCATCGTCGAGCAGGGCACCCACCACGATCTGCTCGCGGCGAAGGGTCGCTACCACGAGCTGTACCAGTCGCAGTTCAACGCGCCCGTCGAGGAGATCCCCGCCCCGTGAGAGGCCGCGTCGGTTGAGCCGATCCGGGAGCGCCGGCACGCAGATCGAGCCAAGACCGGCGAAAACAAAATTCCCCATCTCTGCAGAGATGGGGAATCAACCCGTGCGCGAGAGAGGAGTTGAACCTCCACGCCCTTGCGGGCACTGGCACCTGAAGCCAGCGCGTCTACCATTCCGCCACTCGCGCGTCCGGGG
Organism: Propionibacterium sp.; assembly: GCA_013333945.2. Taxonomy (GTDB): domain Bacteria; phylum Actinomycetota; class Actinomycetes; order Propionibacteriales; family Propionibacteriaceae; genus Arachnia. The sequence goes on from JABCNW020000089.1 coordinate 780, forward strand.
ACGAACTCTAGCACGACTGCACGGAGGGTGTGCAACTCGCTGTGAGGGGCGTTCAGGGGCCCACACCACGTGCCAGAACATCTACTCACAGAACCTCATACGATGTGGGGCAAGGAGGTATGAATGAGCAACAACCAGTGGCCCACGCCGGGAGGACAGCCGCAGCAGGGGTATCCACAGCAGCCCCTTCCACAGTCGGGATATCCACAGCAACCATCCTTCACCCCTCCTCAGCCCGGCTATCAGCAGCCCGGCTACGGACAGCCCAGCTACGGGCAATCCGGCTACGGACAGCAGGGGTTTCAGCCCGTTCAGGGCCCTGTCGGTCAGGGCATGCCCCCGCGCAATGGAGGCAACACAGGACTGATCGTTGCGCTCGTCGCCGTCCTGGTTGCGATCGTCGCCGTCGGGGCGTGGTTGGTGCTCGGCAAAGGCGACCAACCGATCGCGAGCCCCACCACCACTCAAACCACAGCGTCGCAGGAAACACGCAGCTCTGAGAAGTCCCCCTCCCCCACAACGAAGAAGAGCAGCGGCCCCACGAGTTCTTCGACCACCCAGAGCAGAGGTTCCAGCGCCGCACCGGAGATGCCCACATCTTTCGGCGACTTCACACGCACCAGCACGCCCCAGGAGCAAGCAGTCACCTACAAGAACTCGCATGGGACTTTCTTCATCGTCGCCTACGGTCAGGGAGAAACCGTCGAAGCAAATTCCACCGACCTCACAGGCATCGAGAAGATCGGGAAATGGACCTGCGGCAAGGATTCCGATGACACCCCCATGTGCCTGACCGAGGCCCATTCCGGCACCGTGCTCACGCTCATGATCGACACGCCTTTCTCCACGCTGACGGAAGTCTCCGATAGTTTCCTCGCCGCCTGGAAGTAGCATCGCGCGCTCCGAGAAGCGCTGACCTGCCACTCCGCCAGACGTCCACGACGCTCCCGTGCAACCACTACGGAGGAACGCCGTCGGCGCGCCTGTGATCACCCCGGATTCCAGCATCAGAGAGCTCCCGGAAGACACGACCGACAAGGGGCTAACACCTCGCGACCCGAACCTGCAGAAACCAGCAGGATCGACGACTCCGGAATACATCAGCTCATACCCCGTTACCATGACAGGCAGGAGGTACGCATGAGCAACAACCAATGGCCCGGATACGACCAACAGCAACCTCAACCGGGACAGGGCAACCAGCCCTACGGACAGCCGGGTTATACCGGACAGCAGCCCCAACCCGGATACGGCCAGCAGCAGCCCCAACCCGGATACAGCCAGCAGCAGCCCCAACCCGGATACAGCCAGCAGCAGCCCCAACCCGGATACGGTAGCCAGCCCTACGGACAGCCGGGTTATGGCGGGCAACCCCCGGCCGGCTATGCCGGACAGCAGCCCTACGGTGGCGGTTACAACACGCCCTCACAGCCACCGAAGAAGAACCTCAACGTTCTGCTGATTGCACTGACTGGGATCCTGGTCGTCGCCCTGGCCTTCGGAGCCTGGTGGTTCCTCGGCAGGAACGACCAGCAAGCCGCCAATCCATCCGCGACCCCCACCACGACGCAGGCGTCCTCACATGCTCCCAGCAGCACCGCCTCGTCCCACGACAAGACGCCAAAACCAAGCTCCAAGAACTCGGAAACGGACAAGCCCACCTCGACGGAGACCTCCGGGAACCGCGACAACAACAGCTCCGACCCCGCGATGCCTAAGTCGTTCAACGGGTTCGAGTCCATCTCAGCCCCGGACAACAGCTCAACCGTCTATTCCAAAGGTTCGGACGTCTTCTCGGCCATCCACATGTCAGGGAGCAGGATGCACGATGCCTTCATCCAGACCCTCCAGAACACCCAGACCATCGGGGAGTGGACCTGCGGCACCAGCAGCAACATGGCAATGTGCACAGCAGCCGTCCATGACGGAGCAGTGCTCACCGGCATGGGTCTCAACGACGACATCGCCACCGTGGCTGAGAACAGCAAGGCCTTCCTGGAGGCTTGGAAGTGACATCCGCTCCTTAGATCCACACGCTCTGGTTCTCCTCCGACAAAGAGCACAATTCCGTGTTCCCCGCAGTAACATCACTGCGGGGAACACCATTCCCGGAAGAGCCGGAGGAAAACACCATGAGCCATCAGACCTCCCTGCCGGGAGCCGGGCTTCGTGTCGCTTTCGTCACCATGCACACGTCCCCTCTGGAACGTGCCGGCACCGCTGACGCGGGGGGCATGAACGTGCTCATCGCCGCGCTGGCCCGGGCACTGGGCAGGCTCGGGGTGGATGTGGAATTCCTGACCCGCCGCACCGACCCCAACCAGCCGGACCGGGAGGACGTGGCCCCGTCGGTGACGCTGCGGCGTCTCCCCGCAGGCCCTCCGACCCCGTTGCCAAAAAGCGAAATCGACCAGCACATCGACGAGTTCCGGGAGGCCATGGAGGCCCTGGAACCCCACGATCTAATCCACTCCCATCACTGGATGTCGGGGGTGGCGGCATTGCCTGTCGCCCGCGCCTGGGGGGTGCCGCACGTGATGACCTTCCACTCGGTGGCGGCCCACCCGAATTCGCCGCTGCGCGATGGGGAACCTCCCGAATCACCTGCCCGGGTCGACGGTGAGGTGGTGTGCGCTGAGCAGTCGGATCTGGTGCTGTGCGTCTCCCGTCATGAGGCGGCTGTGGTCATTGGTCGTTGCGGGGCCGATCCGGAGCGGGTACGGATCGTGCGCCCCGGCGTCAACGTCGACCTATTCCACCCCGCCACCCGGCCCTGGGCGCCGCCCGGGATCCGACCCGGCTACGTCGTGTTCGCCGCCCGACTGCAACCCCTCAAAGCACCCGACGTCGCCATCCGCACCATGGCCTGCCTGCCCGACGCCATCCGCCCGGACCTGGCGGTGGTCGGTGAGGCCTCGGCGGACTTCGCGGGCTACGAGGCCGAACTGCACACCCTCGTCGACGACCTCGGGTTGCGCGGACAGGTGCACTTCCTGGCCGGCCAGGACCGCGAGTCACTGGCCCGCATCGTGCGGCACGCCTCGGTGATGCTGGTGCCGTCACACTCCGAGACCTTCGGGTTGATCGCCCTGGAGGCCTCGGCCTCGGGAATTCCCGTCCTGGCCGCCGCGTCGGGGGGATTGACCGAAGCCATCTGCAACACCCACACCGGCCTGCTGATCCCCACCCACGACCCCCACATGTGGGCCGAGGCCCTCGAGGCGCTGCTCACCGACAAACCACGCCGCACACTCATAGGCGCCACCGGGAGAAACCGAGCGCTGGCGATGACCTGGGAGCGCGCCGCCGAAAACACTCTGCAGCAGTACCGGAGGATCCTGTGAGAGTCACCTTCATCCACGCCCACCCCGACGACGAAACCCTCGCCACGGGCGCGCTGATCGCCTGGTTGGTGACCTCCGGGCACGAGGTGAGCCTGCTGACCGCCCCCCGCGGGGAACGCGGCGAGGTGGTGCCGGGGCCGCTGTCGCACCTGGCCGGAACCCCCGCCCTGGAAACCCACCGGGAAGGCGAGCTGGCCGGCGCCCTGAGGGTGCTGGGGGTGTCCCGGCACGCCTTCCTGGGGGATCCGCCCGTCGGTTCAGGGCGTCGTTACCGCGACTCGGGGATGCGCTGGATCCGCGAGGGACTCGCAGGACCCGCCGAGGACGCAGAACCAGATTCGCTGTGTGCGGCAGACCTCGACGAGGTCGTGGCGGATATCGCGTCCTGGATCCGGACGGTGGATGCCGACCTGGTGATCTCGTATCACACCGACGGCGGCTACGGACATCCCGACCACGTCCGCATCCACCACGCATCCCTGGCCGCCGCGCAGCGCACCGGGAAGGGTTTCGCGGCCGTCGTCCACGCCCCGGGCGACGGGGTCCGCTGGTTCGACCTGCGCGACCTGCAGCCCGTCGTCGAGGACGCCCTGCGACACCACGCCTCCCAGCTCACCGCCCACGGCGACGGCACCCTCACCCACTCGGGTGGCCAGTCGGAGGCAGTGACGACCTCCGTCGGGTTGCTTCCCACCCCCGACACCCCGCCGGCCGCTGGCCTGGTGGATTCGCTTGCCTGAACCGGTTGAGTGGTTCCCGCCGGGGAATCGCGGTTGCGCAGCACTCAACCCGATTTTCGCCCCTCCGGGAGCGATTTTCACGGTTGGGCGCTGCACAACCAGGTTCTTCCTCCCGGTTGGCGAAAATCCGCCACCCGCGGTCCTCAGCCCAGTCGGATCCACGCGAAAGCCAGCAGCAGGGCGGCGGGCAGCAGGTATTTGCGGGGGTGCCGCCAGGCGTCGCGTCGGGTGCAGAGCCCCCGGAGCGGAACGTGACGCTCCAGCGCGGGGACGGCGAGGACCTCCAGCGCCGTGACGACGACCACCAGCCCGGCGAGCAGCGGCAGGTCGCGGGCGCCCAGCAGCCAGTACACCACGCCAACCCCGACGTTGAACGTTCCCAGGAATACAGCGACGGCCGCCGCGTAATGCCACCAGGCTAGTGCGGGCCGCCCCAGCATTGTCAGCTGCCTCGCCAGATCAGGATCGCCGGAGATCATCGTGGTCAAGGGACTATTGACGGCGATCAGCGCCCACGCCAGCGGGAACCGGAGACCTTGTTCCCAGGAGGTCACGGTGAACACCGTCGCCACGGCGAACAGCCCCACCGCGTTGATCCACACGACACGATCCGCCAGCGAGGCACGCAGAAAATAGTTGCTCCCCGCACGTCCGCGCATCACGGCGGAGCCGCGGGTAGGTAGCAGACCCGTGGTGGGAAGGGCGAGCAGCACGACCGTCAACGTCACCAACAGCACCGCGGCCACCAGCCCCGGCGACACCACCGCGCAGGCCCACACCGCCAACCCGTCGAGGGCCAGCACCAACAGCGGTCCGACCCATCGCTGTCGGGCCCCGACCGAGGCCAGCACAGCCGTCACCGACAGGGGACCGCACGCCGCCACCACGAGCATCGCGCAGACGTCCGGCGCGGCGAGCTGTCCCAGCCGCAGGCCGAACAAGGCGGCAGGCACCACGACCTCGCCCACGAGAAGCATCCACGCAGCCGCCGCGAACGCCAGGTTCACCCGGGCCGGGTGGGGAGGCAGCTGGGCGTAATCCCGCATGACATCCACCCGGAAGGTCGCGTTCACCAGCAGACCCGACGACACCAGCGACGCGGCGGCCACGCCCACGACGTACATCGTCGGCGAGATCCGGAGCTCCACCGTCGGGGCCAGCACCCAGGCCAGGCCCCAGATCAGCACATCCACGACGACACGGCGACGTGTGGTGAAAGCGCGCAGCAGGACCAGGGTCATCGGTGACATTCCTTGAGCAGGGCGCGGATGTCGGTGGCGGGATCCAGCGGATAGGGGCGGCTGAGGTCACCCCCATCGAGCACGTACAGGTGGTCGCAGCACCGGGTGAAGCTCTCTGCGACGTGGGAACTCATCACCACCGATCCGGTGTCACGGTAGGCGTTGATGCGGTCGTAGAGAAATTCGGTGCCCTCGAAATCCAGTCCGTCCACGGGCTCGTCCAGGATGAGCAGGGGCAACCCCAGGCTCAGGCCTGCGATGAGGAAAGCCTTCTTCTTGTTTCCCGTCGACAGACTTCCGATGGTCTTGCGACGAAACGGCTCGAAACCGAACCCCGCCACCAGCTCGTCCACGCGCGACGGGTCCGGCGAGCGTCCGAAGACGCGAGACGTGAAACGCAGGTAGGGATCCAACGACCAGTACGCGAAACCACTGCTCTCGGTGAACACGGCGTAGCGTCCGAGCTGGAATGCCTTGTCGCGCGGCTGTGTGGCTCGGGAGCGCCAGGTCATGTGCTGGAGGCTGGCGTGCTCGTGAACCCCCACGAGCGTGTTGATCAGGGTGGTCTTGCCGGCACCGTTGGTGCCCAGCAACCCGACCACGGAGTGCTGACCGACGTCGAGTTCCCCGATGTTCAGCACCGGGGACCCCGCCTTGTACCACGCGGTCAGTCCCCGCACGGTGAGCAGGGGCTCCGCTGCATACTGCAACCGGTTAGTCATCTTTCTTCCGTAACGATCCCCGCACGGCGAGCACCGTGCGGACGATGAAGGCGAGACCGCCCAAACCGAACACGACGGCCATCAGGGTGTCGCTCCGGCTGAGTGACAGCACAGCCCCAGCCACGAACACCAGCGCCGCCAGGACGCTGATCACGATGTGACGGTTCACGAACATCACCCCTCTCCGCACCCAGGGATCTGGGGAAACGGCAGGTCGCGTCGTAGAGCAGTCGTCACGAATGGGACATGGGCGCTGCCAGGAAGCAGGGAAAGCAGGCCGGCAAAACGGTGGTGATGGATAACACCGGTTCCCATCGGATTCCTCTCCTCAACGAGTTCGGCTACAGCTTCATTGCACGCTTCCAGCTTAGCCGGCCACCCATTCGAGCCGTCCCGCGATCCTTTTCACCGACCCTCCCGGCACCGCGACCGGACCCTGGCCCCGCCAAGCCAGCACGAGGTCATCGACAGCGGCGACGTGGATCCGGGTCACCTCGCTGCCGTGGTTTCGCAGCCAGCCGAGCAGCACCCGACCCCGGAGAGCGTCCGGCTGGTCGGCGAGGATGGCCACATCGAGGGCGTCGTCCCGGGCGGCCCGGGTGAGGACGAGTTCCGCCAGCTCGTCGAGGAGGTCGGCGTCGCCGCGGGCCAGGTCGGCGGTGCGGGCCAGGCCGACGGCGACGTCGCGACCGAGCTCCGAGGCCAACAGCGCCAACGCCGAGCGAGCACGCACCCGCGCGAACCGCGGGTCGGTATTCATCGGGTCGCTCCACCACTCGACCCCCCATTCGCGACAGGCCGCCTCGGTCTCGGCGCGCCGAATCCCCAGCAGCGGCCGCAGGAAGGGGCCGCGCCGCGCCGACATGCCGGCTAGCGACCGGATGCCGGAGCCGCGCAGCAACCCCAGCAGCACCGTCTCGGCCTGGTCGTCAAGAGTGTGTCCCAGCAGCACGGGATGCCCGTCGCGCGACAGGGCCGCCAGGCGCGCCTGGCGGGCCGCCGCCTCGATTCCGCCGTCGCGTCCCACCTCGACGCGCCGCACCTCGGCGGCAATGCCACGCGACATCAGCGCGTCAACCGTCCGCTGCGCCACCTCGACAGACCCCGCCTGCAGGCCGTGGTCGACGACGACACACAACACCTCGGAGCGGGTCCGGGGTGAGGCCCACACGGCCCCCAGCGCGAGCGCCATGGAGTCGGCACCACCGGAGACGCCGACGACGACGGGACCGGAGGGCAGCAGTTCCGCCACCGCCTGCCCGACCCTGAGCGCGGTGGGCCCGAGTTCACGCCTGGCCACGTTCCCTGCGCCTCCTCAGCCGTGGATCCGCCGCAGCCAGGAGTCGGGGTCGGTGATCTCCGCCGCGGTGGGAAGGTTCGCGGGTCCCGCGAAGGCGGCGGTCAGCGCCCCCATCCCGGCCCGAAGACCCACGTACTGACAAAAAGCCAGGCCATCGCGGTACTGGAGGCCCTTGTCGAGGCCGGGTATCAGGCGTCGCCAGCCGGTGCCGGCGCTCGGACGGGCGAAGGCCGCGCGCAGCTGCCGCACCGAAGGCACGTGCACCGCCCCGGCTGTGTCCGCGACCAGGTCGGCGTGGCCCTCCAAGAGGGTCATGGTGGCCGTGAGGGCGGCGAGGTGCCGTTGCCCCTCGGCAGTAACCAGCAGCGAGCCCAGGCCACGGCCCGCGCGGATCCCCTCCGTCATCTCCACCGGGGAGGGATTGTCGACACCGAGCGCGGCGATCAGCTCCTCGACGTGACCGAGCAACCAGGGCGCGGAGTTGAACTGCACCGCGTGGGTTTGTTCGTGAAGGCTCACCCACAACCGGAGGTCGTCGGCGTCGAGACCGCGTCCGCGCCGCACCTCGACGATGCTCGGGGCCACCAACATCAGCCGCTTCGACCAGGGATCGTACTGACCCAGCAGACCCCGGCCCATCGCCGCGAAGGAGACCCCCACGCCCAGCCCGTAGCCGATCCCCGTCAGGTTGCGTCGCAGACCGGCGGGTTGCTCCTCGAGCGGCAACCGGCCCAGCAGATCGCGGGCCATCGCCGCGGCCCGCCGGGACCATCCCGGACGATCCACCACCGCGATCTCCGCAGCAGCCGGACCACCCAGTCGCGAGTACTCGACGGCCAGGTCACCGGCCCTGCGCGCCGCAGCCCGGAGCGCCGCCACCTCACGCACCGCCTCCGGTCGCGCAACACCAGGCCCCGGGTCGGCGAGCAGCCGCTCGACGGCCCGCGCCAGCGACCAGGAGATGTGGGGTCGACGTTGCATCAGCAGCCGCACCCCGTGATCAGGGAAGCCCCCCGGTCGCTCCACACCTGGGCGGCCCAGCCGTCGGTGGAGCCGTTGGTCATGAACGCGAACGCCACCTCGCGGCCATCGGTGGTGACGGTGGTTCCCGCGAGGGTGGACACCAGCGACAGGGTTCCGGTCTTGGCCCGCACGATGCCGCGACCGGCGGTGGAGATCTCGTCGTCGAAGCGCCTGGCCAGCGACCCCGAGACCCCGGCGACGGGGAAACCTTCCTGCACGACCGAGGCCCGGGGGGTGATCATCACGTACCGGACCACCCCGGCCAGCATCGACGCCGTGACGTGATTCTCGCGGGTCAAGCCGGAACCGTCGTACAGCACCGCCCCCTCATGCCACAGACCCAGACGGGTGAGTTCCTGCTGCACGGCGGTGGCCGTGCCGGCGAACGTGGTGGGCTGGCCCAGTTTGCGAGCCAGTTGCATGCCGAGCACCTCGGTGTAGGAGTTGTTGGAGGTTTCCATCGCAGCCGCGGCGAGGGCGTGCACCCCGGGTGAGCTGACCTTCGCGATCTCCTCCCCAGAGCCCGTGGCCGTCGCCGGGCTGCCCTCGACGGTGATGCCCTGGGCGGTCAGCTGGGCGGTGAAGATGCGGGCGGCGTCACCCGCGGGGTCGGTGGAGCGCACCTGTTTGTCGTCGCGGCCTTCATCGGCCCAGAGCGCGGAGATATGGGTCACCTGGTCGCGATAGCTGGCAGGCCAGGTGGTAGCCCACGACTCCTGGAACAGGGAGGCGTCATAACCGAGGCTCACCGTGCTGAGGCCCTGCGACTTCAGCTTCTCCGCGGTTTTCGCGGCCGGCTCCTCCAGCGAGGCGCGTTTCGGGGTGCCGCCGGATGCGACGGAGGCGAGCAGCGGATCACCGCCCCCGACCAGCACCAGCTGCCCGGGAGCCGGGGACACGACGGTGGTGTCGAAGGTTTCGGTGCCGTCGAAGACCGACAACAAGGCTGTGACGGTCAGCAGTTTCGTGTTCGATGCGGGAACCAGGAGCTGATCGGCATTCGATGCGGCGAGCACGTCCCCGGTCTCAACGTCGAGCACCTGATAGGCAAGGCTCAGAGACGATCCCTCCGGCACACCTTTGGTCAGGGCGGCGACGTCCTGGGAGTTGAGGCGCTGCTCCAGCACGGTGCGATCCGGAAGCTTGCCGGGCGCGGCCTCCGGCGCGGCGGAGACGGGACCGGCTGGTCGCTGCTGCGGGGACGGCGCGGGCGAGGACGGGGAGGCACTCACAGAGGCCGGCGCCCCGGCCTCGGATGATGCCGCGCCATGAAGGACCGCAGTGATGAAAACGGCCAACAACAGCGCCCCGACCACCCCCCCGATGATCACGGGACGCCACGGGATGTTCTGGGGGGACAAATCGACGCTCCTCGTCCGGTAAAGTGCTTGAACACTGGCCGCCAACGGACGGCGGCGCATCAATCATAGGAGTGACAGTGAGCGACGACGTCATCGAGAGCATTGAGATCTTCAACCCCGAGAGCCGAGTACTGTTCGACGTCACGGTCGAGATCCCAAAGGGCACCAAGAACAAATACGAGATGGACCACCTGACGGGTCGCATACGACTGGACCGCACCTTGTTCACTTCCACCCAGTACCCCTACGACTACGGCTTCATCGAAGGCACCCTCGGCCTCGACGGCGATCCCCTCGACGCCATGGTGATCGGCGCCGAACCCACCTTCCCCGGCTGCCTGATCCAGTGCTACGCGGTCGCGATGTTCCGCATGACCGATGAGATGGGTGGCGACGACAAGGTGCTGTGCGTTCCGACCGCGGACACCCGCCGCAGGCACCTCAAAGACCTCGACTCGGTTGCCGAACACATCCTTCTGGAGATTGAGCACTTCTTCAGCGTCTACAAGGACCTGGAGCCGGGCAAGTCCGTCGAGGGTGCCACCTGGACTGGTCGCCAGGACGCGGAGGACGAAATCATCGCCTCCATCGAACGCGCGAAGGGCACATCCTTCGAGCACCACCACGTCAACCTCGCCTGAAGCCGACGAGGCATCAAAGAACCGCAGCGGTGGGCATCACGTACGTCCTGAACGGGACGACGGGGAGGATCAGCTCACCACCACACCGGCGAGGATCCTCCCCGCACCCGCCAACAGGAGACACCCGGTCGCGGTGACGACCGCATACATTGCCGCCCGCCAGCCCCGGAGGAGCCGCACGGTTTGCAGGCAGGCCGTCGAGAACGTGGTGAACCCGCCGCAGAAACCGACCCCGGCGACGGCCACGACCGCCGCATCCGCGGTCGAGACGAGCCCCATCAGCAGCGAACCCGCGAGGTTGATACCCAACGTCGCCGCCCATGCGGGCCCGTGCCGCGCCACGGCCAGATCCACCAGATGACGGGCCACGGCACCCGCTCCCCCAGCCAGTGCGACGAGCAACGGCATCACGTCCGGGTCCGCCCACGCCGAACCAGCCGCGTTCCCAGACGGCGCCCCAGCCACGCCGCGCCCACACCGGCCGGCACCTCGAACACCAGGATCGTCAAACCCGCCACGGAGAGCCCCTGTACAGCCAGTGACGACCATGAGGTGAAGGCCCCGATCCCGCCGACGACCAAGAAACACCGCAGCCGTGGCCATCGCGACCCGAGGATCGCATCCAGTATCCCGAGCAACGCGCACCCCAGCAGGTTGGCCACCGCCAGACCGGCGGTGGGCCCCAGCAAGAGCACGACCTGACGTGCGGCGGTTCCGACGAACCCCCCGGCGAGGACGGCAAGGAGATCAGCGGGACGCGGGGTGAACACACGGCGACGATACCCCCGGATCGTGTTCCCCGGCCGCGGGGATGAGGGGATGCCACACACCATGCGGTTCTTCTGTCCACCGCCTACGGGATCACGAGGGGCTCACGCTACGCTACGGCCCTCCCGGGTCCCGTCGAACGCCCGAGACGGAAGGAAACCCCGGTGAAAACCATCAAGTTTCGCGTCCGCAACCCACTCACATGGTTGTCCCCCCTGATCTGCGTGGTGTACCTGATCGGTGTCCTTGTCCTCGTCGTTCAAAACCACACCGACATCTACGCCATCACCGGCGGTTCTGGAGCCCTGCTCATACTGCTGCTGTCCCCCACGCTCGCGCCGCTGTTTCTGCTCCTGTGGCTGCTCGACCCTGTCCGTCAGGTCCGCATGGGTGAGGGTCGGTTCGTCCTCACCCAAGGCAACGACGTGCTGGGAGAAATCACCTACCCGGAGATCGCGCACATGCATCTCACCGGTCGGAATCGCTGCCTCGACGTGTTCGACCATGCAGGCGTCAACAGGATTCACATCGAACCCGCAGTGTTCTGGCGCAACGCCAGGAACACTACCTCCACGACCGCCATCATCGATTTCATGCGCACCCAGCTTCCCCATGTGGAGAAGTCCGTCGAGCAGGGGAAGGGCCAGGCAGCCTACGTAGAGCGCTACATCGACTGCTTCCCGCCCATATCCCACGAAGTGCAGCAGCCCCCAGCACAGCCCACCTACCAACAATCCCAGGGACAGCAGTCCTCAATCCAGCCCCGCTATCAGCAACCCGCCCTCCAGCAACCCCAGGGGCAGTCCGGCTGGCGGTGATGCCAGCCGGGAATGGATTCATCGAGCCGTGGGCGTAGGGTTTTGCCCCGTGAGTGATCCGGTGATCCTGGCCCAGGAACTGCGCAAGTCCTACGGGACCTTCGAGGCGGTGCGCGGCATCGACTTCGACGTCGATGCCGGGACGTCCTTCGGGTTGCTCGGTCCCAACGGGGCGGGCAAGTCCACCACCATGCGCATGATCGCGGGGGTCTCGCACCGCTCCGGAGGTCGGCTGCACATCCTCGGAATGGATCCCGACGAGCAGGGGCCGCGAATCCGCGCCCACCTCGGGGTGGTGCCACAAAACAACAACCTCGACGCCCAGCTCACGGTTCGCGAGAACCTCATCTTCTACGGTCGCTACTTCGGCCTGCCGAAACGCTGGCTGGCCGCCAAGGCGGAGGAGCTGATCGACTTCGCGCAGCTCGCCGACAAGCGCGACGCCCGGGTCGACGACCTCTCGGGCGGCATGAAACGCCGCCTCACGATCGCCCGGGCGCTGGTCTCCGACCCGCGCATCATGCTGCTCGACGAACCCACCACGGGCCTGGACCCGCAGGCCCGCAACGTGCTGTGGGACCGGCTGTTCCAGCTGAAGGAGAAGGGCACCACGCTGGTGCTGACCACCCACCACATGGACGAGGCCGAGCAGCTCTGCGACCGGTTGATCGTCATCGACCACGGTGTGATCGTCGCCGAGGGAAGCCCACCGGAGCTGGTGCGGGAACACGCTGGCCGCGAGGTGGTGGAGCTGCGTTTCGGTTCCACCCGCAACGCCGGGGCCGCCGAGCGCATCGCAGGCATCGGGAATCGCATGGAAACCCTCCCCGACAGGATCCTGGTCTACTCCGACGACGGCGAGGCCGCGCTGCGCGCCATCATGGAACGCGGTCTGGAGCCGACCTCGTCGCTGGTGCGGTGATGCTCACTGGAGGACGTGTTCTTGAGGTTGACGGGGAGGTCGTTGATTGACTGAGACCCTCTCCCCCGTCGACCACGACGCCCAGGCCGCGCGGGTCGCGCGCTGGGGTGCCTTCCACCACGCCCGCAACGTCGTCATGCAGCTGCGCTCGTGGTGGGTGAGCCTGTTCGCCATCGGCGCCCTGGAACCGCTGCTGACGGTGCTGGCGCTCGGGGTGGGTCTGGGCGTGGTGGTGGATGCCGCCAGCCCGGGGGCGCTCGGGGTGCCTTTCCTGCAGTTCGTGGCGCCCGCGATGCTGCTCTCCTCAGCCGTGCACGCAGCCCAGGCCGAGAACACCCTCGGGGTGTTCTCCAGTTTCAAGTGGCACGAGCTGTACCAGGCTGCCGCCTCCACCCCCACCACCCCGTCGCAGCTGGCGGAGGGACACTGGCTAGGCTCGACGGTGCGTTACCTCATCAACTGCGCCACCGTCATCGCGGTGCCACTGGTCTTCGGAGCCATCACCCCCGCGAGCGTGCTGGTCCTGCTTCCCGTAGCAGTGCTGACGGCGTGGTCGTTCGGCAACCCCGTGATGGCCTGGACAGCCCTCCAATGCGACGAGAAGGGCCAGTTCTCCATCCTCTCGCGGCTGGTGGTGCTGCCGTTGACGCTGTTCTCTGGCACCTATTTTCCCCTCGACGTGCTACCCGGCTGGCTGCACCCGATCGGCTGGGTCTCGCCGCTGTGGCACGGGGTGAACCTGGCCCGCATCCTGACCCTCGGGCAGGCCGCGCCGGCGTGGCTGCCGTTCGTGCACGTCGCCTACCTGACCGTGCTGAGCATCGCCGGACTGTTGATCGCCCGGCAGATCTTCCACCTGCGACTGACCGGGGTCCTGCCCCGCCCCCGCCAGAAACGAACCAGGAAGCGAGTCGCGTCGGAACCAGTGGTTGTGAAGCCGGGCGGGCTGCCGGACGGCCAGTCGCTGCTGGCCGGGACACGCCACTCGGCCTCGTTCAGCGGCAGATTCCCCGTCGTCGCGGCCCGGGGTCTGAAGGCGAACTGGGGCACCAGCAGCCTGCTCATGGCCTCAGGGGCGGTCGAACCGGTGCTGTACCTGCTGGCAATGGGAATCGGACTGGGCACCTTCATCGGCCAGGTGCAGGCGGGGACCAGTTACGCCGCCTGGATCGCGCCCGCGCTGCTGGCCACCTCCGCATTGAACGGAGCGGTCATGGACGCCACCTGGAACGTGTTCATGAAACTGAAATTCGACAAGCTCTACGAGACGATGCTCAGCACCTCGCTGGGGCCGCTGGATGTCGCGCTAGGCGAGATCACCGTCGCCCTGGTGCGCGGCGGCATCTACGCCACCAGCTTCGTCGCGGTCATGGCGCTGCTGGGTCTCGTCGAATCGTGGTGGGTGCTGCTGACCATCCCAGCATGCCTGCTGATCGCCCTCGGGATCGCGGCCCTGGGGATAGCGGCCACGTCGTTCTGCCGCACCTTCCAGCAGATGGACTGGATCATGCTGGTGCTGATGCCGATGTTCATGTTCTCCGGCACCTTCTACCCCGTCGACATCTACCCGGCCCCGATCGCGGCGGCGGTGAAATGCCTGCCGCTGTGGCACGGCATCGAGATGCTCCGCGACCTCAACGCCGGCGCCGTCAGCTGGCTGACCGCAGGTCACGCCCTCTACTTCGTCGTCCTGGCGATGCTCGGGGTGTGGGCGGCATCGCTGCGCCTCAAGGCCCTGTTCCTGCGGTGAACCCATCCCAGAATTTTCGTCATACAATATTCTTATGGTGACCGAAGAACAGATCCAACGTTGGGCCGACGAAGCCGAGGCCGGATATGACGTCGAGGAACTCACACGACGTGGGCGCGGACGTCCCGGGCGCGGGGCCGAACCGATGCAGGTGGTCGCGGTCCGGCTGACAACCGACGAAATCAATGCGCTCGACGCAATCGCTTCCCGAGAAAACCTCTCCAGGTCGGAGACTATCCGGCGTGCGCTGGCCCAGTTCGCCGCATGAGAGTTCATCCAGCCGCATTGAAACACGGCGTCTCCGAAACGGACGCCTCCCTTGTCGCAGCGTGGCCTCACTGGATCCCGGGTCCTGTTGCGGAAGTCATGCCCGGCTGCGGCGCACTGGATCGGGCGATCCGACGCCCCACCATCGTGACCGGTACGTCCAGTACAGGAACACGATGGTGGGTCACCGCCTCATCCCGCACAGCACGTCCTCGACCGGACAGCACTCCCACAACAGGACCTCACATCTTGAAGACGATGACTGGCCGCACCGGGAACTGCGCTTGGGGTTTGATTCCGCAGGTCGTCTTCTCGAAGTGGTTGTCCTGATTTTCAAGAACGATGACGAACTGGTCATCCATGCGATGCCCGCACGCAAACAGTACCGGCGCCTTCTTCCTTGGCGCTGAGCCCCTGCGGCGTCGCGACGTGAAAGACTTGCCCCCATGTCGTCGTACCTGCTGTTACGCAACCCGTCCGCGAATCGCGTCTACGCGGGCGAGGCGGCCACGCTGACCGCCGCTGAACTGGAGATCACCGCCCCCTTCGTCTCGGAGATCACGCAGGCCGAGGTAGCGGGCGTCGACTACCTGGCCTTCGACGCCGAACGCATGGGTCGCGACGAACTGGCAGGCATCGCGCGGCAGTCGTCGGCGTTCGCGTTGTTCCAGCGCGACGGCGACCTACTGCGGCCCGTCGCACTGCCGCACACCGATGTCCTCGACGACGACCTCGTGACCATCCCCAAATACCAGGGAAAGACCAACGAACAGTTCACCCGGCTGCTGCTGAACGTCACCGTCGCGGCGGTCAGACGCAACGCCCCCCACCGGGTGCTCGACCCGATGGTCGGGCGCGGCACCACCGTCTCGACCGCACTCATCGCAGGCCACGACGCCTTCGGCGTGGAGGCCGACGACAAGGCCTTCGACGCGATGGCGGCGTTCTACAAGACCTGGCTGCGCCGCAAACACGTCAAACACACGGCAGCCGTCACCCCGGTGCGTCGCGACGGGGTGCGCATCGGTCGTCGCTTCGACGCACGCATCACCATCGGCAAGCGAGAACTGGTGGCGACGGTGTTCACTGGGGACGCCCGCTCGTCGGGCTCGCTGTACGGAAAGAAACGCTTCGACGCCATCGTCACCGACGCCCCCTACGGGGTGGTGCACGGATCAACGTCGGGCGGACGCAGGTCGCGCACTCCGGCGCAGCTGCTGGCGGAGACGATCCCGGTGTGGGCGGGGCAGCTGCACCCGGGCGGGTCGCTGGGGATCAGCTGGAACACCCTCGGCATGCCCCGCGAGGACCTGGCGGCGCTGCTGACCGACGCCGGCCTGGAGGTCCTCACCGGCGGGGCGTGGGACCGGTTCGCGCACCGCGTCGACTCCTCCATCCGCCGCGACCTCATGGTCGCCGTCAAACCGGTCGCCACCGACTGAAGGACCACGTCGTCCGAGGACCACGCCGACGGATCCCACCCCACCCCATCCGTCGGTTTGCTGGCCTTCATGCTGCTTTGCTGGCCTTACTACCGGTTTGCTGGGCTTGTTCACGTTTGCCTGCGCTGTGAGGCCAGCACACATCAACAAGTCCAGCAAACAGGGAATAGGGCCAGCGAAACGCCACCGGGACGACGGACCGGCTCCGGCGGAGCTCGTAGACTCGCCCCATGCGACGACTCGTGCTGATGCGCCACGCGAAAACCCAGGCCAGCCATCCCCGCGGCGACCACTCGCGGGAGCTGCTGCCCGCCGGCGTCCAGGACGCCCAGGAGGCGGGCCTGCAACTGCGTCCCCTCGGGTTGGAGCACGCCCTGGTCTCCACCGCCACCCGCGCCCGACAGACCTTCGCGGCCCTCGGCCTCGACATCCCCGTCGAATACCTCGACGACCTCTACTACGAGGGCGTCGACGCCCTCATCCGGCACATCAGCGAGACCGACCCCGCCGTGAACGGTCTCCTGGTGGTGGGGCACGCCCCCACCATCCCCGCGCTCGCCTCCCACCTCGGCAACGCCTCCAACAGCCAGGAAGCCGACCGTCTCCAGTGCTGGTACCCGACATCCACCTTCACCGAGTTCACCTTCGACGACGACTGGTCCAGCCTGGCTCCCTTCGAACTGGGTCACGTGAGGATGGAACGCACCGTCCGCCGCTGAACCTCCACGGTGGGGTGGTGTCGACACGACCCACTCGCTGACGCCCGCGGGCCGGCTCAACCAGCTGGATGGGAGCTCACTCCGTGAGGAACGGCCAAGCCCGGAAGGCCTTCTCGAAACTCGACTCCGACCGGGACGACAGGTCCTCGAAACGGGTCAGCTCCAGGCGACGTCTGCCAGGGGTTCCGGCCCGTTTCCACGACCCCACCACGCGACCTCCCAGCACGGCGCCGCGTTTGAACATCCCGTTGTTGCCAGGGACGAGTTTCGGATGGTCGCGTTCGGTGAGGGCGAACAGGCGGTCCTGGTAGCCGAGGATGAACTCGTCGAAGCCCGGCAGCAGGAGTGGCCGCGACGCCGACCGCCCAGCCGCGGCGACCTCGTCGGCCAGTCCGACCCGCTGGTAGCGGGGTTCGTCGCCGGGCAGTTCCTCGAACCGTTCCCGGATCAGCGCGAACGCCCGCCGGGCGGCACCGAGGGACAGTTTGCTCCACCAGGAGAAGTCGCGCAGCGTCGCGGGGCCGCGGCTGGTCAGGTAGCGGTCGAGCAGTTCGGCGCAGGCGGCATCGCGGGCGCCGTTGAAACGATCCTCCAGCCCGGTGCCTGCGGGCAGCCATGAATCCGTGAGGGCGATGTGCTGGTCGCCGTCGACGACCGGCCCGTAACAGAGCACGCCGGTGGCGATGTGCTGGAAGGTCATGTGGTAGTTCGCGCCCTGCGCCTGCGACAGCCCGGCCTCGGCCCAGTGCGCGTGCAGCTCCGCGCGCGACCTCGGCCCGTCGGCCAGCAACTCGGCTGCGATCTCGGCGGAGCGTTCGAGGTGCCCCGCCGAGATCCCGCGGCCCTTGAGGATGCGCTCCGACTCCCGCAGCGAC
>JABCNW020000090.1 GCA_013333945.2 Propionibacterium sp.
ACACCTTGAATTGTCTCAGATCGGGCAAGCCGCCCTCACATCCCCCTCGGATAAAGCGTTAGTTGGGGAAAGCCAAAACACCCCTATGAATAAGCCTCCATGTGTGGTCGTGATTCGGGGCCGTAGGGCGGATGGGTGGGACCTCGTCGGCTCAAAGGGGAGGGTGTTCTATTCCCACTTTCTCTCCAAAAGGTGGCCGTGTTGTTTGAATTCCCTGGCGGGGATGTGTCGTATGGGGGACCTGATTCCCCGTTCCGAGCGGAAGATGATTGCTGAAAGTTATGGGGGTTCTGGGCGGGGTTTCGCGGCTCGTGCGTGAACTACTTTCCTGCTTGTGACCTCCTTTTGGTCAACCTCCTTATTTTCGGGCGAACTCATGGTGTGCCCCTGCCTGATCTTCTAAGCTGCGCTCATGACCACACGAGTCCTCACGTTGGTGGACCGACGATATCGGTTCCAGGCACAGCCGAGCGGCATGATTGCTGCTTTGCGGGCTCATGGCGCCCATGTTGAAGAACTGGATGAAACCCAGTGTGCGACCGACGAGTGGCGAGACGTCCTCATGCGGGTGGATGTCGCCGTGGCGCGTGGTCGGCTGCCTGGAACCTTGGCTGTTCTCGCGGATGTCGCTGCTTCAGGGGTGCCTGTGGTTGATACGGCAGCTGCGGTTGAGCGGGTCCGCGACAAGCGCATCATGACCAGGCTTCTCGGGAGTACGGGCTTGGCCAGGCCGCGGACCACGATCTGCTCACCAGAGGATCTCGCGGACGTTGATCTGGAGTATCCCATCATCGTGAAACCGGTGTTCGGGGACAATGCTGAGGGCCTTGTCGTGCTTGATGAGCCTGCGGATCTGAAGCGATTACGGTGGCGCGATTCCGAGGTGATCGTTCAGGAGTACCGGCCAGGTTCCGGGGTGGATCTTAAGCTTTATGTAATTGATGATTTTATTGCTGCTGTGAGGCGGCCTTCCCCGATCAGCCGGTGTACGGCGCGGTCCTTGGGGGTCGTGCCCGTAAATGATGCGCTGCGAGATATCGTCAAGCGTGTTTCCGTGGCTTTCGGGCTGCGCTTCTTTGGCGTCGACTGCCTTGAAGTGGGTGGGCGACTGGAGGTTCTTGAAGTCAACGATTTTCCCAACTATTCATCCGTCCCCAACGCGTCCGAGCTGCTTGCCGAGCATGTACTAAGGAGGGCAGTTGCGTGAGGATTGCCCTGCTGACATCCCAGTGTGTGCCCGAGCAGGACTCCATCACCCGGAAATGCTTGGATCTGCTGGTGAGCTGGGGAGTGCATGTCGATGCTCGATATGCCATTGGAAACACCGAGTTGGGGGAAGTGGCAGTGGAGCATGATCTCTATCTTCTCGTGTCCCCATCCCCAGCGGTCGTTTCCTTGGCTTCAGATTTGGTGGGCTTGGGGGCTCGATGCCTGAACCTCCCTGAGATGCTGAGGATCTGCCGGGACCGGGTTCGGACCGTGAAGCTACTGTCCTCCGCGAAAGTGCCCATCCCCAGAACCTGGGTGGTTGGAAGCGCTGCGGATCTGATTGAACCTCTCCGCGGCGGCCCTGTCGTCCTCAGATCGGCGGATGTGAGCCGCTCTGCGGGGACGAAGGTTCTCTGGAACGTCGACGAGGTGATCGATCTACCTCTTCTTGATGGGGAGGCAATTGCTCAGGAAATCCATCCCAACGATCAGTACGTCTATCGGGTGTATCGGATTGGGAGCCAGACCTTCGCGGTGAAACGGCCCTTCTGGATGGTTTTCCCGCGCGAGACGCGAGAAGAGCCCGTGTCGGTGACCGAGGAGATGTGTGACGTCGCGGATCGGGTGGCGAACGTTTTCAAAAGCGAGCTCTTCGGCCTAGAGTTGGTCAGCGTCGAGGGGCGTCTCCATGTGGTGGAAGTGTTTCCCTTTCCTCGACTCAGCGGAGTCCCGGATGCGGCTTTGAGATTGGCCGACTACATCTACGCCCGCGGAATGGAAACCGCTGAGGAAGTCCGCCGGTGAGAGCCGCCATCATCGGTGCAGGGCGTATCGCCTTGGGGCTTGCCGCTGAACGGCTTCACCGATCGGGCTACGAGGTGACGGTGCTGGGTCGTGGTTCTGTGTCCGCGGCTCTACGCCTTTGTCGGGCCGTGGAGGTCGAACTGACCGATGGGTGGGAGACGGAACGTTTTCTGGTGCCGGTGCGAACCGTCGACTTGGCTGACCGCATTGCGGCTGTGAAATCCATCGCTAGCGCCGATGTGGTGGGTACCGCGGTAGGGGCACGGACGTTGCCAGCGGTACTGGACCTCCTTGCCGAAGGGTTGAAACGTGCAGCTCGTCCCGTGAACGTGATCGCCTTCGAGAACCACGAGAACGCTGCCCGGATCATCCGGAAAGGTCTGAGAATGCGGTTAGGGCCAGGTGTGGACCGGCACGGGTTCACCGGAGCCGTTATCGCCCGGGCCGTGGCTCATCGTGTGTTCACCGAGGATGGTCATGTCCGGGTCGTGGGAGACCCGCCGAGCGAGGTCGTGATTGATGGTCTAGCGCTGGTGGACCCTGTCCCACTGGTCCGAGGTTTCATCCCGGTCGATGATTTCCGAGCCTACTATCGTCGCAAGCTCTATCGGTTCTCGGCTGGGCACGCCACGACGGCCTATCTGGGCAAACTCAAGGGATATCGATATCTGCACGCCGCGGCCATGGATCCGGAGATAGCCGAGGCTGTCCTGGGGGCGATGGAAGAGGGCAGGCAGGGGCTTGCGGTGCGCTATGGGAAAGAGGTCTCCGGCACCAGTGAAGACCTGGAAGCCATTCTGTGCCGGTTCCGCAATGCGGTCCTGGGTGACACGGTCGACCGGGTGGGGCGGGACGCTCTGCGCAAGCTCGGCCGAGGGGAACGCCTGGTTGGGGCCGCTCGGCTGGCCGTCAAAGGGCAAGTATTGCCGATCCATCTGACGAGGGCGGCTGCTGCGGCTTTCGTCAGTGAGTCGAACTTTCTCGTTTCCCGAGAACGGGTGAGCGCTCAGGTGTCCCGGGTGACGGGCGTAGGGCGTCGTCATGTCGTCACCCAGATGGTGGCTCGCGCCTGGGGTGAGTTCGCCCAGGAAGAGTCAACCGGTGCACCATTCCTCCAACTTCCAGAAATGAGCCTTTCGATATGAGAATCTGTTTCCTGCTGACCCGCCGAGTTCCTGATGTTCCCAGCCCCATCGTGCTGGAGGTCCAACGGCTCCTGGAACGGATGGGGCATGAAGTGACTGGCTGGATCCCTGAGGATCGCCTGTTGCGTACGGATGTCCTGAGGCCGGAGGCTGATCTCTACGTGCTCAAGAGCCATACTGAGTTGGCACTCAGCTACGCTGGCGCACTTCATGGGCAGGGGGTCGCGGTATGTAATGAATACAGCGCTTGCCTGACCGCCCAGGACAAAGTGACTGCGGGAAGACTCATGCGTGAGCTGAGCGTCCCCACCCCTGACACGTGGCTCATCGACAGCCCTCAGCAGGCGACTGAACTGTTGGCGGAAGGGGCTCTCATCATCAAACCCCACAGAGGACACCGTGGGGCGGGGGTTCATCTGGTCGAGGAAGCTGCGCAGTTGACCTCTATGCAGAAGTCATCCGGGCCGTTGATTGCCCAACGCTATGTTCCGGGACCCGGCGAGGACCTCAAGGTGTACGTTGCCGGGGAGAATGTCTGGGCGGTGCGTAAGCCCTTCGACCCACAGTCGTTCACCCGATTCGGTCAGCCCGTTCCCGTCGATGAAGAGATCAGGAACATCGCCACTCGAATCCGTTCTGGATTTGGTCTGGAACTGTTCGGATGCGACGTGATTGAGTCCCCGGACGGCCCCAGGGTGGTGGACGTCAACTACTTTCCCGGATACAAAGGATGCCCCGATCCGGCTCCTGGGATCGCAGCCGCCATCGATCATGTGGCTCGCGGCTCATGACCCGTCGATCGACCCTACCCCCCGAGCTTCGACGGCGGCGCCGCCGAGCGTGCTGGGTTGCTTGGGCGGTGGTGGTCGTCGTCACCGCGGCAACGTCGGTAGCCGTGCTCCTGATGGATGGGAACTGGGAGTGGGCGAGCCCTGAGAACAGGTTGTGGTTGGTTCTGGGAGGTTTTCTGATCGTCGGAATGACCACGGCCCTGACGATCTGGGCCACCCGTCGGTACGTCCGGGCGCCCAGGCGTGCGATCCGGAACAAGGATGATGGTGGAGGTCCCCTGGGAGTGGTGGTGGCGGAAGGCTTCCTGTCACGCCTGGCTTTCGGAATGATCAGCTTCTCATTGCCGCTGTATGCACATCGACTCGGCATGTCCATCGAGAACATAGGGGTTCTGCTGGCGACGAACACTGCCGTCGCCATCCTTTTGAAACCCTTGATGGGTACCGTCATCGACCGCATCGGGGTGCGAACCTCCTACATCGTGGCGGTGGGATTGCGAACCGTGGTGGTGCTGTCCCTGGTGTTCGCCCAGACTCCCCTCCACCTGTTTCTCGTCCGCGGACTTCACGGGGTGGCGATCTCCCTTCGTGATCCATCCTCCTCAACGATCCTGGCGGCCCTGGGAGGCAAGAAAGCGGTGGCTCAGCGTTTCTCCTGGTATCAGACCGTCAAGACAGTGGCCGGGTCTGCTGGAGGGTTCTCCGCCGGGATCCTGCTGACCGCTCTTGCAGGGGATCACGCTTTCGTTTTTGCTGTCTCGGCCATTCTGTCCGGGCTTCCCATGTTGCTGGTGCTCTTCGGGCTTCGAGGTCCCCAGGTTGCTGACCTGACTCGTAAACCGGAGAAAAAAACGCCGGTTCCTATGGAACTGCGTCGGCTCATCCGTCCCTACGCGCTTCTGGGAGCGGCCATGAATGGTACGGCCTATCTCATGGCGAATCTGCTTCCTCTGCTCTCCGTGTCGTACATGGGGTTGTCAGAAGCAGCCGCGTCGTCGCTGTATGTCTTCTCCACCATGATGTCCTTCAGTGGGCCGCTGTGGGGGTGGCTAGCGGACAGGGTGAGCTTGAAGCTGGTGTTGGGGGTCAGGGCCATCGGTAACGTTTTCTCCTCCTTGGTCTGGTTGCTCTTCCCAAGTTATGCGGGCCTTGTTGTCGGGAAGGTGGCAGATGATGCAGGCAAGGCCGCTTTCCGGCCGGCATGGGGTGCGGTCATGGCCAAGGTGGCTGCTCTCGATCCGGTGCGGCGTACTCGGACACTGGCGATCATGAGCACCGCGGAGGACGCCGGGGAATTCGGGGCGCCCATTCTGGCCGGGTTCATCTGGACGACATTTGGGTTGCCGGCAGTACTGGTGGTCAGATTGTGTGCCGGGACGGCGACCGAAATCTACTCTTGGTGGTTGGCCAGTCACATGAAAATCGACGATGATCGTTCCGGCCAAGAGTCTGACACGGAAGCCCCTATACGGCCCCGTAGATCGGCGTAAAATCCGCGGCATGAGAGTCGTTCTTCTGTGGTCCGGGTCGTCTGGAAAGTCCGCCCCACTGCTGGATGCGCTTGAAGCGGAGCTGCGTCTGGCCAAGGCCACTACCATCTCCTTGTTTCCCGCGGAAATGGAATCAACCGCTCCACTCCCTCGAGCTGATGTGGCAGTTCTCAAGGACAAGACACCGGCTGGCCTGGAATGGGGGAGGCGACTACACGAGGCGGGGATTCCCACGGTGACTCCCTACCCGGTCACTTCTTTGTGTAGGGATAAATTGAGAACCAATCAGGTGCTGGCGCAAGCCGGTCTACCTGTTCCCGAATGCCGTTCGGTGACCGGGCCTAAGGACTTGATATCGATGCTTATGGACGGCTCTGTGATCCTCAAACCACGTCGTGGTTCCCAGGGGCGGGGAATCCGGATCATTCGTGATTCCATGGATGTCCCCGCATCGTGGGGAGCGGAGGAGATGTTCGCGCAGCGCTATTACGAACCCGAGACCCTGGACCGCAAGATTTATCGGATTGGAAACGACGTTTTCTGTGTTGAGCGAGTGTGGCCTCCGGTCACCCCAGAGGAGAAACAAGGTCGGCTGATCCAGTTGGACGCCGCCACCAGAGAACTCGCGATGGAATGTGGACGGCTGCTGGGCACCGAGGTTTACGGTGTGGACGTGATCGAACACGAGGGCAGGCCGTGGATCGTGGACCTGTCCAGTTTCCCCGGATTCAAAGGTGTTCCGGACGCTGGCGCCCGAATCGCCAGGGTTGTTCTTCGTGTTGCCGCAGAGACTCGGCATAGCGCCGCCTCGCAGGAACTGGTCTCGGGCAACGAAGCGCTCTGTGCCGTTCCTTGACGGTCGAAAAACGAGGGATGGCCGCCCCGATTGATTTCTCGTGGGGCGGCTGCCCAGCGGTCACGGTTCGAGCAGCACCTTGATGGCGCGGCGCTCGTCCATGGCCTTGTAACCTGCGGGCGCCTCGTCGAGCGGAATCCGCTGGTCGAAAACCCTTCCGGGGTTGATCGTCCCGGCCAGGACGCGCTCGATCAGAGTCGGCAGGAAACGGCGCACGGGGGCGGGCCCGCCATGCAGGTGTACCTCGGTGCCGAACAGCAGGCCACCTGACAGGTTTACATCGTGGGAGACCCCAACGAAACCAACGTGCCCACCCGGGCGGCAGACTCCGATGGCCTGTGTCATGGATTGCTGGGTGCCGACCGCTTCGATGACGCTGTGCGCTCCCAGCCCGTTGGTGAGATCTTTCACGCGGGAGACGCCCTCTTCGCCGCGTTCTTCGACGATGTCAGTGGCCCCGAACTCCGTGGCGACTGCTTGGCGTTGTGGGTTGCGGGACATCGCGATGATCCGTTCGGCGCCCAGCTCTCTGGCTGCCAGGATGGCCAGGAGACCAACTGCACCATCACCCACCACCGCGACGGCCTTGCCCGGAGCCGCCTCTGCGGCGACGGCCCCGAACCAACCCGTGCCGAGCACGGCGGAGGTGGCCAGCAGTGAGGCCAGCACGTTGGGGTCCGTGGGACGCCCGCCCGGCACGACGACGAGGGTGCCGTCGGCCTGCGGTATGCGGACGAACTCCGCCTGGGTGCCGCTGACAAACCCGCCATTGACACAACGGGACTGGTAGCCGGCATTGCAGATCTCGCAGGTGTTGTCCGAGATGCAGAAGGAGCCGACCACAAAATCACCTGGTTTCACCTCGGTCACGTCCGAACCGACCTCCACCACGGTACCGACGTACTCGTGTCCCATGGCGCGGTTCTCAGCCTTGTCATACCCCCGGTAGGGCCACAGGTCCGAGCCGCGGATGCATGCGGCGGCAAGTTCGATGATCGCGTCGGTGGGTTCGATGATCTTGGGGTGGTCCACCTCGGTGACGACCACATTGCCAGGTGCCCGCATGATGGTTGCTCGCATGATGCCTCCTCGGTGGCGAACTGCACAGGATGTACGTGTTCCCTATTATCTCCCCGCGGCAAGAAATGTTCTGAAAGTCCGCCATGACAGGGGCACAGTCGTCAGGAGTTTCTTCCCCATGCGTGATCTGCTTGGAGCGAAGCCCGGCTCTACCCCAGAACCGTTTCCAGGAATCTGGCCACCCTGGCGATGTATCCGGGGCAGTCAACGAAATAGCCGCCACAGTGATCGGCACCCTCGAAGGTGATGAGCTCGACCTCTCCCGGGCTGGCCGCATCTACCAGCTGCTGGGCATGTTCGTAAGGGATGATCCGGTCCTTGGTGCCGTGCAGCAGCAGGACCGGGCGAGGGGACAGCGATCTCATGGCGTCGATGGGACGTACTTGCTCGAACGCGTAGCCGCAGAAAATCCGGTTCACCAGGTCGGCCACCGGCAGCAGAAGGCGCCCGGGAAGCCGGTAACGCCTGTAATTCGCCGCGATCACCCCTGACATGGTTGCGAAAGGGGAATCGAGCACCAAAGCCTCGATGCGCGAGTCCTGGGCAGCCGTGAGGATGGCGGTTGACGCGCCCATGGAGAAAGCCATCACCGTGATCCGTGCCCTGGGGTGGGACCGGGCCACCCAGTCCAGCGCTGCGGTCAGATCAGCCTGTTCGTAGTGGGCCAGGGATTGTCTTCCATTCCCGGAATCACCGCTGCCTCGGAAGTCGAAGAGCAGGACGTTGTGGCCCTCGCGCCACAGACCGGGACCGATTCCCAACATGTCGGCCTTGTTGCCCCGGTGACCGTGGCAGCAGATCACCACGCTCCGGGAGCCGGGGTTGTCCAGCCACCAACCCGCCAGCGACACTCCATCGGATGTGTTGAAGGAGACCTCCTCGGCCGGTACCCCCACCTCGAAGGGGGTGAACGTGTACGGGGGCCAGGGACGTCTCGGGGCGTTCAGCGCCCAGGTCGTGTACCCGACGACGGCCCCCGCGCTCAGACCAAAAGCAGCGGTGATCCAGCGTCCGACCCTTGCAAGTCGCTCCATGTCTCCTGCTCCTCACGGGGTGTCCCCACTGTCCCGGGAGCACATGCATGCGGATGCCTACATGTCCGGGGTCCTGCCATGTTCTCAAAATCAGGACATATCCTGCCGGCCCGTCCATCTTGTGGCTCAGGGGTACAGCAGGGCAGGAGAGACTGCCGAAGAAGGTGCCGGGAACCTCGCACCGTCAGAGTGTTCCTTGGTACTGCTCGATGTGATACGTCGTGGACACGCCAGCAGGGGTTTTTGACCAACGCGACACAATGAGATGCAGTTTCCCAAACCCGCGAGTGGACCATGGATGGATGAAACCACCATAGAGATTCCAGTTGGTCACACCGTAAATTTGAACCTTCGGGTTGCTCCACACGCCATCAGGGCGATCCGCGGTGCGCGTGACGAGCTGGTTGCGAGCGTAATCCATGTACGCCATCACCCAGGTTCCGTCGCGGAGTTTCCTGACCGACGGCTCCCCGAACTGCTCCTCGAGGATTGGTGTGCACGGGCGACCCCAGCCCCAGTCCGTGCCATTCCACCCCCAACCCTCGTATTCGTTTGGCCAGAACATGCGTTCCCATTTCACGCGTCGCAGCATCATGGGACCGTGCTGCCGCCCTGCGCGCACCGAGAAGATGTAGACGTACTCACCGTCACGTTGCATCGTCCACATCTGGAAAGGATCCTTGTTGTCAGCAGAGTTGTTCCAACGCAGGTTGGTGCGCTGGAAATCGTTTCCGTTGTCGGAGTAGGCCAGGCCTGCGAAACCGGATTTGAAAACGCCGTCAGCACCCCGGTCATCCCAGTTCTCCATGCTCATGAACGACACCAGCTGTCGACCGGTCTCCGGGAAGGAGATCCCGTCGTTGGGGATGACGGTGAGCTCTCGGGTCCCTCCGACCACCCCTCCGTGGGCGTTGTACATCAGTTCCGGTGCGCGACCGTTTCCCGCCACCTTGGCGGCGCTGTCAAAAACGATTCCCTCGGGGGAACCGGGGGCGGAGGCTGATCGGAGCATCACTGGGGACCGGTGGTCTTCCCTGCCTTCCGGCCACGGCCCACTGAACGTGTCGCCCAGCAGGTAGCCGATCGAGCCGTTTTCGAGAACGTAGGGGATGCCGAGATCCGTTCCCGCGACCCGCCAGTTGGGCGAGGTGTACATGTCAGCACCGGTCAGGCGTTTCCTGTGAATGGCCAATGCTGAGGCCGGTGCTTCCGGAGCAATACCAGGGATAAGTGAGGATGTGCCTGCCAGCGCGGTACCGCCGAGGGCGACTCGTCCGAAACTGCGGCGGTTCAAGGAAGCCATGCGATTCTCCGATCAGATCGAGGGATGGACTCGAGCCCTGCACGCAAAGGATACAGCAATGTATCGAACGGTGCCTGCCATTGTTGCTGGCGGGGTATGTATGTCGTGAATTGTGTGGGGAGCTATGGAGCAGTTGCTGGCGCGTTTCGAACTCCCTGCTGCATGCAGCGCAGCGATTCCCGCCGCCATGAGGGTGAGTAACGGGATTCGAACCCGCGACATCCTGGACCACAACCAGGTGCTCTACCAACTGAGCTATACCCACCACGGGCCACTGTATCAGCGGCGACTGACAAACGATAGCGTATCGGTGACTCCCTTGGGAAATCTTCGTGGATTCCTCCGGTTGGGATACGTGGCTTCTGGGAAGGGGTCCGGTGGCGTGAGTATCCAAACGGTTGTGCATGGGGCGACAGAACCCGACAGGTGTTACGCTTCGTTGTGGTAACCGTAACCCGCGGAGCAGCTCGGTTGGATCCTCTGCGGGGAGTGTTGGAGGATCGTGATGGATGAGACTCAGGGTGCCATTGATCAGGCCGCAGCAGCCGCGAAGGCTCGCTTCGAGGCCATGGCTCGCAAGGCGCTGGAGCGGGGCGAGCGAGATCGTGAACTGGCGGCCAGGGTGCAGGCGATGACCGCAACAGTGAGTTCGCGGAGGAAAGAGGTGACGGTCACCGTTGACCACGGGGGCGTGTGACCGATATGCAGATCTCGGATCGCGGGGTAGAACTGTCGGGGCAGGAGCTGTCGCGCGTGGTGCTGGAAACGATCAGGCAGGCCGGGCAAGAGGTGGGGAAGTCGGTAGGGGAGGCTGTCCGCGAGTCCTGGGGGGACGAGAGCCCCGAAACCGCCCGGACTCTTTCCTCGTATGACGTATTCGGTGCGCCCTCCGGAGGCGATGCCGATAACTCCTCCGGCAACGATGGTAGGCAGCCGTGGAACGTCGGGAGGAGGTCGTGACCGACATCGACATCTCCCTGCCGAGCTGGAGTGAACAGGGCGCGGGGTTGCGTGACAGCGGCTCTGCCGTCGCGGAAATCGGCGATGCCGCAATGAACACGATGTCGGGAAATCCTTACGGTGTTCTTCTCGCGCCGATTTTTCAACCCAGATACGTAGAGCTCAGCGGCGATTTCAAGACCACGAACTCCATCCTCGGGAAAGTGCTCGAGGCGACTGCGCAAGCCCTGGAAGACAGCGCTGCCGATTTCCATGAGGCGGAAATGTCGCTCAAAGACGAATTCGACAAGCTGATGAGCAGCATCTGAAACCGGGGTGCGACATGAGTGAACTGCTTGTAACCGAAAATAATCCCCAGGGGATTGGCTTTGTGGTTGGTGGCCAAGGACGTTGGCAAGATGTGGCGAAGATTGGCCCTGTGGGGGACATCATCGATTTTACGGACGAGCTAGGGAATGACGGATGGCTGGGCGAGTTCGCTGCCGTCGCGTCATTCGGGGCCAACGTCGTCTCGGCCGCGTTCAATCCGATCGCGACGGCCACCGGCTGGGTGGCTTCGTGGATCATCGAACACATTTATCCTCTCCAGGACTGGCTGCAGGAGTTCACCGGGGACCCGGAGGAAATCGAAGCAGGCGCTTCGACCTGGCACAACATCTCCCTGGCCGCCCAGAAAGAGGCGGAAAATCTCGAGTCGCTGCTCGGGAAGATCGAGGGGCAGGTCTCAAGCACCTTGGACGCCTACAGGGCGCGGGTCGGCCAACTCAAAGAGGTTTTCGAGGCGCAGCAGGCCGCAGCAGAGCAGATAGCAGGAGTGCTGCAGCGGCAGATGGGCATTGTCAAGTTCATCTACGAAATGATTCGCGACATGATCGCCGAAGCGCTGGGAATGTTCGCGCAATCCGTTGCCGAGGAGGTCTTCAGCCTTGGTCTTGCGACCCCTGCCGTGGTCGCGCAGATCTCGACCTGGGTGGGAGAAAAAGTCGCCAAGATCACCAAGTGGGTGAACAAGGCGATTGATGCGTTCGCCAAACTGAGCAAGATTACCGCCAAACTCGTCCAGGACCTTCGCAAACTAGGGGAGTGGGGCAGCAAGTTGTTGAAGGTCCTGGGAAAGCCCGGGGAGTGGAAGGATAGGGCGATCCAGGGGGCCGGCAGGCGTGTCGGGGAGAAGCTCGCGGACAAGCTCCCCGAATCCATGGTTGCCTCAAGGAGGGCGGCCAATATTAGGACCACTCTCAAACAGATGGACAAGGTCAAGAATAAAGACGCGCTCCAAGGGCTAGAAGATCAGTTGCCGGGCAGATTTGCAAAAACTTCGCGTGTTCCAGATGCGCCGGAAGGAAAAATCAGGATTCCTCCCGAGGCGACCCAGGATATCATTCGAGCCAAGGGCCCGAAGCAATTGGAAGAGGTTTTCGACAAGTATGGGATTGACAAGGATGGACCTTTTGACCTTGCGGGGTGGTCGCGTTCGCTCACGTATGATCAGAGAGTAATTTTCGCTCGTGGGCTCACGGGAGGTGAAGCCGGCGATTTCCTGCTTCGGCGTATGAGTAGGGAAGATCAGGTGAATTTCTTCAGCTCTCTCCCCGAGGGTCAGCAGCGTGACAGACTCATGAAACATGCGGGTTATGTCGTGGATCCCGAGAGCGGGCGTCGAGCTGCAGGGGTTCCCGACTGGGAGAATTATGAACAGGGTCGTGACTTCCTCGAGGATACGGCTGGGCCGCGGGCGTCCAGTGCGTCGAAAGCCGCAAAGGGGCTCGACGCCTACACCCGAGATGAAACGTACAGACCTCCTCAAGAGTAAGTTGCGTGTCCTGGTATAGGGGACGGCGACATGGTTCGGTTGCTTGATGTTTTGGCGGCTCGAGTGTTGCCTATTGGCGCATTTCTGTATGTGATTTTTCTGTCGGTATGGGATGTGTATTTCCATGCCCCCTTTGGGGATTCGGCCATGCGTGCTGTGGTGCTCCAGACTGTTGGGTTGTTTCTTGTGGGGTTTGCGTGTCTGGGGCCGGGGTGGATGTGGGTGACGCGTTTCTATCCTCGTTATGTGAAGCTCAGGAGCTGGATGTACAGGGCTTCGCAGCTCGGCGGGTTTGTGGCTCTCGTGCTTCTGCTTGTGGGGGTGTGGGCTTTGCTGGCCGGGGTTCAGCGTAGTGTGAATATCGTGGGAGATCTGAGCTCAGAGCCTGAAAGACGCGACGGGGTTGTGTGCACCCATTTCAATCCGGAGATCAGAACCCGCGGGAGGGGTGGTCGTGCTATTGGTGCTTTCATGGATGTTCGGTATGCGGATGGCGTGAGCGAGAGTATAGAGTTTTCTCCTGCCCCGAGAGGGGCGTGGGGCACGGGGAAAGGTGCAGAGGCTGAGCGGTCGTGTCGGTCTGGTGCGCCTTTTACTTTGTGGCGTTGGCCGCGAACTGGAGTGGTCGCTGATATCGCCTCCA
>JABCNW020000091.1 GCA_013333945.2 Propionibacterium sp.
CGCCTGGAACCAGGCGGCCCCGTTGTTGACGATCGAGGGCACCGAGGAGATGGACTCCACGTTGTTGATGACCGTCGGGGAGGCGTACAGGCCCGCGACCGCTGGGAACGGGGGACGCAGCCTCGGCTGGCCGCGCCTGCCCTCCAGAGAGTCGAGCAACGCGGTCTCCTCGCCACAGATGTAGGCTCCGGCCCCAGCGTGGACGATCACGTCGAGGTCATAGCCGGATCCCAGCACGTTCCTTCCCGCGTAGCCGGCCTGATAGGCCTCCTTGACGGCCTGCTGGAGCCGCCGGATCACGTGCAGCACCTCACCGCGGCAGTAGATGAACGCCTGGTGGGAGCCGATGGCGTAGGAGGCGATGAGCACGCCCTCGACGAGGGTGTGGGGGGAGGCCATCAGCAGCGGCATGTCCTTGCAGGTGCCGGGCTCCGATTCGTCGGCGTTGACCACGAGGTACTTCGGGTTGGGGTTGTCCTGGGGCACGAAGCTCCATTTCATGCCCGTCGGGAAGCCCGCGCCACCCCGGCCACGCAAACCCGCGTCCTTGACCACGGCGATCACTTCTGCCTGGGTCATGCCGAGCAGCGCCTTGCGCAGCGCCCGGTAGCCGCCCGCGGCCTCGTAGCGCGAGAGCTTCCAGGATTTGTCCTGGCCCCACTGGTCACTGAGGACTGGGGCGAGCAGGTCGCTCACTTCGTCTCCTCCTCGGGTGCTGCCGGCAGATTGTCGGGATCGGGAGCGCGCCAGCCCCTCTCGGCGGCGAGCCGCCTGCCGAGGGTGGATGCGTGCCCGGCGGAGGGCCCTTCGTCGGCGCGCCCATCAGGGAAACCGGCAAGCACTCGCTCGGCCTTCTTCCACGACGTGATGGTGGCTCCGCGTGGAGAGACCACCTCCTCGCCATTCATGAGCGCGTCGATCAGCTCATCGAGCTTCTCCGGAGTCATGTCGTCGAAGAACTCCCAGTTGACCATCGCCACGGGCGCGTAGTCGCAGGCGGCGTTGCACTCCAGGCGTTCCAGCGAGACCCGCCCGCACGGGGTGGTCTGGCCCTCGTCGATACCCAGCCGCTGTTTGGCCCGCTCCAGGAGGATGTCGCCGCCCATGACCGCGCATAGGGCCGTGGTGCACACTCCCAAGTGATGGTGGCCGGCAGGCCTGCGCTTGAACATGGTGTAGAAGGTGGCCACCCCGGAGACCTGGGCCGTGGTGATCCCGAGGATCTCGGCACACAGCTCGATGCCACGCGGGCTGATGCGACCGTCGTAGGACTGCACCAGATGCAGCATCGGCAGCAGCGCGGAACGCGGGTGCGGATAGCGCCCCGCCAGCTCGTTCAACTCGGCGACCGCGGTTTCATCAAGGTTGGTGGACTGATCCGAGTAGTCCACCGAACCGGAATCGGGGAAATCGCTGACGAAATGACCGCTCATCGGTCCACACCTCCAAGAACAGGGTCGATGCTGGCCACGGCCACCACGACGTCGGAGATCATCCCGCCCTCGCACATCATCGGCACGGACTGCAGATGGTTGAACCCCGGGTCGCGGAAGTGGGCGCGGTAGGGGCGGGGGCCGCCATCGGAGACCAGGGTGCAGCCCAGCTCGCCCTTGGGCGATTCGATGGCCTGGTAGACCTGGCCCACGGGCACCTTGAAGCCCTCGGTGACGATCTTGAAGTGATGGATGAGGGCTTCCATCGACTCGCCCATGATGTGTTTGACGTGTTCGTGGCTGTTGCCCTGCCCGTCGGGTCCGATGGCCAGCGACGCCGGCCAGGCGATCTTCGCGTCGCCCACCATGACGGGCTGGCCCTGGGTACGTTCGAGGCGCTCGAGGCACTGCTCCACGATCCGCAGTGATTGCCAGGTCTCCTCCAGGCGGATGCGGAACCGCCCGTAGGCGTCCTGGGTGTCCCAGGTGACCACGTCGAAATCGTAGGTCTCGTAGCCGCAGTAGGGCTGTGCTCTGCGCAGATCCCATTCGTAGCCGGTGGACCGCAGGATCGGACCGGTGACGCCCATCATCATGCAGGCGGTGAGATCCATCTTCGCGATGTTTTGCATGCGCAGCTTGAAGATCGGGTTTTCATTGCAGAAGGTCGCATACTCGGGCAGATGCTTCTTCAGCCAGGCGATGACGGTGCGCAGATGCTCCAGACCACCTTCCTGCAGGTCGTTGGCCACCCCGCCGGGACGGATGTAGGCGTGGTTCATGCGCAGCCCGGTCAGCCCCTCCAGGAAATCGAGGATCATTTCGCGTTCGCGGAAGGCGATGGTCATCACCGTCAGGGCACCGATTTCCATGCCGCCCGTGCCCATCGCCACCAGGTGGGAGGCGATGCGGTTCAGCTCCATCACCAGCACCCGCAGCACGGAGGCGCGCTCCGGGATGTCGTCGGTGATGCCGAGCAGTTTCTCGACAGCCAGGCAGTAGACGGCCTCGTTGAACAGTGGCGCGACGTAGTCCATGCGGGTGCAGAACGCCACACCCTGGGTCCACGTCTTGAACACCATGTTCTTCTCGATGCCGGTGTGCAGGAAGCCAATGGCGGGTCGGATGTGGGTGACGGTCTCACCGTCCATCTCCAGGATGAGGCGGAGCACGCCGTGGGTGGACGGGTGCTGCGGGCCCATGTTGACCACGATCGTCTCGTCCCCACGTTCGGCCTGCTCTGCGGCGATCTGCGCCCAGTCGCCTCCTTGGGCCAGATAGACCCGATCAGCCGTGGATTCGCCGGTGGCGGCGAAGATGTCGTTGCTCATCAGTTGTACGTCCTCCGGTGATCGGGGGCAGGCACGGTGGCGCCCTTGTACTGGATGTCGATGCCGCCCCGCGGGTAGTCCTTGCGCTGCGGGTGCCCCACCCAGTCGTCGGGCATGAGGATGCGGGTCAGCGACGGATGGCCGTCGAACAGGATCCCGAACATGTCCCAGGTTTCGCGTTCATGCCAGTCGGCCATCGGATAGGTGGCCACCACCGACGGGACGTGCGGATCGTTCTCGGGGGCTGTCACCTCGAGGCGAACGCGACGGTTGTGGGTGATCGAGAGCAGGTGGTAGACCACGTGCAGTTCCGCGCCGGTCTGTTGCGGGTAGTGCACCCCGCTGACCGACACGCAGATCTCGAAGCGCAGGTGGGCGTCGTCGCGGAATGCCTTCACGGTCTCGCGGAGGTGCTCACGGGGCACGAAAATGGTCAGCGCACCGCGGTCGAACAGCACCAGGCCACCGGCCAGGGCGGGGACGAGTTCTGCCCCGCGAGCGACGATGGTGTCGAAGGGTTCCCCGAAGGGGCCCTGGGTTTGGCCGGGCATGGAGATCTGCCGCTGAATGCGGCCATACCCGGAGGTGTCGCCGGAGCCGCGGCTCCACATACCAGCCTTCGTCTCAAACACCGGAGCCTGGGGGGTGTTCTGCTGTGGGGTGATCTCGCCGGGGGTCTCGGTCATCGCATGAGTCCCTTCAGCTCGTGGGTCGCGGGCGCAGCCAGGGCGGCCTCCTCGCGGGCCGCGATGGCGGCGGCCGCGTTCGGACCGATCGGGCGTTTCGCAACCTCCTCGCGGAGTTTAAACATGGCGTCGATCAGCATGTCGGGACGGGGCGGGCAGCCGGGCACGTAGATGTCGACGGGCACGATGTGGTCGCAGCCCTGAACGATGGCGTAGTTGTTGAACATGCCACCCGAGGACGCACACGCACCCATCGAGATCACCCACTTGGGGTTCGGCATCTGGTCGTAGACCTGCCGCACGATGGGGGCCATCTTCTGCGACAACCGCCCGGAAACGATCATCAGGTCGGCCTGGCGCGGCGAGGCACGGAAGACCTCCTGCCCCCAGCGCGCCGAATCGAAGCGGGGGGTGGCGTAGGC
This sequence comes from Propionibacterium sp., assembly GCA_013333945.2. GTDB lineage: Bacteria > Actinomycetota > Actinomycetes > Propionibacteriales > Propionibacteriaceae > Arachnia. The sequence goes on from JABCNW020000091.1 coordinate 3,873, forward strand.
CATCATCTCGATGGCGCAGCAGGCCAGGCCCATGGTCACGGGCCAAAACGATGCCTTGCGCACCCAGCCGAAGATCCCCTCGACTGTGGTGAGCAGGATCCCGGTGGGAAGTTTCTCTTCGATACCCATCTGTGGTCCTCTCGTTCAGTCCCAGTCCAGGCCGCCGCGGCGTTTGACGTAGAA
>JABCNW020000092.1 GCA_013333945.2 Propionibacterium sp.
CATTCCGCGTTCGTGGCAGGCGGCGATCAGGCGCCGAAGGTCGTCGATGGTGCCCATCTCGTCCATGACGCACCGGTAGTCAGCGATGTCGTAGCCCATGTCCTTGTTGGGGGACGTGAAGATGGGCGAGAGCCACAGGCAGTCGACGCCCAGGTCGTCCAGGTAGGGGACCTTTGCCAGGATGCCGGGCAGATCACCGATGCCGTCGCCGTTGCTGTCCGCGAAGGACCGCGGGTAGATCTGGTAGAACACCGCCCGTTTCCACCACGTCGCGGCGATGGGGCCATCGAGGCGGGGAGGTGAGTCGGGGCAGTCGGCCAGTAGATCGACCAGGGTATCGACGAAGCCGGGGCCGAACGCGCGTCCCAGGATAGTGTCGAGCTGGCGCAGCCGTAGCCGCGAGATCAGAGGATTGCGCACCCAGGCGGTGCTGCGCCCGGTTTGCAGCAGCATCTTGTCAATGATGTCGCGGCCGAGTGGGTGTGCGTAGATCTCGGCGACGGTGGCGTTGCGATCTGGTTTCACGGGTCAATGGTGCCGTGTTCCGCTGCAGGCGGGAAGGGTTTTTCCCAGGAAATCCATCAGCATGCTGCACAGTGGGGGACCCCGTGCAACAGGAGAGGGGAAGGTTGTATGTTCCGTGCATGATGAAGTTACGCAGAATCGGCATCGTTGCCGTGATCCTGCCTCTCGTGCTGGTGCTCAGCTCCTGCATCCGGATGCGCCAGGAAATCAACGTGAATAACCAGGAAAAGATCGAAGTCAAGGCCGACTACGGAGTGTTGAAGGAGAAATCGCAGTCGGGCGGCGTCAAGGATTCCGATGCAGTCTGCCAGCGTGGGATGAGCTCGGTGAAACTTCCAGGCGACTTCAAACAGGAGGGCTACCAAGACGACAAGTACATCGGTTGCAAGCTCTCCGGCACCGCCAAGCTCTCCGATATCAGCTATCTCAGCTTCGACGAGTCCAGCAAGCAATGGAGCTTCCACATGCCGGGCAGCAATTCGCAGGGAATCAGCGCAAGCATGATCACCGACTTTGAGATCAAGGTGACTTTCCCGGGCAAAGTTCTCACCGCCAGCGGCACAGGGGAGATCTCCGGCAACACCGTCACGTGGAAGGACCCGGCCGACTTGACAAGTTCCGAGGGCCTGAAAGCGACCGCCAGCAATACCTCCGACCTGACCTGGCTGTGGGTCGTGCTCGGGGTCATGGTGGTGGGCGGTGCTGTGGTCGCCGTCATTCTGGTGCAACGCGGCAGGGCGAAGGCCGCTCGCCCCGGTCCCGGACAGCCCGGTCCGCAGGGTGGATTCCAGGGTCCGGGCAATTTCCACCAGCCCTCCGGGCAACAGGGATACCCGGGCCAGGGTGGTCAGCCGGGTCAGCAGGGGTATCCGGGGCAGCCGGGTCAGAACCCTTGGCGGTGAGATACCGCGGTGAGGGGTCGGGCGGCGTCGTCCGACCCTTTCTCAGTCGGTGGCGGTTGTTAGGGTCTCGGCCATGACTGAACTGAACGCCCAACCCGAAGGGCTGAGAATCCCCGCCGAGCTGCTCGGGGGCGTGATCGATCCCGAACTCGAGGAGCACATCCGCGACATGATCTGGATGCAACTCGTGAGGGGGAATGACGACATCAACGACCATGCCTACGAGATCGCCTGCGCAGTGGAGGGTGAGAAGGACGAGGAGGGCGCTGGTGGCACGCTGTCCGATGCGCAGTGCCGCGCCATCGCCCAGTACCTGATCGATGCGCGCCGCGCCCAGCAGGCGGGTTTCGGGGAGGCGCCCGCCAGCAATCTGGACCGCGCCTTCGAGGCGCTGCGGAGGGCCCATGTCGTCGCGGAGCAGGATTTCACCTGCTGCGGCACCTGCGGGCATGCGGATATCGAGGGCGACCAGGACGACTTGGGGTACGTGTTCTTCCACCAGCAGGACACCGAGAACCTCGTGGAGGACGGCAGCACCTGCCTCAGCTACGGCATCTTCTGGCCCGCCCACATCAGCGAGGAGGAGTACAACGCTTTGAGCAACTCCCAGCGCGAGGAACTCTACGACGCCACGACCATCAACTTGATGAAGACCGTCGTCATCCCGATCCTCCAGGAACACGGCATGGGCGTCAGCTGGAATGGGAACATGGACACCCGCATCCTCATCACCGATGTCGAGTGGTACGTTCCGCTGGTCCCGGCGGGGCAGAGCTGAGGACAGAACCGCTCAACCGGGGAAGGGTCCCACGGGTTCGGGGCGAAGTTTCTCCGTCAGGGCTGGTGGCAGGGCCATTAGCTCCGGTTGGTTGAGTTCCCCGGGCATGATCCACGGGGTCTTGCCGGTGCGTGGCTGGGTGGTGCGGCGGAGCCGCTCGCCGTCGCTGACCAGCCAGTTCGTCCAGGCCCGCGACACCACCCCGGCCAGCTCCAGGGCGCGGTCCTGGCAGGTCGCGGGCCAGGTCTTTGGGAGTTGCGGGTCCGTGGGGAAGGTGGGCTCCACCAGCTTCTGGCCCTTGCGGGAGGCTGCGTAGGAGCGCACGGCCTCAACGATGGCGCACTGGTGGCTGCGGGTGGCATCGATGAACTCCTCGAGCAGTGTCGTCGGATGCCCATTGTTGATCGGCAGGCCGGTCAGGTCGCTTCCGGGAGTGGTGATGACGATGCGCTCGCGGGTCAGAGAGTGCACTTTTTTCAGGCCGTGTTCATCGGCCAAGCCCACCACGACGGCGTTCGTGCTGGATGCCTCGGCGGTGTTGGTGCGGCTGACGAGCCAGATCGCGACCGCATCAGAACGTCGATCCACCGCGGCGAAACCGAGCATGCTGCCTCCTGGAGTTGGGTCCCCCAAACCCTAGCCCGCCGACACACGTGGCCGCGAAATTGGGGTGACTTCTGGCCATTGGTTGGACACAGTCATGGTTCTTGACGATGGTCTCTGACAGACTGTCGGGGTGAGTTCACTTCCCCTTACCTCGGAGGACCTGCTTCGGTACCGCCGCGTCCTGGATGAGGCGCTGGCGACCGACAAGCTGGATTCCGCGCAGTACCGGACGCGTATCAGAGCGTTGGTGCTCGCCGTGAGCAAGAGGGACCTGAACGCCTTGATCAAGGATTTGGTTCCAGCGGTTGGGCAGCCGGGGTTCACTGACGAGGGGCACGAGGTTCCCGTGCCCCTTTCCTCGAAGCCGGTCGAACCGAGACCCCGACTCTGGGAAATGTTCCAGACGACCCAGTCCTCCCCGATCGATTCTTTTCCCTCGCTCCCGGGCGAGGAGGAGGATGTCGTCCCCGAGGAAGATCTCGTCTCTGATGAGGACACCGCCCTGCTGGGTGAGGTCGGTGTGGATGAGAGCGCCGCATTTCTGGAGGAGACCGGGGTCGACGAGGACACCGCCCGTCTGGAGGACGTCCGTATTGACGAGGATGATGTCCATCGGGAGAAATCCCAGGTTCAGACGGATGAGGAGCCTCCGGAACCGGTGATGGCTGTCTCCCCGGGGTTCCCCGAGGCGGACGGACCGGCAACTCACGTGGTTCCGGTCGTACCATCCGAACCGCCCGCGGTGTCCGCCGAAACTGTTCCGGGTGAGTTGGTCCCGATCAGGCAGTGGTCGGTTGAGGTGTCCTCCGTCGAACAGGCATCGACATCGACGGCATTGGCGCCGGTCGGGCAGAAACCGACCGCCGAGCTCTCGCGGCGTGGGCAGAGGTCAACGGAGGTGTCCCAGGTCGAATCACGATCGGAAGCAGCGCTCTCACCGACCGAGACGGATGATGACGGATCGGTGAACCGGGTTGTTGTCGTCATGGTGCCTTCTGCGCCCTCGCCGGACGAACCAAGCGTGATCACATCATCCTGGGACGAGCTGCCCTCGGCTGATCCCTCATGGGTGACGTCGCTGATGCAACCGGCTGAACCGGCCACAACTGAACCCAATCAGGCTGAAGCTGTTCCGGAGGAAGCAGTCCAGGCTGAATCTGCTCAGGCTGAAGCCGTCCAGGCTGAATCTGCTCAGGCTGAAGCCGTCCAGGCTGAATCTGCTCAGGCTGAAGCTGCTCCGGAGGAACCCGTCCAGGCCGAGGAGACAATGGACGTGTCGGAACCGGAGGAGACGGAAATGATCACCCGTATTTCCGCTCCGATCAACTTCGATGATTCCGAGGCGCCCACCCAGATCCTGGATGCCATCAAGGACCTGCCGATCTTTCGGGAGGATGCGGCTCCGGTCGGGGAGACGGTCGAGCCACCACAGCCGGTGCTTCCGTATTCCGCGAACCAGCCACTTTCCAGCACCCCAGCCGATCCGATGGCGCAGACCGTCCCGTCGTCATCTGCGGGTCACGCGGTCCCTCATATGCCGCCTCCGGTTCCCAACGAGCCGTCCCCAGCCACCTTGGCAGCCATGCCTCCGCCGGCTCCTCCCGTGCAGACCCCCTGGGGCCCCCACGGTCATGACCCTCTCGCAACCATGCCGCCACCTCCGGACCCAGCAGTGACGGCGTCCCCGGCCTTTGACCCGGACCACGGTGCCGCGTCCGCCGTCCCGCCGTACGTTCCACCGCCGTCCTACGGGCACTACGAGCTCAGCCTGCCGCCTCCGTCAAGCGCTCCCTATCAATCCGCGGTCCCGGTCTATAGCTCACAGCCAGTCGGTCGGCAGGCCCCGAAACGCCGCAGCCCCTGGGCCTGGGTGATCGTGACCTTGATGGTGCTGGCGTTGTTGGCGTGGATCGCCTACCTGGTGTTCTTCCCGCAGACCAGGCGCTCCGCGTCGGAGCTTTTCTCGCAGCCCGGGGACCAGGGTCCATCCGTGGTCCTCCAGGGTGAGACGAGCCAATGAGAGACGCGTGAGCGTGGGCTGACGACACCGGACACCACGCATCCGAGGTCGAATTACACCCGTGTAGTTTTGCCCAGCTGTGGAAAAGTCTGTGGGAAACGGGTCTCTCCGGCCTGTCTTCCAGAGACTCGAGGAACTGAACCACTCCACCGAGTTACAGCCGTGTAGTTCTACCCAGGTTGTGGAAAAGTCTGTGGAATCAGGTGGTCGCGGTCCGTCCGCAAAGACCCGACGCCCCCGGAACACCCGGCCCGGGAAGCAGTGGAGATGCTCAGGCGGTGTTTCCTCAAGGAGACAGGGGCGATTCGGGGGCGGCCAGGACCGGCAGCCGCATGGTGAACTTCGCCCCGGCGCCTGGTTGGTTCCCTGCCCGGACCGAGCCGCCATGGGCCTCGACGGTGTGGGTGACGATGGCCAGACCGAGGCCGGTACCCGGGGTGTTGCGGGCCCGGTCGGAGCGGTAGAACCGGTCGAAGATGTGTGGCAGGTCCTCGTCGGCGACTCCCGGACCCGAATCGACGATCGTCAGCACCCCGGCCGAGGTCAACTCCACCCAGATCTCGCCGTCGCTGGGGGAGAACTTCACGGCATTGTCCAGCAGGTTCGTGATGGCGCGTTCCAGCGTGGGGGCATCTCCCAGGATCGGGACCGGCTCCAGGGTCGTGTGGAAGGTGATGTTCGGCCCGCGACGGGCTGCGCGGGCCAGTGCCGCCTCCACCACCTCCGACAGGTCGAGCTTCTCCGGCTGACGCTGGAGATGGTCGTCGCGGGTCAGGGCCACCAGGTCGCCGACGAGGGCGGAGAACTCACCGAGCTGGGCGGAGACGTCGTCGAGGATTTCGGAGCGAGCCCCTTCCGGCAACATTCCGGACTTGTCGTCGGCCACCAGCAGCTCGATGTTGGTGCGCATCGACGTCAGGGGGGTGCGGAGTTCGTGGCCCGCATCCGCGATCAGTTGTCGTTGCTGTTCCCGTGAGGTCTGGAGACTTTTCAGCATCAGGTTGAAACTGCGCGTCAACTCACCCAAGTCGTCACGGCCATAGATGCGGATCGGGTTCAGCTGATCGGTTTGGGTGACGTTCTTCACGGCGGTGGAGAGGCGCCGAACCGGCATCAGGGCGGTCTGCGCCATCCACAGGGCCGTGAGGGTCGTGGTCAGGATCCCCACCAATCCGGACAGTGCGATCACCAGCCACAGTGAGTTCAGCGTCGTGTCCAGCGATGTCAGGGGCCGTGCGTAGAGAATGGCGTAGCTTTGCGGCTGGCCGGCGCGATCCCGGGCCCGCACCGGCACTGATACGAGGCGATACTGCTGACCGTCTCCCAGCTTCACGGAACGGGCACGATGCCCTTGTTGCATACGGGCGACGGCGACCTCCCCGGCCTCGGGGGCCAGCGCCAAGGATTGCTTCCCAGCCTGGACGGTTTCTCCCGTTGATGTGGTGACAGCCAACAACTCCTGGGAGGTGCCGAGCCCGGGGCCGAGATTGTCAAGATTCCTGATGTCGGAGTTGATGATCGCGGCGGTGGTGCGGGCAGCCGACAACAATTCGCGATCCAGCTGGTCGCGCAGTGAGATCCGCGTGGACAAATAGGCCGTGGAACCGACCAGGAGCACGGCTGCGGCCACCGATATCCCGGTCAATGAAGCCAGGCGAGAGCGGAGCGACTGACCCGTGATGAGTCTTTCGATGCCCCGCCGGAACCGGATCCAAAACGAACCG
>JABCNW020000093.1 GCA_013333945.2 Propionibacterium sp.
AACGAACCAGACCCTGGGTCAGTTGTCCGGTGAGACCGGTTACAGCGAACTGAAGGCGTTCAGCGACAAGCAGGTCTACGCCATCTACCACCAGTTCTACGACGCGCCGTACAACTTCCTCGCCTACATCGCCTTTGCCCAGTGGCAGGGACTCAAGGTCGGCGGGGTGCCCGAGGTGGACGCCGCCTGGAGTGACTTCCACGACAAGTTCATGCCCTTCAAGGCCGAGGGCGTCTTTGCCGCCAAGCTGTCATGACCGACACCGAGGTAGCCGGGATCATCTCGGAGAGCACCGCCGACCCCATGGAAGTTGCGATGCCGGAGAGCGGCTCCCGGGAGGAGGCGCTCGCCGAGTTCTGGCGGATCAAGACCAAACGCATGCTGATCCTCGTCGGCATTCTCGCGGCCGTGGTGGTCATGTTCGTGATCGCCATGCTGGTGGGGCGGCTCAACATCAGCGCCGCGGACATCGCCAGCACCTATCTCAGGGGGATCGCGGAGGGGCTGCAGCAGCTGGGGGTCGATGCCGGTTGGGCGTCCGAGGTGTCCGGGCAGACCCGTACCGTCGTGATGGATCTGCGTACCCCGCCCGCTCTCATGGCTGTGGTGGCCGGTGCAGCACTGGCCCTTGCCGGCGCACAGATGCAGACCATTCTCGACAACCCCCTGGCAGAGCCTTACACCCTGGGTGTCTCCGCAGCTGCGGGCTGTGGTGCGGCCATCGTGATCGCCACCGGGATCAGTTTCCCCGTCTTTTCCGAGGCCTCCGTGCCGATCGGCGCCGCGGTGCTGGCCCTGTTCGCCAGCGGGGTGATTGCCCTGGTGTCGCGACTGCGGCGTTCGGGTCGCGAGACCATCATCCTGCTGGGCATCGCCCTGGTCTTCGGGTTCCAGGCGCTGTTGATGCTGCTCCAGTACCGGGCCTCCCAGGAATCCCTCCAGCGGATGGTGTTTTGGACCATGGGGTCGCTGGAACGCGCCACCTGGTTCTCCATCGCCATGGTGCTGATCACCTTGGTGGCCGTCATCCCGCTGTTCTGGATCAACCAGTGGAAACTCACCGCGCTCTCGCTCGGTGAGGCCCGGGCTCGGGCCATGGGTGTGAAGGTGGACAACGTCCGCATGTGGACCCTGCTGGGGGCCTCCTTGATCGCGGCGCTCACCGTCAGCTCCGTCGGGATCATCGGTTTCGTGGGTCTGGTCGGCCCCCATGTGGCCCGCATCCTGGTGGGCGAGGACCAGCGGCTCTTCGCGCCGACGGCAATGGCTTGCGGCGCTCTGGTGCTCACCAGCGCCCACGCGGTGGCCCAGATCGTGGTGCCGGGTGTGGTACTCCCGGTCGGCATCCTCACGGCCCTTGTCGGTGTTCCGGTGTTCGTGCTGATCATCCTGGGCAGGCGGCGCACCACCTCCGCCATCTCGAACTAGACCACGCTCACGAGAAGAGGTTCGGAACTCATGCTCAACCTTGAATCCATCAGCGTGAGCTATGGAAAACACAAGGTGCTCTCCGGTCTTGACCTGACCATCAAGGAGGGCGTCGTCGCGGGGCTGCTCGGCCCCAACGGCTGCGGGAAGTCGACGCTGGTCCGCTCTATTGCGGGCGCCCAGCACTGCCAGGGCACGGTCAGCTACGGGAAACGCAGCGGGCGCGCCCTGCAGGACGTTACCGGGTACATGCCTCAGGAGATCCCGGGGCACATCGCCCTGACCGCCATGGAATCGGTGCTGGTCTCGGCTCAACGCGGCGGTTCGAGGTGGCGGGTCCCGAAAAAAGACGTGGAACGTGCCTATGCTGCCCTCAACGCGCTGGGTATTGGCAGGCTCGCCAACACCTATCTGGGGGAGTGTTCGGGAGGTCAACGGCAGCTCGTCTCCTTGGCGCAGACCCTCGTGCACGGACCCGAACTCGTGTTGCTCGACGAACCGACCAGCGCCCTGGACCTGAAACACCAGGTCCGGGTGCTGCGCAGCGTCCGCAAACACGTCCACGGCTCCGAGGCCACGGTCGCCGAGAAACGGAACGGAAAGGATACGGAGGCGGGGGAGCCGTCCTCCCGGCTTGCCCTGGTGGTCCTGCACGACATCAACCTGGCCACCCGGTTCTGCGACGAGGTAATGCTGATGGCCGCCGGCGAAGTGGTGGCCCAGGGAACCCCGCACGAGGTCTGCACCTCGGAGAACCTGAGCCGGGTCTACGACACGGAGGTGGCGGTGAACACGGACGAGGAAGGGGTGCTCACGGTCGTAGCCCGGTAGCGGCTCGCCCCGTCTTCTCCGGAAGCTGCCCTCGGGAAGCGCGGTTCCCCCACGTGGTGGTCGAGAAACAGACCTCGTCAAGGAGGTCGTGCGGGGGTCAGTTCCGGACGAACAGCCGTTTCCCGAAAGAGCTTTCCGGGCGGGCCATGACCTCGGTGGCCGGGCCGTGTTCCACGATCCGGCCACTTTCCAGCACAGCGACGTCGTCGGCCAGCGCCGCGACGTCGGTCGGGTCGTGTGTGACGATGACGCAGGGGCAGCCGACCTCGGCGAGGGCCGCTTTGACCGCCACCCGCAACCGGGGTGTGTATTCGACATCCACGGCGGCGAAGGGTTCGTCGATCAGCATCGCACGGGGCTTGGTGGCCAGCGCCCGGGCCAGCGCGACCCGGGCCGTCTGACCACCAGAGAGCTCACCGGGTCTGCGGGAGGCGAGGTCGGCGGCGTCCAGCTGTTCCAGCCTCTCCAGGGCCAGCGCCTTGGCGTCGTCGCGCCGCAGCCCTTGGGCGCGGGGCCCGTAGGCGACGTTGCTCAGCACGTCGAGATGCGGGAACAGCAGCGGCTGCTGTCCGAGCAGGCCGATGCGCCGCCGGTGGGCGGGCACGAAATGACGGGAGTCGACCAGTACCTGGTCGTCGATACTGAGGCTGCCGCGGTCGGGTTTCAACAGTCCGCACAGCAGGTCCAGCAGCGTCGATTTCCCGGCTCCGTTCGGGCCGACCACGGCGAGCACCCGCCCCGCCGGTACGTCCAGGATGGTCTCGTGGTTGCGGGCGTTGAGGGTTCCCTCCCAGTGCAGTCCCTTCACGACCTGATCCTTCCCTTCCCGTACGCGATCACCATGACGATTCCCGCGAAGATCACCAGCAGCAGCGACAGGGCGATGGCGGCATCTGGATCGGCTTCCCGCTGGAGGTAGATCTCCAGCGGGAGGGTCCGGGTCCTGCCCTGTAGGGAACCCGCGAAGGTCAGGGTGGCGCCGAACTCACCCAGCGCCCGGGCGAAACTGAGCACGGCCCCCGACAACAGTCCCGGGAACACCAGCGGCAGGGTCACCGTGAACAGGGTCCGGGTGGGGGAGGCCCCGAGGGTGGCGGCCACCCTCTCGTAGCGGTCCCCGGCGGTGCGCAGCGCCCCCTCGAGCCCCATCACCAGGAAGGGCAGCGACACGAAGGGCTGCGCCAAGATGACGGCCACGGTGCTGAAGGCGATCCTGATGCCTGCGGCCTCCAGGTACTGCCCGATCAGGCCCATCCGCCCGAACGTGAACAGCAGCGCCAGACCCCCGACCACCGGGGGCAGTACCAACGGCAGCAGCACCAGGGGGCGCAGCCAGCGCAGCCCGTGACGCGCCAGGACCAGCGCCATCGGCACGCCGAGCACTATGCAGAAAACGGTGCTGACGCTCGCGGTGAGGATGCTGAGCTGCAGCGCCGCCAGTGACGACTGAGACGTCAGCAGCTCCCACAGGCCGGGCCACGGTACCTTGCTGAGCAACCCAGCCAGGGGCAGTGCCACCAGCAGCATACCGAGCGCCGCCGGCAGCACCACCCATCTGGGGGTCGTCACTTGGGCGCGCCGAAACCGGCGTCCCGCAGCATGGACTGGCCCTGCTCACCGAGAACGAAGTCGACGAAGGCCTGAGCGCCCTGGCGCGCGGACTTCGTCACCGCGATCGGGTACTTGTTGACGATCTTCTCGGCCTCGGGGGTGTCGACGACCTTGACCTTCTCCTTGGCTCCTGCGGCGTCGGTGACGTAGACCAGACCCGCGTCGGCCTCCCCCGAGGTGACCTTGGCCAACACATCGGTGACCTTCTGCTCTTCCGATACCGGAGTGAAGGTGAAACCGGTGCTCTCCGCGAGTTTCTTGGTGGCCGCGCCGCAGGGAACCTGCTCGGCGCACACCACGAGCTTCACGCCCTCCTTGGTGACATCCTCCAGTGTCGTGATCCCTGCCGGGTTGCTGGGAGGAGTGATCAGCGTCAGGGTGTTGGTGGCGAAGATCTTCGTGTCAGCGGCATCGACGTTTCCGGCGTCGGAGGCCACCGTCATCTGTTTCTCGTTGGCGGAGGCGAAGACATCGGCCTCGGCGCCATTGTTGATCTGGGTGGCCAGCTCCGAGGAACCACCGAAGGAGAACTCGATGGTGTAGTTCGGGTGGGTTTTCTTGAACTCCTCGTAGATCTTCGGGAAGACGTCTTTCAGGGAGGCCGCGGCGAAGATCGTCAGGGTCGCGCTGGTCTGGTCGGTGTCGCCCGATGCGGCGGAGGACGCCGCCTGTTGTGGTGCGCTCTGGCTGGTGTTGGACGTGGCCTGGGAGCCGCAGGCGGTCAGGGCCAACAGGCCCGTGAGGGTCAGGGCGAGTTTCTTCACGAGAGTCCTTCCGGGGTTTCGATGATCACCGTGGTGGCCTTCGCCACGGCCGTGGCGAGCGTTCCCGGTGCCAGCCCGAGCCGATCCGCGGACTCCGTGCTCATCAGGGATGTGATGACGAAGGGACCGCATCGCAACTGCACTTCTGCCATCACCTTGTCCTTCTTGACGGCCATCACCAGTCCGGTGAAGCGGTTGCGTGCCGAGGTGGGGGTGCCCTCCGTGTCGACCGTGGCCTGCCGGGCCCGCTGGAAGGCCACCAGGTCGCGTCCGTCGATGCTGAGGTGCCCGCCGTCACGGGATGCGCGCAGCACACCCCGGTCAATGTTTCGCCTGAGGGTGTCGTCGCTGACGCCGATCAGCTGCGCGGCTTCCCGGATGCTGAAAGTGGTCATGGGGCTCACCGGTACATCCTGTTCCTGGGGATCTGAGTGTCAAACCCCAGCATGGTATCCGCACATGCGGCTGAAAAGCTATCCGCCGATCGCATTCATGGGACGTTGAGGCTGAAGGAAGCCGGGATCGTTGATTCCGTGGCCGGGCAGTTTGCGCAGCAGGCAGCGGTGGAAGATCCCGGCCAGTTCCTCGTCGCTTACACCGCCTCGCATCGGGGTGCGCAAGTCGGATTCCTCCGTGGCGAACAGGCAGTTGCGCAGCTGCCCGTCGGCGGTCAACCGCAACCGGTCACAGGCGCCGCAGACCGGCGCAGTCACCGATGCGATGATGCCGACGGTCGCGGGGCCGCCGTCCACCAGGAAACGTTCCGCGGGTGCCGCGCCACGGCCCGGCAGCGGGGTCAGGGTGAAGTATTCGCTGAGCCTGGCCATGGGCTCGGCGGCGGTCACCATCGCGTCCCGTCGCCAGGTGTGCCCCGCGTCGAGGGGCATCTGCTCGATGAAACGCAACTCGTAACTGTGATCCATCGCGAACGCCACGAGATCGGGTGCCTCGTCGTCGTTGATTCCCCGCAACTGCAGTGCGTTCAGTTTCACTGGATGCAGTCCCGCGGCATCCGCCGCTGCGATCCCGGGCAGGACGTCGGCGAGCCGGTTGCGGCGGGTGAGCTGGTGGAAACGATCCGGTTTCAGGGTGTCCAAGGAGACGTTCACCCTCGCCAGGCCGGCCCGTTTCAGGGGTTCGGCCAGCCGGGCCAGGCCGATGCCGTTGGTGGTGATGGAGATCTCGGGGCGCGGCTCGACCGAGGCGATGGCCGCCACGACGTCCACGCAGTCGGGGCGCAGCAGTGGTTCCCCGCCCGTCAGGCGCACCTCCTCGATGCCCTCCCCGACGGCGATCCGCACTATCCGCATCAGTTCTTCGGGGGTCAACAAGGTAGTGCGGGGCAGCCACGGCACCCCCTCGGCGGGCATGCAGTAGGTGCAGCGCAGATTGCAGTGGTCGGTCAGCGAAATCCGCAGATCGCGGTGAACGCGACCGAAACGGTCGGTCAGGGTCACTGGGGCAGCCCCAGGTTGGACCAGGATGCGCGCCCGGACTCCTCATGCTGGTGCTTCCAGATCGGCACCTCCGCCTTGACGCGATCCACCAGCGCTTGGCAGAGCTCGAAGGCCTGGCCGCGGTGCGCGGAGGCGGCGACGGCGACGATCGCCACATCCCCGACCCCGAGGGAGCCGATCCGGTGCTCGACGGCAAGGACGGCCCTGCCTTCCGGGTCCAGGTCCGATGCGACGGATGCGGCGACGCCGGCCAGGAACCGGTCCGCGTCGGGATGGCAGGTGTAGTCGAGTCCGACGACGACGCCCTCGGCCTCCTCGTCGTGGTCGCGGATCAGGCCCGCGAAGCTCACGCGCGCGCCCGCGTGCGCGTTGGAGACGAGGGCCTCCAGGCGTGACTGGTCGATGGGGTCGGTGGTGATGGCGGCGTGGATCACCGGCATGGACACCTCCTTCTCGCGCATGACTGTCCCTGCCGGGTCGCAAGCCTACTGGCGATCCTCTCGATTGGCGGTGTCGTCCACTTCCGCGCCGCCCCGGATGTCGTTAAACTCCGCCGCATGACTGAACTGCCCATCACCGAGAAGTCCTCCGGGGGTAGCTGTGGCTGCGGATGCGGTCACGACTCCCTGCCCGAACTCGATGCCCGCGTCATCCCGCACGCGATCCGTCACGCCGCGATCCTCGGTGTCGTCGGTTCCTTGAACGTGGGCGGCGCCTTCATCCTCGTCGCCCCCCACAACCCGCTGCCGCTGCTGGCGCAGATCGCCGACCTCCACGGCGA
>JABCNW020000094.1 GCA_013333945.2 Propionibacterium sp.
GCTGGTGCTCTCCGCGATCATGCCGGTCTCCTCGTTCCTGAACCGCAGGTTCCGCGCCCGGACGCTCTTCCTCGCGGCCATGCTCACCTTTCTGGCCGGGACGATCATGAGCGCGGCCGCCCTGCACTTCGCGCTCCTGATCGGCGGACGCATCCTGCAGGGCATCGGGACGGGCGTTGCGCTGCCGCTGATGTTCAACATCGTGCTGCAACAGGTTCCCCACGAACGGATGGGAACCATGATGGGTCTCGTCACGCTCATCACCGCCATCGCCCCGGCCGTGGGGCCCTCACTCGGTGGTTTTCTCATCGGCGCGCTCGGGTGGCGTTCGATCTTCCTGGTGCTCGTTCCTTTCCTGGTCATCGCCCTGGTGCTCGGGGCCCTGACGATCCGCCAGGCCCAGGAGACCAGGCGGGTCTCCTTCGCCCCGTCCAGTTCCTGCTCATGGCGGCCGGGTTCGTCGCCCTCGTCTTCGCCACCAACGCTGCCTCCACCAGCGCATAGATCAGCCCGGAGGTGCTCGGGCTGTTCGTCCTGCTCTCCCGGCGCTCCGACGATCCCCTGCTGCGCGTGCGGATCTTCACCGACCGCACCTACGCGTTGAGCATCGTCTACGTGGTGCTCATCCAGGCCATCGTGCTGGCGCTGGGATACCTGATCCCGTACTTCGCCCAGGTCGACAAGTCGATGGACTCCTTCGCCGCGGGCTGTCTACTGCTGCCCGGGTGCATCATCGGCGCGCTCCTCACCCCGTTCAGCGGCGGGATCCTGGACCGCTTCGGTCCCATGCGGCCCATCCTCACCGGCGCCGCCATCGGGGCGGTGACCCTCGTGCTCTTCGCCGTCCTCGGCGTTCACGGCTCAGGTGCTCCGCTGGCGTTGATCTAAGCGCTCTTCCCGATCCGCCAGGGGTTGTCCGTCTCGAACTCCATGACCAACGGCCTGCGTTCTCTTCCCGATGACCTCCAGGCCGACGGTAACGCCGCGTTCAACACCATCCAGCAGCTCGGCGGGGCCATCAGAACCGCGGTGGCGACCGCCATCGTCAACGCGGCCGAGGCGACCGACCCGGTGGCGGGAACGACCACGAGCACCCAGCTCTCGTTCCACGTCCTGCTGGGCGCCGGCGTGGTGGCGTTCATCGCGGCGCTGGGCGTGTTCATCCAGCCGGGAAGACCCGCTGGTGATCCGTCCTGACGGAGCAGGGGCGATTCGTCGCCGGGAAGGTGATGGTCGGTGGCATGCTGGAAACGCCCGCAGGGTTTCCGTGCCGAGCCGTCGTCGGGCGCGAGGAGGCTGTCATGACCGGTGAGACCGTGATCGCGGTGCCCGACCCCGACGTCAGGGTGGAGCTGCCGGGAGGTTTCGTGGTGGACACGGACCGCGGTCGGCTCGATCTGGAACGCGTACACCACTGGTTGTCAACGGATGCGTACTGGGCGCTGGGACGGTCCCGCGATTTCGTGGAGCGGGCCGCGGCGGCGTCGGTGAACTTCGGCGTGTACGGGCCAGACGGCGCGCAGGTTGGGTACGCGCGGGTGGTAACCGATGGTGTTGCCTTCGGGTGGCTCTGCGACGTCTACGTCGCGCGCGAGGTGCGCGGGCGTGGGCTCGGGGTCGCACTGTCCCGGACCGTGGTGGAAACGTTCCGGCGACTCCGGCTAAAGCGGCTCATGCTCAGTACCCCCGATGCACACGATCTCTACGCCGAGGTGGGGTTCGTGTCTTTCCCGGACCCGGAGAAGCTGATGGTGCTGGGGCCCGCTGATCGCTGAAGGACGGTCGAGCTGAAGAGTCGGGATCAACCCCCCGATCCGGTTGACGGTCCCGTCGTTGCTGACCGTGGTGCGCATTGCTGAAAAAGTGCCCCGAAGAAATCATTGATAATTGAATCAGTGATCTGAGGCGGCGGGGGAGGTTGTTGCTGAAGAAGTTTGGTAACCGCAGTGATTGTTAGTTTGTTTACAATTTGACGGATGCCTCCCCCGCCACGACAAGAGTAATGCATGAACTAGCGAATTGCCAAAGTTTATCGAAAGTTAGTTACCTCACGGGTGGGAATGTTTGCATTGGTGTATTCGCCGAGGTCGGGATTCGAATAACCCGGTGATCCGGGATCTTGGTGATGCTGGATTGCGTGTGTGGGTGGGAACGTATTGTGGGATCAGACGCGGGTGTGATCCGATCATTCATCGGATGTCTGATGTCCTTGATCGTGGAGATGTTTCGGTATGGCTCAGGGTGTCGGATCCGGCGTGGCCGGTTCGATCACCTGTGGCTCTGGTTGGTGTCACCTGCGGCGGGCCAACGTCGTTTGGGTGTGACCTCGTGGTGGTGTTTCGTCGTCACAAGGGGATTTTTCGCGCTAAACGTAAGTAGTTAGATAACGAAAGTTAGGGAGGGTGAGACGTGTTCTGTCATCCGATTGGCTGGCGTTTTGCGAAATCTGGTGGCATCCGGTGAGTGTGGAGTGCGGAAACCCCCGGTTTCAGGGGCTCGGAGGGCGTCGGTGAGGGGAAAGTGGCCGTTATCCTGCGCTTTTGCTTTTTGGGGGGATGCGCTAGCGTCATAGCTGAATTTCGAAGGAATAACTGGGCGAGGGAGGGTGTGGATGTCACTGGGTGAGATCAGCGAATGGACTTTGCGGGCCAAATGCCGTGACATGGAGGACGTTTTGTTCCCCGAATCCAAGGATCAGCGGCGGGTCCGAAATATCTGCATGAGCTGTCCAGTGCGCATGGAGTGTCTCGCCGAGGCGCTTGACAATCGTGTCCAATGGGGAGTCTGGGGCGGCATGACCGAACGTGAACGCCGCCGTCTGCTTCGCTCCCGGCCCGACATCACGTCCTGGCGAGAAGTGCTGTCCACCTACGGTCGTCTCGACGAGGCCAGCTGACAGCTGTCCGCGTTTCTTGTGAAGCCAGTTGAGTCGGCCTGCGAGCGTCGGCGCGCGGGCAGTGGCGAAACCTTGTGAGCGTGCTCGGGGAGTTGTGGTCGTTCTGGCCCGGGCGGAGTATTTGATGGCAGGCTTGGGGTATGACTAAATGGGAGTACCTGACCGCGCCTATCCTTAGCCACGTGTCGCAGCAGATCCTGAACAATTTCGGGTCCGACGGCTGGGAACTCGTCACCGTCGCACCCGGCCCGACCCCCGAAGCGATGGTCGGATATTTCAAGAGGCCGCTGGAGGAAGGACGATGAGCACTCCTACCCAGCGACTCACCGAACTCGGACTGACCCTGCCGCCCGTCGCCAAGCCCCTCGCCGCTTACACCCCTGCCCTCACGGTGGGCAATCAGGTGTGGGTCTCCGGGCAGCTGCCCCTGCGTGACGGGAAACTCATCGCCACGGGCCGCCTCGGTGACGCCGTCGACCTGGCCGAAGGCGCAGAGGCTGCGAAGGTTGCGGCCCTCAATGCTCTGGCAGCCATTGCCGACCAGGCCGGGGGTCTCGACAATGTGGCCCGCATTCTCAAGGCCGTGGTGTTCGTCGCCTCCACCACCGACTTCACCGCCCAGCCGCAGGTCGCCAATGGTGCCTCCGAACTGCTCGGTGAGGTCTTCGGCATCCCACACGTGCGCAGTGCCGTCGGGGTGGCGGTCCTGCCCATCGACGCCCCCGTCGAAGTGGAGCTGGTGGCCGAACTCGCCGCCAGGTGACGGCGGCCCTGATCGGGTCCAGGCTCGCAGCTGCCTACCCTGACGCTCGCTGCGACCTGGACCACCGGTCACCCTTCGAGCTGCTCGTCGCCGTCGTCCTGTCCGCCCAGACCACCGACGCCCGCGTCAACCAGGTCACCCCGGAGCTCTTTGCCCGCTACCCTGATGCGGAGCACCTCGCGGAGGCGGAACAGGACGACGTCGCGGACATCATCAGCAGCCTCGGGCTGTACCGGTCCAAGGCGAGATCACTGACCGGTCTGGCTCGCGCACTCGTTGCCGACCACGACGGCCGGGTGCCAGAAAGCCTCGACGAGCTGGTGAAATTGCCCGGGGTGGGGCGCAAGACCGCCAACGTCGTGCTCGGGGACGCTTTCGGTATCCCCGGGATCACCCCCGACACCCACGTCATCCGCGTTTCGAATCGGTTCGGCTGGGTGCACTCCGTCAAACCCGACGACGTGGAGCGCGCAGTCGGGGCGCTGTTCCCGCCCGGCGAGTGGGTGATGCTCTGCCACCGGATCATCTGGCACGGTCGCCGCTGCTGCCGCGCCCGCACACCCGCCTGCACCGCCTGCCCCGTGGAGGATCTGTGTCCCAGCTCTCAGGCCTGACGGCGGCGCTGCGCGACGGCGTGGCCGGGCCGCTCGGCCAGTTCGGTCGCGCCCCCGGCGACGCGCGCCCGGCCGCCGTCCTGATCCTGCTCACCGACGAGCCCGACCCGGCCGTCCTGTTCACCGAGCGCGCCGGGGGACTGCGAGCGCACGCCGGACAGATCTCCTTCCCCGGCGGCGGCGCGGACATCGGCGAAACCCCCGTTGCTACGGCGCTGCGGGAGGCTCGTGAGGAGGTCGGTCTGGATGCCGGGCTCGTCACCATCCTCGGCCAGCTCCCGACGGCCTGGGTGCCGGTCAGCGGCTATGAGGTCACCCCCGTCATCGCGCAGTGGGCTGAGCTGCAGCCGCTAGCACCCGTCGATCCCGGAGAGGTCGCGAACGTGCTCCAGTTGCGGATATCGCAACTCGGTGACCCTGCGAACCGCGTTACGGCC
>JABCNW020000095.1 GCA_013333945.2 Propionibacterium sp.
CAGTGTGCAGGACACGCCAGGTCTTGAGGTTCGCGATGACACGCTCAATGAGGTAACGGACACGGTTGATGGCCGTGTTGTTTCTTTTATCGGTGTCGGCGAGTTCACCATAGGCGGGTTTCTTCACGGGGGTGATCATCCCCAATCCGATGTAGCCCTTGTCCCCGATATGACTTTGACCATTGAGGGTTGTGAGGAATCCGGATTCCTGGATGGCCTTCGCATCATGCACACTACCCGGCAGGGGCGGGGAGACCCAGGCGAGCTGTCCCGCCAGGATGCAGGCCACCCGCAGGTTCACCCCCGTCACGCGGTGCTTGCCCGAGTACAGCTCGGGACGGTCGCGCCACGACCAGCAGGACACCAAGGGTGCCGTCGATGATGTACTGACCGTCCGGGTCAAGGATCTTCCAGCTCAGGTATCCACGCTTGAAGGAGGTCGGCAATCAAGGGAGTGTAGACCGTAATCACTCTCGAGATGGTGGCTTGGGAGACCGTGTGGATGTCGGCCAGTAACTCTTGGGTGAGGTTGTGTCTGAGCGTCAACAAAATGGATCTGGATATAGCGGAACAACCCTAGGACACGGGATCCTGCTGCCGGATAGGTTTCCGGAACGGGATGTGTGGATCAGTTCACACAGGTCAAGGATCTGATCACGTTCAAGGGTCGTGGTGCCATTCATGGCAGCGGATTGTCTTTCATCTGAGAGTCTTTGTGGTAGGACACTTTGATTGTCTCAGATCGGGCAAGCCGCCCTCGCGTCCCCCTCGAGACAAAGTGCTAACTGGGGAAAGCCAAAAACCCCTACGAATAAGCCTCATTGTCTGGTGCAGGCGAATGATCATCCATCGCCCAGTGGTGGGCTGGGGGGTGGTTTTCATCTTGGAAATCGGTCCCAGTCAATGAATTTTTCGCTACTCTTGCGCGCATGCGTTTCGACGTCGCCGACCCTAACGACCCTCGGATGGGTGACTACGTCTCGCTGCGGGACTCGCAGCTTCGACGCAGTCTGGAGGGGGAGCGGGGAATCTTCATTGCGGAGGGTGACAAGATCATTCGGCGGGCCGCCGAGGCCGGATGCCGTCCTAGGTCCTTCCTGCTGGCTGCGAAATGGCTGCCCAGCTTGGGGGACGTGCTCGCGACCCGGCCCGGCGTGCCGTGCCTGGTGGCCGATGACCGGCTGATCGAGCAGGTGAGTGGCTTCCACGTGCACCGTGGGGCCCTCGCGAGCTTCGAACGACCCGATGAGACGCCGTGGGAGGTCATCCTCGGTGCCCGTCGCGTCCTGGTGTGCGAAGACCTCGTCGACCATGCGAACGTCGGATCCATCATCCGCGTCGCCGCCGCCCTCGGGTGGGATGCCGTGGTAATCTCCCCGGGCGGAGCGGATCCCCTCTACCGGCGGGCCATCAAGGCCTCCATGGGGACCTGCTTCCAGGTCGGGTGGCGTCGCATGACTGATTCCGTCACGGACCTCGCCCGGTTCCGGGCCGCAGGGTTCGAACTGGCCGCCACCACCCTCTCACCGGAGGCCACGCCACTGACCGATTACCGGGCCCCGGAGAAACTGGCCCTGTTGCTCGGATCCGAGGGACATGGGCTCAGCGACGACTGGCTGGAGGCCGCGGATGTCTGTCTTGGAATCGAGATGGCGGTAGGGGTTGATTCGTTGAACGTCGCCACCGCTGCAGCCATTTTTGCCCACTGGCTGCGGCTGTGATCAACTACTGGTTTTCGGTAGGCCGGGGTGCAGGATAGATCTCGACGGTGTGGGCTCGGCAGGGGCCGGCGATGAGGGCATCGGGCTTTCAGGGTTCCCGAGCTGAAGGCTCACCACTACCGGGTCATGGTCGGAGGAACGATACGGATCGGGGCTGTAGAGCTCCTGCTCCGCCGCCTTCTTGTAGGTCATGTCGTAGTCGAAGATGTCCGCCTCATCCGCGTTGATGTGCCAGGCCCGGGCATCAACGATGGTGGTCTCCGCGGCCTGATTCGCGAGCGCGTGATCCAGCTAACCGGACATGCCGTCGAAGACGTAGGAATAGGCCTGTTCGCCGGTGAATTTCTTCTCCATATCGGCGTAGCCCCCCTCGACGAGGGTTTTCACCGGATCCTCGTGGTCGTAGGAGTTGAGGTCGCCGATGATCACTGTGCGCGCGGCGCCCTGGCCGGTCGGGTCGTCCTGGAGCCAGGAAACGAGGTCCTCCGCAGCCTTATTACGGGTCTGGTTGCAGTTTCCTTGGCCGTCTCCCGTGTCAGGATCGCTCTTGCAGGCCGAACCTTTTGACTTGAGGTGGTTGACCGACACGTTGACCAGCTCACCGGAGTCCTTGTGACGGAAGGTCTGAAGCAGCGCGGGTCGGTTCCCTGCGCTGCCGAAACTCAGGGTTTCGGCGGAACCAACCGGTTCCACCGCCGTCGGTTTGTAGACGAAAGCCTGGAAAATGGCGTCACTGCCGACCTTTCCCGTTTTCACCGCGGCGTAGCTGCCCTCCCCGGCCCTGGCGTTGAGGGCCGCCACCAAATCGTCGACAGCGGTGCCGTTGTTCTCGATCTCCATCAACCCGAAGACATCGGCGTCAAGAGCGGTCATGGCCGCGATGATCATCGCCTGCTGCCGCTGGAACTCCTCCGGGGTGTCTGCCCCCCGCGCCCGGGAGTCATCCGAGGTGAGGGTGGTGAAGTAGTTCAGCACATTGAATGACGCGACCCGCAAGTTCCCCTGCTTCTCCGGGACGGGAGGACGGGGGTTGCCGGCGGCGTGGTCGGCACCTGTGGTCGGCTGCAACCGGTAGGAACCGAAGCTGTAGCCCAGCACGCCGGTCAGGTTCGTAACCTGATCGCCGCTGCGGAAGTAGTTGTCCTTGGCCATCGGTTTCCCGTTCGGGTGGATGGCAGGGGTGGGATTCTGGGATGTGCGTCCGTCATCGACCGTCAGGCGGTTCGCGTTGTTGCTGGCCAGCAAGTCGATGGCGGGCTGCCCCGGATCGACGATGCCGGTTGGGGCCCACTGCCGGTCCGTGCCGTAGGTGAGTTCCCCGTAGCGATCGAAATTGTGGGAATCGAGGATGCTCAGGGACTGAGGGAATCTGAGAAGCATGCCCTCGTGTCGCTCCCAGTCACTGACCGGAATGTTCAGCTCGAGCGGAGCCACCGCGTCGCCGCCGTCCAGTTTCTCCACCGCGGTGGGGGTGATCTGGGTCTGGTCTTTGTACTCGCTCACCTTCCCCTTGACCTGCACCCGGTCCCCAATCTCCAGGTCGTTCGTACCCTTGTCGTGGATGAAGATCCCATCGCTGGTGTCCTCGTCCCCGTCACCTGTGTCCTGAATGAAGACGCCTCCCAGTTGATTCTCGCCCTGGAAATCGCCAGTCACCACACCCTGGACAACCACGGTGCGTCCCGCGTACGGGCTTGTTGTACCGGCGCCCTGCACCGCGCCGATCGGTATCGGGTGGGCGTCGGTGAGAGTAGGAATTGCCCAGGAAGGCAGGGCGGAGATTCCAAGGAATGCAGGGAGAAGTGCCGAGGCCGAGGCAAGGGCCAGCAGACGGGGTCGGATGCTCATGTTTCGCTTTCACTATTGGGCGATACCGCCGTGGTTCACCATCAGTGCTGATTCTTTCAGCTGGCCGCGGCGAAATGTGCCCCGCATCCCGGATCGTGGCTGCCGCCGGTCAGGCTCACTCCTCGCCGGGGCGCGGTGCGGAATCCCGTTTCGGGGAAACCGGCCAGTCTGCGGGGTAACGCCACGCCAGGTCGGCCACCTGAGCATCGAGTTTCCTGCGAGAGCGGTCCGAGATGCGATCCCCGAACACGGTGCCGTTCAGGTGGTCGGTCTCGTGCTGGAAACAACGGGCAAGCAGCCCAGTGCCGAGCAGTTCGATCTCCTTGCCGTAGGCGTCCTGACCCCGACAGATGACCTTGTCGGGGCGAGGAACCCCGGAGTAGCCGCCGGGCCATGACAGGCAACCCTCCTCGGTAACGTCGAGGTTGCGGTCCTTGCCCGTGGGAAGCTCCACTACCGGATTGCAGACCACCCCGCGCTGGATGCGGTCGTCGGCGTCCGGGCACTCGTAGATGAAAACGGACATCCCGACCCCCACCTGAGTAGCGGCCAGGCCGACCCCCTCGGCCGCTCGCATCGTTGCGAACATGTCACGTATGAGTTCGTGCAGTTCATGTCCGAACTCGGTGACGGGCGTGGTGGTTGCGTGCATCACAGGGGTGCCCCAGCGGGTGATGGGACGGATGCGGCCGCCGGTGGTGAGGTCCTCGGGCATCGATCTTCCTGTTCTCCGGTTCGTCGTGCAGAGCAACAGTATCCCCGCTGCAACACTTGACGCTATGGAAGGGCCCTGGACTACGTTGACCGCCGAGTACCGGCGCCATCTGGAGAGCGAACGGGGTCTGTCCCAGAACACGGTCCGTGCCTACCAGGCAGACCTGGAGAGTATGGCTTCGTCAGTTCCGGTTCCGCCGAGTCGGGTCACTCTTGCGCATCTACGTTCCTGGCTGGCCGAACAGGTCGATTCCGGCGCCGAACCGGCGACCCTGCAACGTCGTGTCTCCTGCGCCCGAGGTTTCTTCGCTTGGGCGCGCAGAGAGGGTTTCATCGCATCGGACCCGGCGATCCGGCTTCGTGCCCCACGGCGGCCACGTGTCCTGCCTGAGGTGCCTACCGAAACCCAGGTGAGCGATTCCATCGCGTCCTTGGCCGCGGCAGCCGCCGAGAGTGATCCGATAGCGCTGCGCGACGTGGCCCTGGTCGAGCTGCTCTACGCCAGCGGGCTGCGTATCTCGGAGGCCTGCGGGCTGGGATTGCGTGATGTTGATTTCGAGAACTCGACGGTGCGTGTGTTGGGTAAGGGTGACAAGGAACGCACAGTCCCCATGGGTGCCCCGGCTCGGCGTGCCCTCGACGCGTGGTTGGCGGTCCGGGATCGTGTGGCGGGACCGGCCAGTCCGCCCCGGGTGTTCCTCGGTGCCCGAGGCGGCGGCCTCGATCCCAGGGTTGCTCGCCGCGTGGTCCACGCCGCCACCGCGGCAGGTGGGGCATCCGTTGGTCCTCACGCACTGCGGCACGCCATGGCCACTCATCTGCTGGCCGGGGGAGCGGACCTGCGCAGCGTTCAGGAACTGTTGGGACACGCATCCGTGGCGACTACCCAGCGCTACACCCATGTCACCAACGAACGGCTCCGGGCAGCCTTCCTGCAGGCTCATCCCCGGGCCTGAGGGAATCAGCGAACCAAGGTGAGGGGGTCAATCACCTGGCCGTTCCGCCAGGCCATCCAATGCAGGTGACAGCCCGTGGAGTAACCCGTGCTGCCGACGTGCCCCACCACGGCTCCTACCTCGAGGGTTTGACCCGCCGCAACCTCGATCCCCGGCATGTGGGCGTATCCGGTGCGGATCCCGGAGTGTTCCACCACCACCCGGTAGCCGTATCCGCCGTCGTAGCCGGCAGAGACCACTGTCCCAGCCCAGGGAAGGTGAATTGCGGTGCCACAGGCCGCCCCGATGTCCGCCCCGTCGTGGAGTTTCAGGACCCCGGTGACCGGATGCACCCGCATCCCGAACGGGCTGGTGATGGGGCCGGCCACAGGCAGGGAACCGGGTTCGGGCGCCGGTCCTGGAGTCTGAGCGGGCGGAAGCCAGGCAACTGGCGGCGGGTTTGTACCATGCGGCAGCAATCGGATGGGTGGGGACTTCAGGTAGAGCATTGGGTCGTAGTACGTGGTGCCGTCAGTCAGGCCCCAGTGCAAGCAGTACCGGGGATCGCAGTGTGGTGGTCCTGCCAGATGCCCAATCACATCACCGGCATTGACCTGTGTTCCTTTGGGCAGGGACCCGATAACGGGAGTGTAGGTGGTGCGCAATCCGTTGCCGTGTTCAACGGAAACTGATGGTCGTCCTGCGACCTCCCCGTTGAAATAGATCATTCCAACTGCCGCGGAACGCACCTCCGCCCCTTCATCGGCAGCCAGGTCAACACCACGATGCCCCGCGGAATAAGGGGATGTACCGCCGTCGAAGGGGCGCAACAATGCGCCCGGGACAGGAGCAGAGAGAACCAAACCTGCGTCCGCGTGCGCCAACGTGGGGAAACTGGCCAGCGTCAGAAGAGTCAGTGTGAGCAGTGCCTTCCTCATGTCATGCACTCTGGAAGGCGGGACGGGACGGCCTCCGGGGTCAGCGAATGTTGTGCCTCGTGTTGAAAACCTTGCTCAACCGGGAATAGGATTGGCCGCGCAATCGGCTGGTCCGATTGACATCGCATGCGCCGTAACGGGAACCGTCGGTGGTGGTGTGGTCCCGGGATTTCGCGTCGTGGGTGCCGCCGCCGGGCGTATCAGGAAGACCCCAGCGGGGTCAGTAGAACAACCACCTGCGCGAGCCCCACTCGCCATTGACAAGGATGGGCGTGACTGCGCCCATCGTGAAAGGAACGGCCATGGCCGTTGTGACCGCCCGTCAGCTTCTCGAGTCCGGAGTTCACTTCGGGCACCAGACCCGCCGCTGGAACCCGAAGATGAAGCGGTTCATCTTCACCGAGCGCAACGGGATCTACATCATCGACCTTCAGCTGTCGCTCAGCTACATCGACAACGCTTTCTCGTTCGTCAAGTCCACCGTCGCCCGTGGCGGCCAGGTGCTCTTCGTTGGGACCAAGAAGCAGGCCCAGGAAGCCATCGCCGAACAGGCCACCCGGGTTGGTATGCCGTATGTCAACCAGCGCTGGCTGGGCGGCATGCTCACCAACCTCCACACCGTCACGAAACGGATCCAGCGCCTCAAGGAGCTCGAGGGGATGGATCTGACTGATTCCGCCAGCAGCGGCCTGACCAAGAAGGAACTGCTGCACCTCGAGCGTGAGAAGAACAAGCTGAGCAAGACCCTCGGTGGCATTCGAGACATGGTCCGCACTCCGCAGGCCGTCTGGGTGGTTGATACCAAGAAGGAACACCTCGCCGTGGACGAGGCTCGCAAGCTTCGTATCCCCATCGTCGGGATCCTCGACACCAACTGCGATCCCGATGAGGTTGACTATGCGGTCCCCGGCAATGACGACGCCATTCGCTCGGTCGCCCTGCTGACCCGGGTTATCGCCGATGCCGTCGCCGAGGGCTTGATCCAGCGCTCCTCCGGTCGCAGCGGCGAGGAGCCCGAGGCAGAGCCCATGCCCGATTGGGAGCGCGAGCTCCTGGCTCAGGGCGAGAACGCCGCCGCGGAGGCGTCGGAAACCACCGAGGCCCCTGCCAAGACCGAGTCCGAGTAATTCCACACGACAAGACGGGAAACTGACATGGCAATCACTGCTGCTGACGTCAAGAAGCTGCGAGACGCCACTGGCGCAGGCATGATGGACGCCAAGAAGGCCCTCACTGAGGCTGAGGGAGATCACGAGAAGGCCATCGAGCTGCTCCGCATCTCCGGGCTCGCGAAGGCTGCCAAGCGCACCGACCGCGAAGCGACCAACGGCATCGTTGCTGGCAGGGACGGAATCCTTATCCAGCTCGCCGCCGAGACCGATTTCGTGGCCAAGAATGCCGAGTTCGTAGGGCTGGCCGACCAGATCGTCGAGGCTATTGCTTCTTCCGGAGCCAAGGACCTCGAGGCCACCAAGGTTGCGCCCTTGGGTTCTGCGACCGTCCAGGAGGCCGTGCAGTCGCTAGCCGCCACGATCGGCGAGAACCTGTCCCTGGTCAATGTGGCCAGCTACGACGGTGACACCCACCTGTACCTGCACCGCCGTGCCTCTGACCTGCCGCCCCAGGTCGGTGTTCTGGTCGAGTACACCGGTGGTGACGAAACTCTCGTCCACCAGGTCGCGATGCACATCGCCGCCATGAGCCCGGTCTACGTCTCCCGTGAGGAAGTTCCTGCCGAGGTGGTTGAGAACGAGCGCCGTATCGCCGAGGCCACCGCCCGCGAGGAAGGCAAGCCCGAGGGTGCGCTCCCACGCATCATCGAAGGTCGTCTCGGCGGGTTCTACAAGGACGTTGTGCTGCTGGATCAGCCCGCTGTCTGGGAGGACAAGAAGACCGTTGGTGACGTCCTGAAAGCCGCAGGGGCCGAGATCAAGCGCTTCGCGCGACTGGCCGTGGGCTCCTGAACCGGATCAAGTGAAACAAGCGTGTCCCCTGAGAGGGGGCGCGCTTGTTTCGCTTGGGACGATATTGTGTGCCGTGACGCGTCACCCACCAGGAAGGTAGGTCCCATGAACAAGCCGCATCAGCGCGTGCTGCTGAAGCTCTCGGGAGAAGTTTTCGGCGGAGGGAAGCTGGGGGTTGACCCTATCGTCATCTCAAGCATCGCCAAGGAGATAGCTGCGGTGGTTTCCGGTGGCACTCAGGTGGCCGTGGTGGTGGGTGGTGGTAACTATTTCCGTGGAGCTGAGCTGAGTAACAACGGCATGGCACGGGACCGGGCCGACTACATGGGCATGCTCGGGACCGTCATGAATGCCATCGCGCTCCAGGACTTCCTGGAGAAGGAAGGAATCCACACCCGCGTCCAGTCGGCCATCAACATGGCTCAGGTCGCTGAACCCTACATCCCGCGCCGTGCAGAACGTCACCTCGAGAAGGGGCGTTTGGTCATTTTTGGTGCTGGCTCGGGGATGCCCTACTTCTCCACTGACACCGTCGCCGCTCAGCGGGCCCTCGAGATTGGTGCCGAGGTGTTGCTTATGGGCAAGCAGGGCGTGGATGGGGTCTATGACTCGGATCCGCGCACCAACCCGGAGGCGAAGCGGTATGAGCGCTTGACCCATGACGAATTCCTGTCCCGGGATCTTAAAGTTGCCGACGCCACCGCCATCGCGTTGGCCCGGGACAACGCCCTCAACATCATTTTCTTCAACCTGTCCGAGCGGGGCAACATTGGCCGCGTCGTGCAGGGCGAACCCATCGGGACGTTCGTTTCCCGCTGACAACCCACACAGGCAAAGGAGAGCGGCAATGATCGCCGACGTCGAAAAGGAAACCCAGTCCAAGATGCAGCAGGCAGTAGACCACGCCCGCGAGGATCTGTCGACCATTCGTACGGGCAGGGCCCATCCTGCCATGTTCAGCCGGCTCAACGCCGACTATTACGGGGCGCCGACGCCCCTGCAGCAGCTTGCGACATTCAACTCGCCCGATCCTCGGACCATGCTGATCACCCCCTTCGACCGAAGTGCCATCGCGGCCATAGAGAAGGCCATCCGGGAAGCGGATCTCGGAGTCAATCCGAGCAACGACGGCAATGCCATCCGGGTCGTCATGCCGCAGCTCACGGAGGAGCGCCGCAAGGAGTACATCAAACTCGCCAAGGCCAAGGCCGAGGATGCGCGCATCGCTGTGCGCAACATTCGCCGACACGCCATTGATGCGCTGAAGAAGCTCGAGAAGAGCTCTGAGATCAGTGAGGATGAACTGGCTCGGGCGGAAAAGGCTATGGATGTGACCACCAAGAAATACGTGGATGCGGTTGATGAACTGCTCAAAGGCAAGGAAGCTGAGCTCAGCGAGGTCTGATGTCGTCTCAGTAGTCAGTTCAGGCAATACCAGCGCCGAAGGTTGGTCGGGATCTCCCGATGGCTATCGGCGTCGGGCTCGGTCTCCTGGCTGCTCTGGCTGTTGGTCTGCTGTGGGCCCCGTGGTTCTTCGTGCTGATCTCTGCCGCGTCGCTGAGCATGGCTGTCGTCGAGGTCCACCAGGCGTTGCTTCGCAAGGGAATGCATGCGCAGGTGAAAACCATAGTCGCAGGCACCCTCGTCAGTGTCCTCGGCGCCTACGCGATGTTCCGATGGAATCTGGGACTACCACCCACCACTTTCGCTGTGATCTGCGTCTGTGGGACGGTGATCGCATGCCTGGTGGCGCGATTGTTGCTGGCGCGAGAAGGCTTTATCCGCGACATTGCCGCCAGCGCATTGATCATCGCCTACATCCCGCTGATGGGAGTTTTCATACCGTTGATGATGGCCGAACCAGGCGGAACCCGGCGGATCATCGCGGTGGTGGCCTGCGTGGTGGCCTCCGATACCGGTGCGTACGCCGTCGGTAGCCTGCTGGGAAAGCACAAAATGGCTCCGCACATTTCACCCTCCAAGACGTGGGAGGGATTCGCGGGTTCCATGATTACCGCCGCGATTATCGGGGCGGTGGCGACGGTCTGGTGCCTGGGCGCGTCCTGGGGGCTCGGCCTAGTCCTTGGGTTGTGCGTTGCCCCTGCCGCGACGCTGGGTGATCTCGTCGAATCCCTGATCAAACGGGACGTCGGGTTGAAGGACATGTCAAACTTTCTTCCCGGACATGGCGGGTTCATGGATCGACTGGATTCGATGTTGGTGGCGATACCGGTGGGCTGGCTCGTCCTGCGCCTGAGTCTGGGGGGATGACATGCCGACGCGTCTTCCGCTGGTCTTCGACGCTCCCGGTCGTGGCAAAGCTCCGAAGCACTGGCTCGACTTCGACATTCCCGAACGCCGTGACGCCATGGAGTCATTCGGTCTGCCCGCTTTCCGAGCTGACCAGATTTCCCGGCACGTCTTTGATGGTCTGAGTGATGAGGTCACGGCCTGGACGGACCTGCCTGCTGCGATTCGGGAAGACCTGGCCGAGCAGCTCTTCCCACCCCTGCTCACCCAGGTGCGTCGGCTGACCGCCGACCGGGGACGCACCGTCAAGACTCTGTGGCGACTGCATGACGGATCCCTTCTGGAATCCGTGCTCATGCGGTATCCGAACCGTTCCACCCTGTGTATCAGTTCCCAGGCGGGCTGCGGAATGGCGTGCCCCTTCTGCGCCACCGGACAGGGTGGGCTGAAACGCAACCTGTCACGGGCCGAGATCACCGTTCAGGCCTTCGCGGCCAACCGGATGCTCGCCGCAGGCGAGGTTCCAG
>JABCNW020000096.1 GCA_013333945.2 Propionibacterium sp.
ACCCCCAACGTCCAGATGTCGTCCATTTTGCCCCCTCTCTGGCCCAAATTACACACGTGCGGTTCCTTCGCGTCAAGCCCGTCCGGCGAGTCGGCTTGCGCCAAACCGGGCGGACAAATCCACTTCATCTCCCCAACCGTTCGCCACCCGCCAGAGATGGAACCCCAAGGAGAAACCACTTACTCCGCACCGTCAGGACCGCCATCGACCGTCACGATCGAAACGCCCTCCGCTTTGATGGACCATCACCGCCTCGAGAACCGAAACCCTCGATAGCAGATTAAGTTGAAGGTTGAAGGTATGGTCTAATCCTACCCGCGCCAGATAGGCGAATAGCCCCGATCCGGGCTCCCTTCTGTCCTCCGTTTGGTCAAGTGCACGCGTCCCACGCTCCTCCTGCGGGTTCATGCCCGATGCTTACCCCAACATCATTTGTCCACGAACCCACATGTCAGGCGTATTCAGCGCCGTGTCCTTCGCGCACCAACTCCACCAGCTCACGGATCCGCCCGGTCTCCGCCAGAGGAGCAACGAGAGTGGCTTCTCTGGTGTGAACGACAAGCATGTTCCGGAGCCCCATGGTTGCCACAACATGCCTCCCACCAGCGGTGTTGATGATCACACACCCTGAGGAATCCAGGCTCACACTTCGCCCATCGACCCGGTTTCCGTGCTCGTCCACCAGGAACTGCTCGGCGAGATTCTGGTAACTACCGACGTCCTTCCAGGAGACATCCAGCCCGACTGCTAGCACCTCTGCGCTGCCCTTGCCGTGTGAGACCGGCTGCATGACCGCATAGTCGATGGAGGTTTTGAGAAGGGTGGGGAACAGCTCGTCAAGGAGCTCATTGTGCGCAGCGATCCTGCGCACTTTTTCGGCGGTGTCCGGCACCAGCGTCTCCAGCTGTTCCAGCAAAGTTCTGACACGCCATACGAACATCCCAGCGTTCCACCAGTACTCCCCCGAGGCCAAATAACGCTCGGCCACGTGAAGCTCCGGTTTCTCCTTGAACTCCGAGACCTGCCAGGCATCCAGTTCTTCATCGACGCATCCGCCGCGGTGCAGGTACCCAAATCCCGTGTGAGCCTCAGTCGGGACAACTCCCATCGTCACCAAGGCCTGAGGCCTGGCCTCGGCCACGCTGAAGGCCCGCTCCAGAGTGGCACGAAACCCTTCAACGGGGGTGATGATGTGATCGGCACTCAGCATGGCGACGACGGCTTCCGGGTCACGTTGCTCGAGGATCGCAGCAGACCATGCGACAGCACTCAGCGAATCACGGCCAACGGGTTCCCCGAGCAGATTCTCCCTCGGTAGTTCGGGAAGCTGTCGGGCAACGACATCCACATAGGTACGGGATGTGCACACGAGAATCCGATCATCAGGCAGCAGGCCTGCCACCCGTTCATACGCAAGTCGGAGGAGGCTCCGACCGTCAAAAAGCTCCAGAAGTTGCTTGGGCGTTCCCTGTCTCGAGAGGGGCCACAGCCTCGTACCCGAGCCGCCCGCCATTATCAACACGTAACGCATGACAGGACTTTAGTTGGCTTGTGACGTCCCGCAACGCATAACAGAAAACTACGAGGCTGCTACATGCGGATAACGACCAGCCAGGTCAAACGCCCGTCGACCAGCACGACACCCCGGGCGAATTTCACCAATGCATACTGGCAAGGCTGATGCGCACCTCTAGCATCGGAGACCATGTTCATCGAGAAACTTGGCGCACGCCCCGGGGCATCGCCGTTGTTCACCCATTATGACGAGGCTTCCGGCTCCCGAGTCGAGTTGTCCGGAACGACTTTCACGAACTGGGTGGACAAGACCGTCAACATGCTGGACGGCCTCGGTGTGGAGGCGGGGGAACCCGTTCATCTGGATCTGGTCAACACCAGCCCTGGACACTGGATGACTGCGGTGTGGGTTGCCGCGATCTGGCAACGCGGGTGCCCCGTGGCCGCACGAAACGACGGCGAAGCGGTGTTCACAGTAGTTGGCCCGGCGAGTGACACCAGAGGCCTCGTCACCGTGATGTGTTCGCTGCATCCCCTCGGGCTGGGCCTCCCGGATCTGCCCACGGACTGCACGGACTACGCGGACGTGTTGGCAGAATCGGACGTTCACTGGGCGGAGTCCGTTTCTCCGGACGCTCCTGCATGGCTACCGGACATCACCCGTGCTGACCTGGAGCGTTTCCCGGGATCGGATCAGCGGCTCCTGTTCACGGATCCACCTCCGGGTTGGGAGAGCGTGCGAATGCTACTGGTCTCCCCGGTGCTGGGGGGTGGCTCAACGGTCGTGGTGACTGGCGCCTCACCCGATCGTATTTCCCGGATCGCTAGCGAGGAGAAGGCCCTTCTCACCCGTGTCGAGGAAGCCCCTTGAGGAACCCAGTTCCCCAGGCCATGTGCATGGTTGCCAACACCACGGGCAAGCGGAGTCGCGCTGCCGCCGGCACACCGCGCATAGTCAGAGTTGCGAAGACAAGGAAACCCAGGTACAACATCGGGAAAAGAAGCATGGCGGCCAGCCAGGGCCGGCGCAGCCACACCCCGGTCATTCCGGCTCCCAGACCAATACTCGTGCCCAGGACTACGGCGGGTGGAGCGAGGTAGCGGAGGTTCGCGGTATCGGGGTTTCGTCTAATAACCTCCCGTCGCCACCTTCCTGTCAGGTGGAACTGCTTCGCTAGGGCTCGCAGGCTGGAACGGGGACGGTAGATGACCCTCAGCTCCGGGGTGAACCACACCAGGTGGCCGGCACGACGGAGCCGGTGATTGAGCTCCCAGTCCTGGGCGCGGTGCAAGGATTCATCGAAACCACCGACCTCCTTCAAGGCATCGCGACGGAAAACTCCCAGGAAGACGGTGTCCGCCGGCCCCGCTGGTGTGTCGGCAAGGTGAAACCCGCCGCCCCCGAGGCCCACGTGTGAGTTGTAGGCCGCCGCGACAGCTTGTTCAAAGGGGGTACGCCCCTGGGCGTCCATCAGGCCGCCAACGTTGGCTGCGCCCGTCGCCCGGAGGGTTTCCACCGCGGTGGTGATGTATCCCGGGCACAGCTCGGCATGGCCGTCGACGCGGACGATGATCTCATGGCTGGCCGCCTCGATAGCCAGGTTAAGGCCGGCCGGGGTGAAACCTGTTGGGTTGTCCACCACGACGATCCGGCCATCAGTTGCCGCCAGGGAATCGGCGATCTCCCGGGTGTGATCACTGCTTGGGCCCACCGCGATCACCACCTCCAGTTCTCCCCCATATCCCTGGGCCAGAACACGCCCAACGGCGGCCTCCAGGTGCGGTTCCTCGTTACGGACGGACATGACGACACTGACAGGTTCGGGAATCACCCGATCAACCTACCCGGCAAACGGGTGTTTCGGCACGTGGCACCGGGCTTGGGGACGGGCTGTTGTCGCTGGTTGCCCCGCTGCCGGGGGCAGATATCTTCCCTGTGGGAGCCGGAGGATCACTGGCCGGAGAAGACGTGCTGCTGCTCATGGGAGTGGCTGATGCATCCTCGGCCTCCGAGGCCTCGATGGTCTCGGCCACGGTCCTGCGGATCAGAGCGAAGTCCGGGGAAGATGTGCGGATCAGAGGTTGGGCGAAGTTGACGGATTCGATCGGCAGGGCCTTTCCCCTGAGCGCGAGCTCCACCAGCTCGGGCAGTTGATCCGCTCCCACGTCGGTACGCACTATGTCGCTGCCCGCTTCAGCAAGGTCGACGAACCTGGTCGCGACAGTGCCAGGATCGAGCTGTTTGGCCAAGGCAGCCATGACGCACTTCTGCCGTGTCATGCGTTCATAGTCATCGGAGTCGGCCCGAGAACGAGCGAACCACAGCGCATGGTAACCGTCGAGGTGGACGTTTTTCCCCGGCTCGATCCAGCCGTAGATCTCCGACCCGACCCCTCCAATGGGCACTCGTTTCCCAATGTCGAGGCTGATTCCGCCCGTGGCATCAACGAGGTTTTGAAAGCCGGCGAGGTCCACCATGGCGTAGTAGTTGAGCTCCACTCCCAGAGTCTCCGAGACCGCTTCCTTCATCGCGGCCAGACCGGCTTCTCTCCCCGGGTAGAGGTCGGCGTGTTCCTGCCCCAGGGTGTAGACGCCGTTCAACATGCACTCTTCATCGCACCGGAAACCGTCAGGGTAGAGCTTCGCCAGCGGCGACGAGGACGGGAAGGGGATGCCAACAAGGTTCCGGGGCAACCCAAACACGACTGTACGTCCCGTCTCGGCGTCGATGGATGCGACGTTGATCGAATCGGGCCGGATCCCCTCCCTGTCGGCAGCCGCGTCCACGCCGAGAAGCAGAATGTTGTAGCGGCCACGTTTGACCTGCCTGTCGCCACCACCCGTGAAAACATCGGAGACGTACCCGGCGGCGGTGAAGGCACTGGCGAGCAGGCTGGTTCCCATAGCGGCCACCACGGCCAGGAGGAGACACGTCCCGGTCAGAACCAGACGGGCTCGGCGTTTCAGGTCCGGTGGACGCGACAGGCGCCAGGCGTCGAACAGCAGAGCCAACCAGGCCAGGAACACCACCCAGACCATGATCCTCATGACCGCCGCGACTGCTCCGTTGAGAAGCAACCCGATGGTCGGTCCCCGCCAGAACAATAACCCCAGTCCGGCCAGCAGAGCGCAGGTCGCAAGCACCCCCCAGATACGCAGTACCGCACGCCCCACCCTACGGTTCCCCGCCACGTACTGAGCAGCTCCAGGCAGGAGGACCGTCAGAAGGATGAGCCCAGCGGCGCGCCTGTTCCGTACAGCAGCATCGGGGACAATCATGGCGGCTCCATGGGCAGACAACAAGGAATTCCGGGGTGCCACGGTCTGATGGGGCAGCCGCAATGACCATCACCGCGACGAACCAGCGAAACGAATGACAAGGATGGCACCGGGTCGCACTTCCAACAAGAACGACACAACCGGCCTACCCCGGACATTCGCACCATTGGCACACCCCCCCCGTCCGTGGGACCTTATACATAGGGTGGACCGCTGGCGAATGCCTCACCGGCAGGCACGCCGCCGAGCTGGCGAATCCTTCCGAAGGGTAACCTTGCATACCATGAGCGACCACGATCACAATTCCGACCTTGACTGGTTGTACCGCCGCGACCAGAAGCCGGACCAGAATCGTGGGTACCCGGCATCCCCCCGACCGGAACCACAGCCCTACCCCTCCCATCAGTCACCACCTCGACCGGAACCACAGCCCTACCCGCGAAGTATTTCGAGCACCGAGCAGCCGGCTCCCTACCGGTCAGCAGCACCACAGCAACCGCTGGGATACACCCAGCCCGCACCACACACCCGACCTCCGAAAATACATGGTCCAAAGCGTCGGCATCCGATCAGACGTCTGGTTCTCACCCTGATCATCACCTGGCTGGCATTCATGATCGGAACTCCCATATATGCCTGGAGCATCGGCAACAAGGTAGAAACCGCTCCCGGGGGTGATCGGCCCGCCGAGCAACCCGGCACCGCCGTCTTGCTGGTGGGCTCGGACGGGCGCGACAAACTCACCGAACAGCAGCGCGGCGAACTCGGCACCGGGGACACCGAGGGGCAACGCACGGACAGCATGATGCTGCTGTACAAACCTCCCTCCGGGAAATCCGCCATGATTTCACTGCCCCGCGATTCTTGGGTTGATGTGCCCGGGCACGGTAAGGCGAAATTGAACGCTGCTTACTCCTGGGGCGGAGCTCCGCTGCTGATCCGCACCATCGAGTCCAACACGGGTATCCGGATAGACGGCTATCTCGAGGTTGGCTTCCTGGGCGTGGTCGAGGCCGTGGACGCGGTGGGAGGCATCGAGATCTGCCCGGAAAAGGCCATCAACGACAAGGACGCCCACCTGGATCTCCCTGCGGGCTGCCAAAACATCAACGGGAAAACCGCCCTCGGGTACGTCCGGATGCGCAAGTCCGACCAAACCGGCGACATCGGTCGCATGATGCGCCAACGCGAGGTGATCGGGAAGGTCGCCAAAAAAGCCCTGAACCCATTGACCCTTCTCAATCCTTTCTCCTACTGGAAACTAAACATGGCTGCGGCCCACACCTTGCTGCGGGGCTCCGAAACCGGCTTCGGTGAAGTAGTGGGAGGGGCCGGGGTGTTCCTGAGTTCCGCCACAGGTTCCGGATACTCCCTCAGCGTGCCGGTCTCCGACGCGAACGCCAGCCGCGGTGGCCAGAGCGTGATGCTCTGGGACCAGCAAGCCAGTCAGGAGGTTTTCGCTACCGTGATCGCGGGTAACACCGAGCCCTTGGCAAAGTATTCCCACTGAGAGGTCGCGCCAGCAGGATGCGACCACCGCGCCCGACCTGGGATACACAGGGCCAGCCTGCTCCTCCACGGATGCACCGTCCCGGGCGCGACGTTCTTCGTTCCGTTACCCCCTCACCATTGCGTCGTCACGACACTCTTCAGCATCCTCTATCCGACGAGCTCCTCGGTTTCCTTGGGTTCGACTGACCCTCCCCATCCTCACGACTACGCAAGCACCAAGAGCACGACTACACAAGCACCAGGAGCACAGTTACTCTGGTTAAGGAAGCAACATTCCTGATTCGGAGGAACAACACAGTGAGTCAGAACCATCAGGGACCTCCCCCGCAAGGGAATTGCCCACCGGGGACCCAGCCGCAAGGGTTCCAACAACAAGTACCACCGCCACAGGTCTGGCAGCAGGGACCACCTACCCCGGGATCCCCTTCTGCCCAATGGGGCGTCGCCACGTCCAGCAAGCGCCGGTCGAAAAAGACGATGATCTTGGCCAGCGTCCTCGTCCTCGCCCTCCTGGCCGGAGGAGGGATTATCACGTGGTGGTTGCTGCGAGGCGCCACGCCCGCCGCGGCCAAGGGCATTCCGTCCAACGCCCTAGCGGTGCTCGAGGTGAACCTAAATCCGTCCGCGGGCGACAAGCTGGCGGTCAAGGAAGTCGCGGCAAAGTTCCCCCTCCTGAAGGACGAAGCCAACGACGCCGGGGACGACTACAAGAAGGCTCTCTGGTCAGTGTTGGCCAAGACCGACAGGAGCGTCCCGGACTACGAGTCCGAGGTGAAGCCATGGCTCGGCGATTCCGCTGCATTCGCGGCTCTTCCCGGGAAGGATTCCGGGAGCAGGTCCATGCCCAGTACGTATGTCTTTTCTGTCCAGGTCACTAACAAGGACTCGGCCAAGGCCTTCGCCGACAAGCACATCAAAAACCAGAAGGTCGTCTTCGTCGACGACCTGATGGTGATCTCTAACGATGAGGACAGCGACATCAGTGAGTCCTCTCTCAAGGACAACGTCACCTCCGTCGATTCCTACAAGGCGGACATGGGCAAGCTGGGAGACGGCTTCCTCGCCACCGCATGGGTTTCCTCAGACCTCGTCAAACAGGCCAGCAAATCCGAAGGGACCGGCTCCACCGATCTCCTCGAATCACGCTTTGCGGCAGGACTCAAGGTGCAGGACGGAACCATCGCCCTGCGAACCATCTCTTGGCAGAAGGACGAGCTCAAGGAGCGCGGCGAAAACATCAAAGACTTCGCCGGCAGCATGCCCGCCGACTGGCTTGGTTCTCTTACCTTCTCCGCGTCTCCCGAACTCGTGAACAAGGCCTGGGAGAATTTCAAGTCCCTGCCCACTTCGTCTCAACGCCAGCTGGAGGATCTCGGGGTCTCCTCGGCCGATGACATGCACGCGCTCCTCGGCACCCAGTTCTCCTTCGCTGTTACGGGTGATTCCAACCAGTTTCAGGTTGGCATCAAGGTGCGCACGAAAGACCCGGAAAAACACAAGAGCATCCTGGAAAAGCTCACCAAGAGCGGAAAGCTGCAGGATGCCAAGACCACTGTTGAAGGCGACACAGTCACCACCATTTTCGGCGCCGACAACGGTTCTTTCTCGAATCCCAGCAACAAGCTCAGCGGGAACAGCGAGTACGAGAAGCTGACCAAGGGAATCGACAACCCGCAGTCCTCAGCATGGGTGAACGTCCCGCAGATCCTGGAAACTATAGAAAAGACCAGCAGAAATGGCTTGCCCACGCAGGTCAAGGAGAACCTAGAGCCGATCAGCGGCATCGGACTGGTCGCGGGCCAGATCGATGACCACTACTTCGACTCCTGGATCCGAGTCGGCACCAAGTGACCCTCAGCTGATACAAGGACGCCCCCGGTGAACTTCCGGGGGCGTCCTTGTATCCCAAAAGGACCTAGTTCCCTGAGCTGGCCCTGCGCACTGCTTCACCCTTGGCGCGTGCGAGGTCGCGCAGACTCGCCTGGAACTGCACCATCTGCGCTCGCAGTTTCTCATCACCAGCGGCAAGGATACGAACGGCCAGCAAACCGGCGTTGCGGGCATTGCCGACGGCGACCGTGGCAACAGGCACCCCGGCGGGCATCTGAACGATCGATAGCAGCGAATCCATGCCGTCGAGGTAGGTGAGGGCTACGGGTACCCCGATCACCGGCAGCGGCGTCAGGGCCGCCAGCATCCCGGGCAGATGCGCAGCACCCCCGGCACCAGCGATGATCACCTTGAAGCCCCGTTCGTGGGCAGAACGCCCGAAAGCCACCATCTCCTCGGGCATCCGGTGGGCTCTCACCACGTCCGCTCGGTAGCTGACCCCGAACTCCTCAAGGGCCTCCGCAGCAGCCTGCATCGTCGGCCAGTCCGAATCGGAGCCCATCAAGATCGCGACATCACTCATCGATTTCTCCCATCAGATAACGGGCAGCATGCCGAGCACGCCGCATTGCCCCGTCGAGATCGGTTCCACAGGCGGTGACGTGACCCACCTTGCGGCCAGGACGTACGTGCTTCCCGTAAAGATGAACTGCCAGTTCCCGGTCCCTGGCGAACACGTGCCTGAGTGCCTCCGTGAGATCCCTTTCGCTTCCCCCCAGCACGTTGGTCATCACGACCACCGGGCTGGTCATTTCCGGGCTGCCGAGCGGAAGGTCCAGGACCGCACGAATGTGGTTTGCGAACTGACTAGTCCGGGCACCCTCAATACTCCAATGACCGGTGTTGTGGGGGCGCATGGCCAGTTCATTGACGACGATGCGACCGTCACGGGCCTGCATGAGCTCAACGGCGAGCACACCGATGACCCCCAGCTCACCAGCGATGCGCAGCGCCAGCTCTTGCAAAGCCGTCGCTGCGGGACCAGAAAGCCCCGGCGCTGGAGTGACCGTCTCCACGCACACCCCGTCGCGCTGCGTGGTCTCAGAGACGGGATAGACCACGGCCTGACAGCTGAGCAAACTGCGATCACGGAGAGCTCGCGTTCGAAATCAATGAACTCCTCAGCTACGATCACCACTTCCTCGCCTGCCGAGACGTCGGGTTTTACCTCGAAGGGGATCGCGGCCTCCGATGGCCCGTGGAGTTTCCACACGCCCTTCCCGTCATAGCCTCCGCGGGAGGTCTTGGCGATGATCGGCCAGCCCTGCTCCTGACCGAAGTCGATGAGTTCCCGGCGAGTCCGGCAGATCGCGAAACGCGGGCATGGCACACCCAACCCCGACAATCGTTCCCGCATCCGGGCCTTGTCCTGGGCGTGTTCGAGCGCCTCTGGTCCAGGCTTCACCACGATCCGGTCCTCCAGAGCGCGCAGGTGCCCGGTGGGGACGTGTTCGTGATCGAAGGTGATGACGTCACACTGCCGCGCAAAAGCGATAAGCGTATCGAGGTCCGTGTAGTCGCCGACCGTGGTCAGCGGAATCACCTGTGCCGCGGAGGAGCCAGAACTCTCGGCCAACAGATGAGTTTCGATGCCCAGTGCAATGGCCGCCTGCTGCATCATCCGGGCCAGCTGCCCGCCCCCGACGATTCCAACCCGATAGCGACGATCCACGAGGTAGCAGCCTACTATTCGACCTCGGGTTCCCCGTCGAAGATCAGGTCGGCGATCACCACATGAACCTTCTCCACGTTCGGGACGTCCTCCAGGGTGAGGGGCTTCTCCGCGGCCGTTTCGAGGATCAGGGTGCCGCAACCGAACATCCGGTCCAGCAACGAGCTCTCAGTGTTGACATTGTTGATGCTGCGCAGCGGGAAATCGTGGCCGGTCTTGTTCAGGATTCCTTTGCGGGTGATTATCCGGCGGTTGGTGATGGTGTAGGTGGAGGTCAGCCACAGCAACCAGGGCCTGATGACCAGCCACACGATCACGGCCACGAAGATGATGACCAGAACCCAGGTGCCCCACGGTTTGACCTGCTCGGGAAGCCACACCAAGGAGATGGTCAGCAACGCACTGGCCAGGAACAAGATCAGGATCGCCCCTATGAGCGACTTGAGGTGGGTACGCAGGTGCAGAACCACCTGCTCGTCGGGAGCCAACATGTCCTTCCTAAGCGCCATGGAACAAGTCTCTCACGTTCACTGGGAAAGCCGGGCGTGGATGACATCGCCAACCGCGAAGGTTTCAATCCCGGATGCGGTCACAACCTGGAGCCGCCCGTGCTCGTCCACCCCGTACCCGGTTCCCTCCACAATTCGTCGCTCATCAACGACAATCCGCAGCGGGGTCCCGATGGATGCACAACGTCGCTGGTACTCGTCACGAACCTCTCCCGTTTCCTGCCAGTGCTCGTAGAGCGGCTGAAAGCACTCCAGGACTGACCCCAGGAGCCGCTTCGGTTCCTCGCACAGTCCAGCGATCCTCAAGGATGTGGCGGTCGGGACCGGCAACTGTTCCTCGCTGATCGAGACATTGATGCCAATACCGACCACGGCGCGGTCCCCGTCAGGGTGCTCGACGAGCCTGTTGAGGATCCCGCATACCTTGCGCCCGTCGATGAGCACATCGTTGGGCCACTTGAGCTGAACCCGTCCCGGCTCGAGAGCCAGGCCATCGATGGCCTCATGCACGGCAATGCCTGCCAGCAGCGACAACCACCCCCAGTGAGTCCGCTCCTGTCTCGGCTCGAGCAGCATGGAGAAAGCCAGCGAGGTGCCCGGGGGAGCTACCCACGCACGGTCCATGCGTCCACGACCGGCCCGCTGCTCCAGGGTCGCTACGACAAACCCCTCCGCCCCACCTCTCTGAGCCTCTTTAGCCACGTCGGAATTGGTTGATCCCGTGTGGTCCAGCCAATGCACCTCACGCCACATGTTCACGGACATGGCCGTCACCTTAGAGCCTGCGTGGCCGAGACGCGACGGCACCGTCACCCCCACTGCAGTCGATCAACAGAACCTCACCCCCCGAACGGGGAAAGGACGTCATCACAGCAGGAAGCATCACACTAAATCCAGATGGAAGGCATCATGTCCAGGGCCAGAAACGAGGACTGCAAGGTCTTCGACGGCGTGCGAGCGAGTCGGCCGGAAATCGTTCTGCTCCGTTTGGATAGAAGCGAAGGTCCGCCGCTCGGGACCGCATTCGCCATGGCGTTCCCAGGAAGCCCGGAGGGAGCCGGCATTTACCGCTGCTGATAGCTGTACCCGGAACGACCCCACCGAAGACTAGCCTGCTGCCCGACGGTGTCGTCTGGACGCCGGGAGAAGGAGACGACAGCATGAATTCTCGACTGCTCAAGGGGTCAGTGGCCGTTCTGGCCGCAACCGCCATCGCGTTGGGTGCGACCAGTTGCAGTGGAGGGAAACCGAGCAAGGACGCCGTCAAGGCAGGAGTGGCCAAGTCCTACAAGGACAACGGTGGTGGCGTCACAGACGACAGCCTGATTAACAGCTATGCCGGTTGCATAGTGGATGAAACCTACGACGGCCTGAACGACTCCGCCCTCCAGAAACTCGCCGACGGCAAGATCGACCTGAACGGCAAAGCCACCGCGGAGGGTTTTGAAAGTGTGTACAAGGCGCGCGAGAAGTGTTCCACCAACTTGGCCAAGGAGAAGTGATTCCCGACCATTACGGGCTGGCCGGTCAGTTGGCCAGCCCGTACGGCTGGTTGATCGGCCTCCTGAACCGGCATCGCTACTGACTCATGAACAGGTGACCACAGCCGGCCCCGCGGTACCCGTTTCGCCCGGACGCTAAGGTTCCATGCATGGACATCGACATCCACACCACTGCCGGCAAGCTGGCGGATCTAGGGCGTCGCATCGATGCGGCGGTCCACGCTGGTTCCGCCGCCGCCGTCGAGAAGCAGCACGCCAAGGGCAAGATGACAGCTCGTGAAAGAGTGCTGACGCTCCTGGATGAGGGCAGCTTCGCGGAGCTGGACGAGTTCGCCCGGCACCGCTCCAAGAACTTCGGGATGGACGCCCGCCGCCCCTACGGGGACGGTGTGATCACCGGTACCGGCGCAATCCATGGCCGCCCCGTCTGCGTTTTCAGCCAGGACGTGACGATCTTCGGCGGCGCGTTGGGCGAGGTCTATGGCGAGAAGATCGTCAAGATCATCGACTTCGCTCTGAAGACCGGATGCCCTCTGATCGGAATCAACGAGGGTGGCGGTGCACGCATCCAGGAGGGAGTGGTTTCCCTGGCTCTGTACGGAGAAATCTTCCGCCGCAACACCCGGGCCTCCGGAGTGATCCCGCAGATCTCGCTGATCATGGGAGCGGCCGCAGGAGGTCACGTCTACTCCCCTGCCCTGACGGATTTCGTGGTGATGGTGGACAAGACATCGCAAATGTTCATCACCGGCCCCGAGGTGATCAAAACCGTCACGGGCGAGGACGTATCCATGGAGGAACTGGGCGGTGGCCGCACCCACTCCAGTAAGTCGGGGAACTCGCACTACCTGGCGGCGGACGAAAACGACGCTCTGGAGTACGTTCGCGACCTGATCAGCTACCTGCCGCAGAACAACCTGGAGGATCCACCCGTCTACGACGATGCCGAGGTGGATCTGACCATCACTGACCACGACCGACAACTCGACCAGCTCATACCGGATTCCGCGAACCAGCCCTATGACATGCGCGAGATCATCCACAACGTGCTGGACGACGAAGAATTCCTCGAGGTCATGGAGCTGTTCGCGGGCAACGTCATCACGGGGTTCGGAAGGATTGAGGGCCGCCCCATCGGAATCGTCGCCAGTCAACCGACCGTGTTCGCTGGTTGTCTGGACATTGACGCCTCCGAAAAGGCCGCACGTTTTGTCCGGACCTGCGACGCCTTCAACATCCCGGTGTTGACCTTCGTCGACGTCCCCGGTTTTCTTCCGGGGGTGGATCAGGAGCACCAGGGAATCATCCGGCGTGGAGCAAAGCTAATCTTCGCCTACGCCGAGGCGACAGTGCCCACCATCACGGTCATCACCCGCAAGGCTTACGGTGGCGCCTGCATCGTGATGGGTTCGAAGCATCTCGGCGCAGATGTGAATTTCGCATGGCCAACGGCACAGATCGCGGTGATGGGCGCGCAGGGTGCAGTCAACATTCTCCACCGCAAGACCCTGGCGGAGACCACGGATCCCGACCGGCGCCGCCAAGAGTTGATCGCCGAGTACGATCAGGAACTCGCAAACCCGTACGTCGCGGCGGAGCGAGGCTACATCGACCAGGTGATCTACCCACACGAGACACGGGCCCAGATCATCCGGGTGCTGCGGCTGCTGCGCACGAAACGCGAGCAACTGCCACCCAAGAAGCACGGGAACATTCCGCTGTGACCGGGCGCTACGACATCCGGGCGAGCGGGGCGACGGAAGAAGAGATCGCCGCTCTGGTGGTGGTACTCAGGGCCCGCGACATGGCCGACGACAAACTCAAAGCGGCCGATGACCGTCCACTCGCGGGAGGCTGGAAATCCTACTACCGGACCGTGCGCCAGCAGCTCGTCTACGGACGCGACGCCTGGCGCACCTACATCAGGTTCTGACGATGCGTTTCATACTCGCTTCCAAGTCCCCCTCCCGGTTGGAACTGTTGCGTCGAGCCGGGTTGGATCCCGAGGTCCACGCCAGCGACGTGGATGAATCACTAGTTACCGATTCTCAACCCGTACGACTCGCACTTCGGCTGGCAGCCGCGAAGGGGGAATCGGTGGCCGAGCGGGTCGCGGGCGATGCCATCTTCGTCGCCTGTGATTCCGTGCTGGAGTTCGAGGGACGCGCCCATGGAAAACCTCGTAGCGTCGAGGCCGCGACCGCACAGTGGCGGCGGATGCGCGGCCGCCAAGGTGTACTGCACACGGGACATTTCGTGCTGGTTCGCCGTAACAACGAGGCCCGACAGGCATTGCGTACCGCGAGCACAGTGGTGAAGTTCGCCGATATTACGGATGAGGAGATCACCGCCTACGTAGCGCGCGGCGAACCCCGCTGGGTAGCTGGCGCCTTCACCATTGACGGGCTGGGTGGCGCATTCGTCACAGGTATCGAGGGAGATCCACACAACGTGGTCGGCCTGTCCCTTCCCCTGCTGAGGCAAATCCTGCTCGACCTGGGCGTCACCTGGCCGAGTTTGTGGCGTGGGGGCACCGAAACCTGATCTCACGCCTGCTCGAATTGCTCCATCCTCACCCGGGTGACCCGGCTCCAGTCATCGAAAGCGCAGTGCACACGCGTCCCTTTCGGACAGGTCAAAACGATGCCGCCGTCGTTGGTCCGTGCAGGCCTGAGGCCTCGTTGAGCACCGAAGTTACCGATTGTCTGACGATGGTTCCTCGAGTACTCGAGGCAGGCCGACATCA
Source organism: Propionibacterium sp. (assembly GCA_013333945.2). Lineage (GTDB taxonomy): Bacteria > Actinomycetota > Actinomycetes > Propionibacteriales > Propionibacteriaceae > Arachnia. The sequence continues at coordinate 14,626 of JABCNW020000096.1, forward strand.
TTCGCGGCAGCGTCTCCGGCGTGGGGGCAGGCAGTTCGAGATTGAAAATGGCGAGATAGGCAACACCACTGCCGTACGGGGCAGCATACATGGCTGGTGCCCCCGACAGCCGTGCGGCAAGGAAGGCGACGGCTGATCCCGGCCTCATGCCGTAGTCCGTAACTCCTTCCAGGGAGAAGGATTCCACGGCGAACTCCGGGATACCGGCTTCACGTCCCTTTGCACACCCCGGCAGGATCGCAGACACCGCGGGGTGTGAGGCACCGTATCCAGGGTTCGCCCAGGACCACATCCATGTGTTCGATATTTCGGAAGAGGTCCCGATCATCGCGATGTCATAAGGCCGCTCCCCCAACCAGAGTCTGCACTGGTCCAGGTCGGCCTCCCACTCGGTTTCGCCGGCTTCGTCGTGCAGGGCCTGCTGTCCTTCCACAGCCAACAGGGCGAAGTCGGTCAGAGCATCAGCGAGAGTCACGGCCATGGGGCAATGCTTCCACATTTTCGGCCCGGTTCTCGAGGGATAACGAGCCCCTCCCCGAATCGAGATGATTTATTATTAAATCTTTCTGAAGTGTTATCACCGGTTGACCAGTCCCGACGGGGACTTGAAGGACGGCTTGGCCGAGCAGCAGAATTGGGGCATGTCGTTGCCTGCCCGTTCCCCCCTGACAGACGTCGGGGCGAAGGCTGCCAGGATTC
>JABCNW020000097.1 GCA_013333945.2 Propionibacterium sp.
CGGACAGCCGTTGCAGAAGGTGCGCCGCCGCGTCGGCTACATGCGGCAGGCCAGCAGCGTGGACTGGGACTTCCCGACCACAGTCAGCGACGTCGTCCTCATGGGCACCTACGGTGGCCTGGGATGGTTCCGCCGGCCCGGAACGAAGGAGCGCGACGTGGCGGCCGCCGCACTGAAGCGGGTCGGCATCCCCCACCTGGCGCATCGGCCCATCAGTCAGCTCTCCGGAGGTGAGCGCCAACGCACCTTCCTGGCGCGGCTGCTGGCCCAGCAGCCCGACCTGCTGCTCCTCGACGAACCCTTCGCCGGAGTGGACGCCGCCAGCCAGGAAACCATCACGCGCGTGCTGCACGGGCTGCGCGACGAGGGACGCACCGTCGTCATCGTCCACCACGACCTGGCCACCGTTCCGACGCTGTGCGACTGGACCTGCCTGCTGAACCGAACCGTGATGGGTTTCGGCCCCACGAAGGATGTATTCACCGACGAGATGGTGAAACAGGCCTACGGGTTGGCGACGACATGAACCCCGCCGAGCTACTGACCAACCACACCTACCGGATGATGCTGCTCGGCACCGTCATCATCGGGTTCACCACCGGAGCCATCGGCACCTTCGCATACCTGCGGAAGCGCACCCTTCTGGCGGATGTGGTCTCCCATTCCTCCATCGGGGGAGTGATGCTGGCCTTCATCATCGCCGCCTCCTTTGGGATCGACGGTCGCAGCAACTGGGTGCTGATCCTCGGCTCCGCGGTGGTTTCCCTGGTTGCGGTGCAGCTGGTCGACTGGCTGCCCACAGTCTCGGTGACGAAGGTGGACGCGGCGATGGCGATCGTGCTGGCGCTGTTCTTCGGGGGAGGCATGGTGCTGCACCGGGTCATCCTCGCCGGGTCCTACCCCAACAAGGGTGGGCTAGCCGAGTACCTGTTCGGCAACGCCTCCCACCTGACGAGCGAGGACATCGTCTCCAGCATCGTCGTTTCCCTCGCCACCTTCCTGGTGGCGGCCTTGGCGTTCAAAGAACTGAAGCTGAGCTGCTTCGACCCGGAGTACGCGGCGACACTGGGATTCTCGTCACGGCTGCTGTCGCTGCTGTTGAACGCGGTGGTGGTGCTGTCGATCGTGATCGGGCTCAAGGCCGTCGGGCTGGTGCTCATGGTGGCGCTGGCCATTGCCCCGCCGATCGCGGCCAGGCAGTGGACCACACGCGTCGGCAGCATGCTGCTGCTGTCGGGTCTGATCGTAGCCTTCAGCGCCCTCGTTGGATCGTGGCTGGCGGTTTCCATCGGTCGCGTGCCCACTGGACCCGTGATTGTGCTGGTGGTCACGGTCATCGCCCTCGTCTCGATCCTATTCGCCCCCAAACGCAGCCTCCTGCTCACGATCCGGGCGAGGCGTCTCCACCGCAAGGAGGTTGCGGCATGACCTTCGCGTTGTGGGTGATGATCCTTGCCATCGTCACCGCCGTCACCTGCGCCCTGCCCGGGATCTGGCTGGTGTTGCGGAAGCAGTCGATGCTGGCCGATGCCATCAGCCACGCCGTGCTGCCGGGCATCGTCATCGCAGCCGTGGCCACCGGAACCATCCAGTCGCCGTGGTCCATCGTCGGGGCAGCCGTGATGGGTACCGTCGTGGTGCTGGGGGCGGAGCTGCTCGAATCGACGGGCCTGGTCTCCGGAGACGGCCCCCAGGGATTGGTGTTCCCGGCCCTGTTCAGCATCGGTGTGCTGCTGCTCAGCACCCGGTTCAACGGGGTTCAGATCACCGAATCGGCGGTGCTTGTCGGCGACCTCAACCTGGCCGCCTTCCTGCCGTTGAAGATCGGCAGCACCATGCTTGGCCCGCAGTACCTGTGGGTGATGGCGGGGGTACTGGTCCTGAACGTCGCGTACCTGACGGTGCTGCACACCCGGCTCAAGCTGATCGCCTTCGACCCGGAACTGGCCCAGACCATGGGCATCCCGGTCAAACGTCTGGGTCATCTGACCATGCTGCTGGTCTCGGTGACGATCACCGCCGCCTTCAACGCGGCGGGCGCGGTGCTGGTGATGGCGCTGATGATCGTCCCTGCAGCCATTGCGCAGCTACTGTCCCACAGCATCCACGGCATGTACATCATCACCGTCGGCGTCACCGTCATCTGTTCGGTAGTGGGATTCTGGACCGCCTACGCTCTCGACGCCTCCACCTCATCTGGGCTGGCGTTCTTCTACGGGATCGTCTACCTGGCGGTGGTTGCAGTAACGATGAACAGGCGGAGATTCCGGACTCAGCGCACCAGATGATTCAGCGCGTGAGCGCCGTGCCTTGAAGCTAGTTGAGCCGGGTTGTGAGAGTCAGCGGGCTGCCCGGCTCAACCAGTTGTGGTGAGTGATCTCAGGGCTCGTTTCACGATTCGCTCTGTTTCCGGGGCCGGATCATCGGCCAACCAGGATGAGCAGAGATCCCGTGCCCATTCGGGTCGAGTTTTTGCAGCATCATTGATCCAATTGGCCACCGAGTCCTGGACGTAGCGTGACGGATCTGCCCGGAGTGGATGCAGAATCGGACAACCCTGCTGTGGGTCGGATTTCAGCTCTTTGATGTGTGTGGCCCACACACCGCGGGGACGGAGAACCTCGCTGGAGAAACGTCTGATCCGTTCCGACGTTGACGCGGTCCACGGTACGAGCAATGCGATGCTCGCGCTCAGATCAGTTACCAGCGTGGGACGAGCAGCCATCCAGGCCCATTCCCGGACGGCAAAATGGGGATCGTCAGCGAAGGGTTGGATGCGTTCCAGCAGTGTCTCCGGTCCGATCCCCGAATCACTGGCCACAGCGAAACAGGCCCATCCACGAACGGTGTCCGATCGATGTGTGGCCAGGTCAGCCAGCTGTTCCAGGACCGGGTAAGAATCCCGAATCGCCGCCCCGATCCGTTGCATACGCTTGAGGATTCCCAGCGACTGCGCATCCGCGACGGCTGAACGAAGTTCCTCTCCGGCCTCCGGCAGCACATTGGCCAGCAAAACGCCATGGTCGATGGCGAGTGCTTCAGCGAGGGTGCCCGCCGAAGCACGTCCTTCCTGCAGCGCGGTCAGATGTCCCGGATCGATGTCGTCACGTCGTCCACCTGTCGAAGATCCCATCCCATGTCCTTTCTGTTGGACAAGAATTCGCCACCGCCGGTTGGGCCGGGCCGCGACAAAGGAGCAGGCCATCTCGACCAGCCGTGATCGTCTCAGCCCTCGAAGAGCTTGATGAGGTCCTTAGTGTACTGATCGCGTTCGTCCTCGAAGAGCTCATCGCGACCGAACCGGTCGACGATCTTCCCGCCGCGCAGCACGATGGAGCGTTCGCTCATGAACTGCACCGCGCTGAGGTCGTGGGAGATGAACATCGACGACAGGCCGAGTTCCTCCTTCAGCTCCTGCAGCAGGTTCAGCACCCGTGCCTGAATGGAGACGTCGAGGCTGGCCGTGGGTTCGTCGAAGATCAGGAGGGTCGGCTCCACGCTGATGGCACGTGCGATTGCCACCCGCTGTTTCTCGCCCCCGCTGAGTTCGTGCGGTTTGCGATCCAGGCAGGCGACGGGCAGACGCACCAGATCGACGAGCTGTTCAGCGACCTTCCGTTGCGTCCCCGGCTGCACGAAACTCGGCGAAACGAATCCCCGGGTGCGCAGCGGCTCCATGAGGGAGTCGTACATCGTCAGCCGCGAGTTGAACGAGCTCGCCGGGTTCTGGAACACCACCTGCAGGCGGCGACGGATGTCGCGCAGCTCCCTGCCGCGACGCTGGAGGAGGGGTTCTCCCTCCAGCATCGCCCGACCTGCGGAGGCCGGTTCCAGGGTCAGCAGGCACTTGGCAAGCGTCGATTTGCCCGATCCGCTCTCCCCGACGACCCCGAGGCATTCGCCCTTGTTGATCGTGAACGACACCCCTTTGACGGCGTGGGTGCCGCCGGGATAGGTCTTGTGCAGGTCCTCGACCTCCAGGACGGGGGTTCCGGTCTTTCCTGCGGACTCGCGGATCTCCTCGACCGATTCGCTCATGAGCTGGCTCCTTCCGCGAAGACGGGGAGCCGGGACGGGATGTTGCGCAGCGGTGGGATGGCGGCGATCAGGTTGCGGGTGATCTGCTCCTTCGGGGATTCGAAGATCTCCTTCGTGGCTCCCCGTTCCTTGATTTCGCCACCCTGCATGATGACCATCCGGTCGGCGAACCGGCTCAACACCCGCAGGTTGTGGGTGATGAACAGCACCGCGCAGCCCTCCTGTTTCTGGATCTCCGCGATCTGGTCGAGCACCAGCGACGCGTTGACCGCGTCGAGGGCCGTGGTGGGTTCGTCGGCGATGATCAGCTTGGGCTTCAACAGGATCGCAGCCGCGAGGGCGGCACGCTGCAGCTGTCCGCCGCTGACCTGGAACGGGTAGCGTTTCAGCAGTTCGGCAGGAAGCTGTAGTTGTTCGAGGACCGCGGCGGCCCGTTTCTCCCGACGTTTCTCATCCCAGTCGGTGTGGCTGCGCATCACCTCGTCGAGCTGCCGCCCGATTCGGTAGTACGGCGAGAACGCTGCCTGGTAGTCCTGGAAGACGTAGGCGATGTCGTTGCCGCGCAGCTGTCGCATCTCCTCTTTCGAGAGGCTCAGCAGGTCCTTGTTGCTAAAGCGCATGGCCTTGGCGTGACGTCTCAGCCCGCGCGGCAGCAGGTTGGCGATGGAGAAGGCCGTCAGGGACTTGCCCGACCCGCTCTCCCCGACGACTGCCAGCCACTCACCGGTTTCGATGCGCAGGTCGATGCCGTGCACCAGCTCCCTGGTGCGGGTCGTGACGCGCAGTTTGTCGATCCTAAGCAGCGACACCGGTCTCCTCCTTCCGTTCCCCGGAGATGGCGTAGAGGCTCTGCAGCTGGTCGCCAAGCCAGTTTGCGGCGCACACCACCAGGAAGATCGCCAGGCCGGGCGCCACCATGAGGTGCGGGGCCTGGGTGAAGAACATCTGGGCCTCGTTGAGCATGGCACCCCACTCGGCGGAGGGGAGCTGTACACCCAACCCCAGGTAGGACAGCGATGCCACGAGCAGGATCACCTTGCCGATGTCCACCGTCGCCAGAGCCATGACCGGGCCGACGATGTGCGGCAGCAGGTGACGGCGCATGATCGAGACGGTGGAGGCCCCGCTGATGGTGGAGACCATCAGGTAGTCCTTCGCCTTCTCCTGCATGACGACGCTCCTGGCCAGGCGGGTGTAGCCCACCCACTTGATGATGAGGATGGCCAGCAGCAGGTTCCCGAATCCCTGGCCCATCAAACCGGTGATGATCATGGCGACGATGTACTCCGGCAACGCCAGGAAAATGTCGACGACCCGCATCAGGGCCCAGTCGGTCCGTCCGCCCAGGTAGCCGGACAGCAGACCCAGCGGAACCCCGATCAGGATGGAGATCCCCAGCGCCATCGCGCTGAGCCCCACCGTGGTGAGACCGCCGGTCAGGATGCGAGAGAACACGTCGCGGCCCAGGTCATCGGTCCCGAGCCAGTGGGCGGTGCTCGGTCCTTGGAGCTTGTCGGCCGTGGCAGTGAGGTTCGGGTCCTGCGGCGCGATCCAGGGGCCGATGATCAGCAGCACCAGGAACACCGCGACCGCGATCATGACGATTCGTTTTCCGGTGCTCATGCCTTCTTCCCCTTGAGCGCGATGGCGGGATCCAGCCAGCGGTAGGACAGATCCACCAGCGCGTTGATGAGGAAGACCACGATGCCGATCAGCAGGATGAAGGCCTGGATCGTGGGATAATCGCGTTTGGTCAGGGAGTCGAGCACCAACATGCCGATGCCCGGGATGGCGAAAATCTTCTCCACTACCACGGTGCCCCCGAGGAGGCTCCCGAGACTCATGCCCATGATGGTGAACAGGGGGATGAGGCTGGCCCGCAGCACATGCTTGCCGAAGACCGTCGCCTCGGGCAGGCCGCGCGACCGCGATGCCCGGACGAAATCAGCCTCCTGCGCCTCGACGAGGCTGTTGCGAAATACCTTCACGTAGGGCGGCATGATGGCGATGGTCATGCAGACGATGGGCATCACCAGGCCGCCGGGTCGCGTCGCCTGGGAGGGCAGCAGCTTGAGGCCGATCGCGAACACGTTCAGCAGCAGCAGGCCCAGCCAGAATGTGGGCATGGAGGAGGAGATCAGGGTGAATCCCTGGGCCAGGCGGTCCGGCCATTTCCCGACGTTGCGGGCCGCCAGGGTGCCCAGCAAGCCGGCGATGATGAAGGCGGCCACCAGGGACCACCCGGC
>JABCNW020000098.1 GCA_013333945.2 Propionibacterium sp.
CGCAGATGAAATCTGCCGGGTAGTTGGCCTCCAATGTCTCCACGGAGCCGGGGACGTGCGGGTAGCCCCACTGCGCGAACGGCATCGACCCGGAGTCGAACCAGGCGTCGATTACCTCGGGCACGCGCCGGTAGGTGGCACCGTCGCGGACGATCTCAACATCGTCGATGAAGGGGCGGTGCGGGTCGAGGTCGGAAAGGTCGCGGCCTGCCAGTTCACCGAGCTCGGCCAGGGAGCCGACGCAGATCAGGTCGGCGGGGTCGTCGACGTTGCGCCAGATCGGCAGTGGCGTGCCCCAGTAGCGGCTGCGCGACAGGGCCCAGTCGATGTTGTTGTTGAGCCAGTCGCCGTAGCGACCGTGCTTGATCGACTCGGGATACCAGGTGGGGGCCTCGTTCTGCGCCAGCAGCTGGTCCTTGATGCGGGTGGTGCGGATGTACCACGACGGCTGGGCGTAGTAGAGGAGCGCGGTGTGGCAGCGCCAGCAGTGCGGGTAGGAGTGAAGGTAGTCGAGTCTGCGGAACAGCAGGCCCCTTTCGTCGAGGTTGGCGAGCAGCGGCGCGTCGGCGTCCTTGAAGAAGACGCCGCCAACCAGCTTCACGGCGTCGTCGAAGGTGCCGTTGGCGCGGATGGGGTTGACTAACGGCAGGTCGTAGGAGCGGCACACGATCATGTCGTCCTCACCGAAGGCGGGCGCCTGGTGCACCAGACCGGTGCCGTCGGAGGTGGTGACGTAGTCGGCCAGCACGACGTAGTTGGCGGGGGCGGGGAATTCGACGAGATCGAAGGGCCGCTGGTAGTCCCAGCGTTCCATCTCGGATCCCCTGAACGAGCGACCGCGCGTCCATTCCTCACCCAGCACCGCGTCGAACAGCGGTTCCGCGACCACGAGGCTGCCCTGTTCGGGATGCGTGCCGACGACGTAGTCGACGTCGGGATGCACCGCGATCGCCGTGTTGGAGACCAGCGTCCAGGGGGTGGTGGTCCACACCAGCAGGTCGGCCTGCCCGGCGAGCGGCCCGGAGGTGACGGGGAAACGCACGTAGACCGACGGGTCGGTGACGTCCTCGTAGCCCTGCGCGAGTTCGTGATCGGACAAGGTGGTGCCGCAGCGCGGGCAGTACGGGGCCACTCGGTAGTCCTCCTGGAGGAGACCTTTGTCGAAGATCTGTTTGAGCGCCCACCACACCGACTGCACGTACTCGGGGGTCATGGTGACGTAGGCCTCGTCGAGGTTCACCCAGTACCCCATGCGGCGGGTCAGCTCGGCGAAGGCGGCGACGTGCCGCAGCACCGATTCGCGACACTTCGCGTTGAACGGCTCCACCCCGTAGGCCTCGATGTCGGGTTTACCGGAGAAACCGAGTTCCTTCTCGACGGCGAGTTCGACGGGCAGGCCGTGGCTGTCCCAACCGGCCTTGCGGTCGACGCGGCGACCCTGCATTGTCTTGAAACGCGGAAACAGGTCCTTGAAGACACGGGCCTCAATGTGGTGCGTCCCGGGCATGCCGTTGGCGGTCGGCGGGCCCTCGTAGAAGGTCCACGGATCGCCGTCGCGGGTGTTCTCGAGGGACTTCGCGAACGTGTCGCGCTCGGCCCACAGGGCGATGATCTCGCGCTCCAAGGCGGGGAAATCAACGGTTGCAGGGACTGCGTTGTAGGAACTCATCGGTACCTCGGTTGGTGACTGAACGAACCGGAGGGACGAGCCGGAACCCGCGGTACCACCCTCCTTGGACGCGCTGGGCGTCCCACTTGATTGTCGAGCGCGGCCGGGTCTAGTGAGCGTGCGCCGTTCTTCCGGCAGCTCCGGGGTGATGGCCCCATCAATGCCTTGCGATGCGGGAACAAGTATGCGTGAGACATCCGATTCGGGCAATTCGAGGGCTGCCCTTTTTCTGAGGCCGGTTGCATCAGCACGTGACCGTATCCCTCCCCCAACGCCGGTTGAGCCGAGACATGAGGAACGAGCACCCCGTCGACACCGCTTCAGGGGCTCCCGAGCGTGGAGCCTCTAGGATCGACCCATGGCCATTTTCGACATCCCCCTTGAGAACCTCCGCAGGCGGCGCAGCATCAAATGGGCCCGGTGCGCGCCCGACGTGCTGCCGTTGTGCGTCGCGGAGATGGACGCCAAGCCGGTGCCGGCGGTGGTGGATGTCCTCTCGCGAATGGTCGCCGAGGGTGACACCGGCTACCCGGAGCTGCCCGACTATCAGGAGGCGTTCGCGTCCTTCGCCTCCGATGTCTGGGGCTGGGACATCGCTCCGGCGACGGTGTCGCTGGCCTGCGACGTCATGACGGGCATGCGGGAAATGACCCTGGCGACCACGAAACCCGGCGACGCCGTCGTCATCAACCCGCCGATCTACCCGCCGTTCCGGGCGGTCTGCAACGAGACAGGACGCCGCATCGTCGAGGCCCCCACCACCGAGGCGGGACGCCTCGATCTCGACGCCCTGGAGGTCGCGTTCGAGAAGGAACATCCCGCCGCCTACCTGCTGTGCTCCCCACACAATCCGTCGGGGGTGGTGCACACCGCCGAGGAACTCGCCCGGGTGATGGAGCTGGCGAACACCCACGATGTCGCGGTCATCTGCGACGAGATCCACGCTCCCCTCTCGGGCGCGGAACACACCCCCCTCCACCAGGTGCCGGGTGGTGAGCGGGCCTTCATCGTGACCTCGTCGTCGAAGTCGTGGAACCTGGCCGGCCTGAAGGCCGGGTTGATCATCCCGGGTGCGGAGGTCGCAGATGTGGTCACGGGTCTCAGCGGCTACGTTCCGGAGTCGGCCAGCTACCTCGGGGTGGTGGCGCACGCGACGGCCCTGACCGATGGTCGCGACTGGCTAGCGGAGGCCTCCGCGGAGATCCGCGAGAACAAGCAGCACTTCGCCGACGAACTCCACCACGCCATTCCGGAGCTGACCTACACGCCCTCGCAGGGCACCTACCTGGCGTGGCTGGACTGCTCCCCGCTAGGCCTCGACCACGCGGGCCAGCATTTCTTCGAGAAAGCGAAGGTCCGTTTCGGCCAGGGCACCGACTACGCACCGTCGGCCACCCAGTTCGTGCGCGTCAACCTGGCGACGTCGAAGGACATCATCTCCGAGGCGGTACGCCGGATGGCAGCATCGCTATAACCCCACCCGCCACCCTGTCCCACCACCACCCGGCCCCGCCGTCGTTTCGCTGGCCTTAATCCGGGTTTGCTGGGCTTGTTCACGTTTGCCTGCGCTGTGAGGCCAGCAAACTGGTGGGGGTAGGCGGGCAGAGGTGGTGCGCCCCGCCCGAGGAACCGGTCGTCTTCAGATGGTAGGACGGCCCCTCAGATCTCGACCCTCGCCTCCTCTTGTGGACGGCCCAGCTGCGTCAGGCAGCTCTCCAGCACCCGCATCACCTCGACGGTGTCGGATAGCGGCATCGTCGCCGACTGGGTCTGGCCTGCGAGCAGACAGTCGCTGACTTCCATGAGTTCGTGGGCGTATCCCCTGCCGATCTGCTTGGCCTCGATGATCCGCGGCAGCACCCCCGAGCGGTGAACAGAGATGGTCGTCGGGTGGTGGAACCTGGGCTGAACCTCCACCCAGCCCTTCGTCCCGAGGATGACCATCCTTCCCGGCCCGTGGACGTCGAATCCGCAGGTGAGGGCAGCAGTGCCACCACCGACGTAGGCGACGTTGATCGTCGCTGCCGACTCCACCCCGTTCGGCGCGTACCGCCCGACGCAGTGCACGTCCCGGGCATTCCCCAGGAAGTCCTGGGCCATGGAAATGACGTAGACGCCCAGATCGAGGACGGCCCCACCGCCCGTCACCGGATCCCACAACCGGTTGTTCGGGTCGTAGAACCGGAAGGCACACAGGTCGCCCTGCACGCCGAGCACCTGCCCGATCCTTCCCCACGCAACGACCTCTCGGGCAGCTGCCACTGCGGGCAAGAACCGGGTCCACATGGCCTCCATCGCGAACACTCCGGCGTTGGTGGCGGCCTCGCCCACCTGCTCGGTTCCGGCGAGGGTGGCGGTGAAGGACTTCTCCACCATCACCGCTTTCCCTGCGGATATCGCCGCCAAGGCGATGTCGCGATGATGCGGATGCGTGGTCGCGATGTAGACCACATCGACGCCGTCGGATTCGATCAGCGCCCGATAGTCCCGGTGGATCGCAGGAATTCCGTGCTTGCGCGCGAGCCTCCGCGACCTCTCCAGGTCACGCGAGGCCACCGCTGCCAGTTCGGCCTGGGGCACGAAAGCAAACTCTCCCGCAACGGTGTCCGCAATGCTCCCTGCCCCGATGATTCCCCATCGGATGCTCTCCATGACCCAAGGCTACTCTGGATTATTGGGAGCTGGCCATAACTTTACGACGACAAATTTCGGGACGAGGACGCCCACACACGACACGTTCCGCCCAGCCGCCGCTCCCGTGGGAAAATGCCGACGATGCAGTTTCAGGAACCAGCCAGAAGAATGCGCCGCCTCATGGGGTTCGGCGTGGGGCTGGTCACGGCCCTGCAGGGCCTGGCTCCCATCGAGGACCTGCTCACCCCCGGTCTGGACGGTCTCGCCGCATCCGGGCTCGCCCTCATGGCGCTGGCACATCTGCTGGCCGCGCTCGGGGCCTTCCTTGAGCTTCCTCTGGCCTGGCCCGTGGCCGTGACCAACACCGTTGGGTTCTGGTTGGCCGGCGCCGGCATGTGGTTCGGCACAGGCCCGGTGGTGTGGCACTCCAACCTGTGGGTCTGGACGATCCTGATCTACCTGCTGCTGCGAAGACGTGACAGTCACGGGCCCTGGATCCTCATGACGGTCGGCGCGCTCGCGCCAATGATCGTGCTGCTGCCGCGTCTCGACTGGCGACAGCAACTCATCGACATGAGTTTCACGATCGTCGCGATCGGCATCATGGCACTGGGTTACCGCACCATGCAGGCCCAGCTGCAGGACCTCGAGGACAGCGTCGCCGACGACGCCCGCCGCCGCAGTGTGGAACGACGCACCCGACTGCTGGAGAGCACCCGGCGGGAGAATATTCGTCGCGTCCACGACACCCTTCTGCACCTGTTCCAGCAGGTCGCGAGCGGACGCGGAGAGATCACACGCGAGGAGGTGCTGCGGCTGGGTGAGGAGTCGCGGGCGGGGTTGGGCACCTCCGACCTGGACCTGGAGGTCTCTCCCCTGTTGAGCGCTCTGGAGCAGGCCGTCACGAACGTCGGCTGCCCCGTCGCGCTACGCGTCGAGGACGAGGCCAGCCTGCCCTCCAAGGTGACCCGGAACATCGCCGAGGCCACCCGGGAGGCGGTCCGAAACGTCGCGAAACACGTTCCCGGCGGCACCGCCCAAGTCACGGCCCGCGCGACCGGCAGCGGCTGTACCGTCGTCATCAGCGACTGGGGTCCCGGATTCGATCCCAGCGAGGTTCCGCGCAGCCGCATGGGCATCAAGGAGGGCATCCACGGACGCATGGCGGAGGTCGGTGGGCACGCCACCATCCACTCCGACATCGTCGGCGGCACCGCCGTCACCCTCACCTGGCACCCGATCCCGCACGCGGCTCGCATCGGCCCCTCGGGTCGGCGGTGGTTGTCGCTGATCGCGCTGCCGAACCTGTTCGGAACGGGTCTGTTGCTGACGTTGAAGGATGTCGGACCGAATCCGCTCATGGCGTGGACGCTCTTCGCGGCAACGGTGTTCGTCGTGGCGCTGACCAGCCGCGTGCTGCGCAGACGTGGTCTGCACATCCACGAGGCGATCCTGGCAAACACCTGGGGCATCGGATTGCTCATCGCGAACCACGCCTGGGTGTCCGTGGCTTCCGACAGCAATCGCTACGACCTGTGGACCACCGGCCTGACCACAGCCCTGATGGTCCTGACCATCCCGGGACGGCAGTGGAAGGAAGCCACCGGATTGATGCTCGCCAACGTCACCGCCAGCATCGCGGGGGCGCTGGGACTGTTCGGGCAGGTCCAAGGGAGCACCGACGCCGGCGCCCCTGGGGCCATCATCACCGCTGGTGTGGTGACGCTGGTGTTGGCGCTCGGGGCCTCGGACATCGGGAAACACGCCCACCAGGCACAGGAGGAACGCACCGAGGAACAACTCGCCGAGCAGCTCAGGAACGAACGGGTGGCGGAGCAGGAGGCGTGGATCGCGGCGCTGGACCGGATTTGCGGCCCCCTGTTCACGGGGCTCTACACCGGGGCCGTTGACCCCGCCGATCCAGCCGTGCGCGTCGAGGCCAGGCACGTGGAGTCGCGGCTACGCGACGCCCTGCGGTTGTGGCCGGGGGGAATTCACCTGGCCACGTCCCTCGACCGGTTGCGTCGCATGGGGTGGGGATGTCTGCTCGATGTGGAACAGGTGGAGGCCTTCGAGGCCACGAGATTCGCCTCTCTGCTGAACCAGCTGGAGCCTGCCGTCCCGGGTCAGCACCTGACCATAACCCGTCGTCAGGGCACACTTGTGGCGACCGTTGCAGAACCGGGTTTAACGGAGACGCGACAGGCAGGCCTCACAGGTGCCAGAATCTTGCTTACCGATCCGGATTTCACCCAGTTCAGTTGTGAGGAGGACCAGCCGTGAACATCAAGGTGGCAGTCCTCGATGACCACGAATTCATCTGCCGCGCCATTTCGGCGCTCGGTCGCGACTACCCGGAGTTGGAGGTGGTGTACACCAGCACCTACCCCGAGGAGTTCCAGGCGTGGTGCCTCGAGAACCATCCCGACGTGGCCATGGTGGATTTGATGTTGCACGGCCAGTTGGCCGGGCACGAGACCATTCGAGTACTGAGTCAGGCGGGCATTTCGTGCCTGGCCTTCACCGCGGACCATCGTCGCGTCCCGCTCAGCATGGCCATGCGGGCCGGCGCCCGGGGACTCGCCTTGAAGGACGAGTCGCCGGATAAACATTTCGAGACGTTACGGGAGATCCAAGAGACGGGATGGTCGCCGTCCTCAGCGATGGCGGCTGCGCTCATCGAGGACGCGGCGGAGCTGCCCGCCTTGGCGGCCCATGAGCTGCGCTGTCTGCGCCTCGCCTCGGAGGGAGTTCCCATCAAGGCCATCGGTCGCCAGTTCAATCCCATCATCTCTTTGTCCACCGTCAAGACCTACCTAGCACGGGCCTACGAGAAGTATGCGGCTGTCGGCAGACCGGTCGGCAACACGACCGCAGCGGCCACCCAGACCTGGGAGGACGGCTGGTTCGATCTCGACGGGACGACGGAACCCCACTGAGGACGCACATCCCGGCGCTTCGCGCCCAGTGAAGAGTGCTCATGCTGGACGAGGTTCTGGGTGTTCCCGGCCGCGTCCGGTAGCCTTCCCTGTCGGTGAAGGAGGTTTGCGTGGGACGCATTGTTCAAAAGTACGGCGGCTCTTCGGTGGCCGACGCTGAATCCATCAAACGCGTCGCCCGCCGGATCGCGCGCACGCGTGCGGACGGGCACGAGGTCATCATCGTCATCTCGGCGATGGGCGACACCACTGACGAGTTGATGGACCTGGCGCTGAAGGTGAGCCCGAACCCGAAGTCCCGTGAGCTGGACATGTTGCTGACCACGGGGGAACGCCAGTCGGCTGCGCTGCTGGCGATGGCCCTGGCCGACCTCGGGGCCGAGGCCGTCAGCTACACCGGTTCCCAGGCAGGCATCCTCACCACCCCCACTCACGGCAACGCGCGCATCATCGACATCACCCCGGGGCGCGTCGTGCGTTCCCTGGACGAGGGCAGTGTCGTCATCGTCGCCGGCTTCCAGGGGGTGGCGCAAACCACCAAGGACGTCACGACGCTGGGTCGCGGCGCCTCCGACACCACAGCGGTCGCACTGGCCTCGGCCCTGGGCGCTGACCACTGCGAGATCTACACCGACGTCGACGGTGTCTACACCGCCGACCCGCGGATCGTGCCGAGCGCCCGCCGGATCGCCGAGATCGGCTACGAGGAGATGATGGAGCTGGCGGCCTCCGGCGCCAAGATCCTCCACTTGCGCTGCGTCGAGTACGCGCGTCGCGAAAACGTGAAGGTCCACGTCCGTTCGTCCTTCAGTGACAAACCGGGCACCTGGGTGAAACCCCACGACGAGGTCAGGAAGGCAGACAACATGGAAGAAGCCATCATCACGGGCGTGGCCCACGACCGCAGCGAGGCCAAGATCACCGTCATCGGCGTCCCCGACCAGGTGGGGGCCGCCGCCTCCATCTTCGAGGTCATCTCGGATGCTGGCATCAACATCGACATGATCGTGCAGAACGTCTCCAGGCTCTCGGACGTGAAGACCGACATCTCCTTCACCCTGCCCATGTCCGACGGTCGCAAGGGCATCGAGGCACTCGAGGCGAACAAGCACAAGATCGGTTTCGAGGAGGTCCTCTACGACGACCAGATCGGCAAGGTCTCGATCGTCGGCGTCGGAATGCGGTCCCATTCGGGCGTGGCCACACCTTCTTCAAGGCCCTGGCCTCCGAGGATGTGAACCTGCAGATGATCTCCACCTCCGAGATCCGGATCTCCGTGGTGGTCAGCACCGACGAGGTGGATCGCGCCGTCCGCAGCGCCCACGCCGCCTTCGGCCTGGACGATGAGGAGAAGGCCGTCGTCTACGCCGGAACGGGTCGCTGAGAGGTCCCCGGGGTCGGGGGACCGTCCCCCGGGCGGGCAGGATCATGGTGGAACACTCGGATCGACCCGGTCCAGCGCACCGCAACCGGCGTGACGTCCTAAGCTGGGGCCATGCTCACCCGACTCCAGGTTGACGGGTTCAAGAACCTGCTGGGACTCGA
>JABCNW020000099.1 GCA_013333945.2 Propionibacterium sp.
GGAGGAGTACCAGGTCGGATCCGGGATGTTCTACCCCGTCCCGAACCACCGCCTGAAGCCGTTCCAGGTGCCGGTGGAGCTGCCGGAGACCGAACGCGCCGCCAAGGAATGCCTGTCGTTGCCGGTCCATCCGTCGCTGACCCAGGAGGACCTGGAGCGCATCGTGAATGCCGTCAACACCCTCGCGAAGGCTGGTGCCTGATGAGTAATCTGCGTGCCGGTCTCATCGGCCTCGGAATGATGGGGCGCCACCACGCCCGCAACCTGCGTGCCATCGACGGGGTTGACCTCGTCGCGGTGGCTGATGCCCAGGGCGACCCGCATGGCGTCGCCGAGGGACTGCCCGTCCTGCCCGACATCGACGCCCTGCTGGAGCAGAACCTCGACTACGTCGTGATCGCGGCTCCCACCATGTATCACGAGGAGATCGGCCTCAAAGTGGCCGAGGCCGGCGTGCACGCGCTCATCGAGAAGCCCCTCGCGAAAACCTTCGAGGACGCCCAGCGTCTCGTCAAGGCGTTCGCGTCGAAGGGGCTTGTCGGGGCCGTCGGCCATATCGAGCGCTACAACCCGGCGCTACAGGAGCTGCGCAAGCGCCTCGAAGCGGGCGAGCTGGGCGACCTATACCAGATCTGCACCCGTCGTCAGGGCCCGTTCCCGGCGCGCATCGCGGACGTCGGGGTCATCAAGGACCTCGCATCCCACGACATCGATCTGACCGCGTGGGTCACGCAGCGCGACTACGAGCTGGTTGCGGCCCGCACCATGTTCAAGGCGGGACGCGAGTACGAGGACATGGTCTCGGCCACCTGCCAGCTGTCGGGCGGCCTGATGTCCAACCATCTCGTCAACTGGCTGACCCCGACCAAGGAACGGTTGACCATCGTGACGGGCGAGAAGGGCATGTTCATCGCGGACACCCTCACCGCTGATCTGACCTTCTACGCCAATGGTCGCATCGCCACCACGTGGGACGACATCGCCCAGTTCCGTGGGGTCTCCGAAGGCGCCGTGACCCGTTTCGCCATCGCGAAACCGGAGCCGCTGCGTACCGAACACGAGAACTTCCGTGACGCCATCCTCGGCCGCGACTCCGACGTCGTCACGTTGGAGCAGGGCGCCCAGGTGGTGCGTGTCTGTGAGGCGATGATCGAATCGGCCGCCACGAACCAGTTCGTTGACGTCCGCTGAATCCGATTCTCCACGTTTCCGATCCCGGTGGCTCGTAGCAGGAGCTGCCGGGATCAGCGTGCTGGCCTGGTGGTTGCTGCACCGCTGGTGGTTCATGTCCGGCGACGACTATCTCCTGATCACGCAGGCGGGGGATGTCGCCGGGAGGTTTTCGTTCGGCGACTGGCTGAGGTTCCTGGCCCACGAATGGGGTGAGATTAACGGGCGCACCTCCGACAGTCTGCTGCGTGCTGTGCTGCGCCCCGGTCCGTGGTTCTATCCGCTATTCGCGCCGTTGATGCTGACCGCCACCGGCCTGGCGGTGGGTGCTTGGTTGGCTGCCACCCGTGCGCGTGGTGATCGCGCATGGCTGTATCCGGTGGGCCTCATGGTCGTCCCGTTCCTGTTGTGGCTCAATCCCTCGTTCTCCGGCGACGCCGTGTTCTGGACGGCGGGAGCCATGAACTACGTCTTCCCGCTCGGTGCAGCGGCCGTGGGACTGGCCAGCATGGTTCGGATCCTCGACGGCGACGACCTGCCATGGCGATGGGTGATTCTCACCGCTGTCGGACTTGCGCTGACCGATTCGCTGCATGAAATCGTCGCGGGCACCCTGGCGGCAGTGGCCTTCGTTGTGATCGTCACCGCCCGCGGCAGGCTATCCATCAAGGCCTGGGCGCTGACCGGCACGTCACTGGTGGCTTTCGCCGCCCACATGTGCGCGCCGGGTCTGTGGAAGCGCAGCGGAAAGGTGGCGGACAATGCGGGGGCCGGCTCCGTCGTCGAACAACTCACCCACTCCGTCGCGGTCTCCTTCAACGTGTTCTGGGGCCGTACGGTCTGGATCTGGCTGGGGTTGGTCGCGATTCTGGTGTGGGTGGCGGTGACCTCGCGACGCCGGGGTCTGGTGTCGTTGTCGACGGCTGGTGGGGTTGGTCTTCTCGGCCTGGTCTCCAGCGCCTACGCCTATCGCGCGCCCGTCGGCGATGACGTCGGGCAGGCGCTGCCCCCGGAGGCCGCTCCGTTCGCGACGCTGCTGCTGGTGCTGTTGCCCGTGGTGTTCCTGGCGGTGTGGGTGACGTTGGCCCATGAGCGCGAACGACTGGGGTGGGTTCCGGTGGTGGCCTGGGCGGGATTCGTCGGTTCCAACGTGTTCGTTCTCGGCAGTGGTACAGCTGGGGATCGGGTTCATTTCCTGCCGGCTGCGTTGTTGCTTGTCACCGTGCTGTCGCTGGTGTCCGTCCTGACCCGGGAGCTGGTGGGTCGGAAACGCATCGGGCTGGTGGGAATCACCTGGGTGGTGTTGGGAATGCCCGCGGTGATCTGGGCCGACAGCGCCTGGGTGGGGTTGCAGACCAATCAACGTTTCGTCGAGACCGAGATCATCCAGCCTTTGAAGGCAGCCGCCCCGGGCAGTGAGGTCGTCGTATCCACCAACCTTCCGGTCCCGTCGATGTCCTACGGGTTTGCCTTCCTCATGCCCCGCTACGAGGAGGCCCTGAAGACCTACTACGACCTGCCGCGGGATCTTCACATCACCAACCCGTGACCGGCTCCCCTGTTTCACAAAGCTGGGATACACTTGGTCACCGCTCCATTCGGAGGAACAGATTAAGGGGGTTGTGGCAAAGGAATGATTTGAGTATCTCCAAGCTCCTGCACAGTAGCGCGTTGCGCTATCTGGTGGCCGGCGGCCTGGCTTTTGCCTTCAACGTTCTACTTCTGAACATCTTTCGTGAGGTCGTGGGGATTCCCACGAGCCTCTCCGCGCTGCTGGCCTTCTGGGCCTCCTTCTTCTTCACCTATTCCCTGCAGCGCCTGTTCGCTTTCCGTTCCGAGGCTTCGGTGCGTGCGTCGTTGTTTCGTTATTCGGCCCTTGTTGCGTTCAATTCCGTGGTCGTGGCGTTCATCGTGACCGTGTGTCACGACCACTTCGGCCTGGGACTGGGTTCCTCCCAGCTCATCGCCACCGCCAGCACCACTGTGTGGAATTACTTCGCCTACAAGGGCTGGGTGTATGCGAAGCGTCCGTCCGCGGAAGAAGCACAAGCTCCGGCGGAGGTCACGGCGGATGAGTGACGTGCCGGGATTGTCCATCGTGGTGCCTGCGCACAACAGTGGTCCGCGCCTGCGAGAGACGCTGCAGCAGTTGACGCGGGAATTGGGTCGTGACGATGTCGAGGTCATCATCGTGGAGAACGGGTCCTCCGACAACACCTGGGAGATCGCCGAGGAGCTCGCCCAGGGGTCCTGGGGTTTTCCCGTCCGGGCGGTTCGATCCGAGGTCGGGCTCGGCGCCGCATATCTCACGGGGGCTTCGGGAGCGAGAGGGGATGTGGTTCTTCTCACCGCTGACGACCTCCCCTTCGGTGTCACGGACATCCGTTCCTGGGAGTCGATCGGGAGCCCAACGGCCCTGGTGATCGGCTCGAAGGCCCACCCGGCCAGTGTGGTTCCCCGGTCGATCCCACGCACCGTCATGTCGTGGGGGTACCGATTCCTACGCCGGGTGATCCTCGGCATGAGCGTGGCGGACTGTCAGGGAACTCTTTTCGTGGATAGGGAATGGTTGCAGCGACGCATTCCGTCCCTCCGGGAACACGGCTATCTGACGAGCACGGAGATCGTCTACCTGGCGCAGCTTGACCGCACACGTGTCATCGAGGTTCCTGTTGTTCTTCACAGCGGCCATGCGAGTGGTAGAACCCGGATCAGGACATCGGACGTCTGGGATATGGCATTCGGACTTCTCAGGCTTCGTCGACGCCGTCGGGAATTTCGTGCGACGGCGGGGGAATCATGAAAAGAACAGGGTTTCACGGACCAGTTCGAGACGTTGAGGCTTATTCACAGGCAACACCTCGGCCAGTGAAACCCTTAGTCAGACAACACTTGAGGAGGGCTACGAATAAGCCTCGTTGAATCCTGAGGTAATCATTATCGCGGTGTGGGGCAAAAAAGAAGTGCCCCACCTGTGGGTGGGGCACTTCAGTAGTTCGTGTGAAGAAAACTCACAGAGCGTTCTTCAGGGCGCTGGCCGGAGTGAACTTCGCGACGCGGCGGGCCGGAATGGTCATGGCCTTGCCGGTGGAGGGATTGCGTCCCTCGCGCTCGGCGCGCTGTGCGGTGGAAGCGGTGAAAACACCGGGAAGCTGGATCTTCTTGTCGGCGACGAGTGCCTCGGTGATAACGGCACCGAAGGCATCGAGCGCGGCCTCGGCCTGTGCGTTGGTGAGCCCGGCCTTGGCCGCTATGGCCTGGATCAGTTCACGCTTGGTCATTGTGTCTCCTTAAGGAATTTGAGTACGCAAACATACTTTGACCGATCTTGGGGTGATGTCAAGTCGGGACGCACCGAAACCTTCAGATATGGCCGTTCGGATGGCAAGAAACCTCCAGAACGGTTACCAGATCGAGACTCCTCGGCCCATTCCGTAATATCTCCAACCGGATTCCTGCCACACTTTGGGGTCGAGAACATTCCGACCGTCGATGATGGCGGGTGAGGCAACGATTCTTCTCAGTTTCACTGGATCCAGTCCGAGGAATTCCTGCCATGGGGTGAGTAGAAGTACCGCATCAACCCCTGTCAGGGCTTCTTCGACGGTGTCACAGACCCGCATTTCGGGTTGGCGACGGCGCAGCTCGGTACCGGCTGCCGGGTCCACGACCCGCACGTCCGCGCCGCGCGCCCACAGCCGGGAGGTGATGTCGAGGGCGGGGGAGTCGCGCAGGTCGTCGGTGTCGGGTTTGAAGGTGATCCCGAGCACCGCCACCTTCCGGCCCGCCAGCCGCCCCGCGACCGCTTTTTCGGTGAGCGTGACGGCGTGGTCGCGGCGGCGTAGGTTGATGGCGTCCACCTCGCGCAGGAAGGTGAGGGCCTGGTCGATGCCGAGTTCTCCGGCGCGCGCCATGAAGGCCCGAAGATCCTTCGGCAGGCAGCCGCCACCGAAACCAATGCCTGCCGGGAGGAATTTGCCCCCGATCCGGTCGTCGTGGCCGATGGCCTCCGCCAGTCGGGTGACGTCACCGCCGGTCGCGTCGCACAGCTCCGCCATGGCGTTGATGAAGGAGATTTTCGTCGCGAGGAAGGCGTTGGCGGCCACCTTCACCAGTTCGGCGGTGGGAAGGTTCGCCACCACCAGGGGGATGTCCTCGGCCAGCATGGGCGCGTAGCAGGCATCGAGGAGTGCCTTGGCGTGTTCTCCCGCTGCGCGGTCCTCGGGGAGTCCGTAGACGATGCGGTCGGGGTGGAGGGTGTCGGCGACGGCGTGGCCCTCGCGCAGGAACTCCGGGTTCCACGCCAGCAGCACATTTTTACCGCTGGCCTCCAGCCGCTCGGCGAGCCGCTGCGCGGTGCCGACCGGAACCGTCGACTTGCCCACC
>JABCNW020000100.1 GCA_013333945.2 Propionibacterium sp.
CACCACCGACTGGGGGGAATGCATCATCTGGAATCCCCACACCGCAGAGAAAATCACCACCCTCACCGACCACACCAACAAGGTGACAGAAGTCGCCTGGCACCCCACCGGCGACCTCATCGCCACCGCCACCAGCTGGGATGGCACCTGCGTCATCTGGAATCCCCACACCGCAGAGAGAATCACCACCCTCACCGGCCGCACCGGCTGGGTGACCGATATTGCATGGCACCCAGACGGCACCCGCATCGCCACCGCCAGCAGCAACGGCACCTGCATCATCTGGCAGCCCGACACCGGGGAGAGGATCCTCGCCCTCACCGGGCACACCGCCTCCGTGAACGGAGTCGCCTGGCACCCGGAAGGCACTCTCGTCGCCACCAGCAGCAACGACCGCACCTGCATCATCTGGAACCCCCACACCGCAGAGAAACTCACCACCCTCACCGGCCATACTCGCGCCGTGACCGGGCTCGCCTGGCACCCCACCGGCGATCTCATCGCCACCGCCGACGCCTCGGGACTGATCCGGATCTCCCACCTCGACGGCACCCTGGAGCGCGCCTTCATCTCCGTGCGACCCCGCGTCCCCGGGGTGGAGAGCTACGCCAGCTGGACCTCCGAAGGCCTCGATGTCCTGGAGGGAGAGGCCTGGCGGGTGTTGCGCATCCCGGAACCGGGGGGCGGGAGCAGGCGCCTCGAACTGCCGGGCCTGTCCTACGAACCACCGACCGACTGAGGCGACGGGCTCCCGACCCTGGTTGCCTACCCTCCAAGTGGTTTCGACTCGGGCCGCTCCTTCGTCATATCCACGCTGACTCAATCACTTTTCCGAAAAACTACGGAAAAAATAGATTTCTTGTCAGACTTTCAGCCATTACATTCCGTCAACCCTGACTCGGGACCCTCCCTTAACCATAAGATTATGTGGTGTTCAACTTCCGACACGCTTGGAAACGCCGGCCATGTTATCGATAACATCACCCGCCCCATTCGTTCGAATGCCTTCAGACACACCGAAAATTGCCCCAATCAGCCCCCGGCACAAAAAATCGTCATATGATCATCAGCAATGCGCAGTTCTTGCTCATGGCGTTGTGTTGCACTGCCACCACCCGGACGTGCAGACACTCGTCATCCGCTCTACAGAGCTGCGCACTTCTTGATCTCGACGCAAGGGGGTATCACATGCACACCCGGCCACACATCCCACGCGTGTCCGTCATCATCCCAACCAAGGATGAGGCCAAGAACCTGGAGGCGCTGCTCCCCGACATGCCCGACGTCTACGAGGTGGTTCTCGTGGACGCGGGGTCGCAGGACGGCACCATAGACGTCGCACGCAATCACTTGTCCAATCTTCAGATCGTCCACCAGACCCGCACCGGCAAGGGCAACGCCCTGATCTGCGGCATGCACGCCGCCACCGGCGACATTCTCGTTACCCTCGACGCCGACGGCTCAGCCGATCCGTGCGAGATCCCCGCGTTCGTCGACGCACTCATCGATGGCGCGGATTTCGCGAAGGGATCGCGGTACATGCCGGGCGGGGGCTCCGTGGACCTGACCCGTCTACGTTCAGCCGGCAACTGGGGCCTGAACGTCTTGAGCAACCTCAGCCTGGGCACGAAATTCACTGACCTGTGCTACGGCTACAACGCATTCTGGAAGAGCATCGTCCCGGCCTTGAAACTGCCCGACCCGGATCTGCCCCAACCCGCAGACGGGAGCCGCATCTGGGGCGACGGCTTCGAAATCGAGACACTTATCACGGTGCGCGCCGCACAGGCGGGCCTGTCGGTCACCGAGGTGCCCAGCTTTGAACTGAGCCGCATCCACGGCGAGAGCAACCTGCGTACCTTCGCCGACGGACAACGGGTGCTGCGCACCATCACCAGCGAGACGGCACGCAACGGTCGCGCCAAACGCACCCGACTGGTCGCCGCCCCGGCACGCCACCATCCGCCCACCTGCCGCCTGCGCTCACGCGAGTGGGAACACGTGCATGTCTGACGACCCTTCCGGATCTCCTGCAGACGACAACGGTCACGCCCCAGAAAGCGTCACCGTTGTCGTCTGCGCCTACACACTGGACCGTTGGACGGACCTCCGCGACGGCGTGCTGGAGGCCGCCCGTCAACTCGAAGCCTCCGGACGTACCGGACGCGTGCTCGTGGTCGTCGACCACAACGACGACCTCCTCACCAAGGCGGGTGAGCTTTCGGGCCCCTTGGTGGATGTCGTGGCGAACACTCGTAGACGGGGTCTGTCCGGGGGCCGCAACACGGCAATCGGACTCGTCGACACAGATGTGATCGTTTTTCTCGACGACGATGCCACCCCCGAATCCGGTTGGCTCGAACACCTCCTGGTCCCCTTCACGGATCAGGAGGTGCTTATCACTGGTGGCGCTGCCACACCCCGCTGGCCCGACGGAGCCACCCGGCCCGTCTCGCTGCCCGAGGCCCGCAGTGGCCGGGGTGAATTGGACTGGGTGGTCGGCTGCACCTACGAGGGACAACCCACCACTCTCGCCCCGGTGCGCAACGTCATGGGATGCAACATGGCGTTTCGGACCAGCGTGTTCGACACCGCCGGGTTGTTCGGCGAGGACCTCGGTCGCGTGGGTCGCGTGCCGTACGGCTGCGAAGAGACCGAGCTGTGCATCCGCGCGACCCGCCACCATCCCGACGCCACGATCCTCTTCGAACCACGAAGCCGGGTGCGGCACCACGTCAGCTCCGACCGCCTCACGTGGAGCTACCTGTGGCGTCGCTCCTACGCCGAAGGCATCTCGAAAGCCGCCGTGAGTGAACGCACCACACGCAAGGCGTCGCTGTCCACGGAGATGTCCTACGCCACGCGCGTCCTGCCGCGTGGTTTCCTGCGGGAACTGTTCTCGGCCCCCCGCACACGCGGGCGCGGTCTGGGGGGAGCATTCGCGATCGCATCCGCGTTCGCGATGACCGGTATCGGCTACGTCGTCGGGCACTTCGCCATTCGACGGCGTCGACGCAAGCAGGAAGGAAACCCTCGGTGAGTATCACCTGCCGACTGTGCGGCAACAGCAATTTCGTCTCCGTACTCGACCTCGGTGCCAGCCCACCATGCGAATCCTTCCTATCCGAGGAACAGCTCGACCTTCCCGAGGCGACCTACCCGCTTCACCTCCGGCTGTGCCCCGACTGCCTGCTGCTGCAGATTCCGGCCCTCATCACACCGGAGGACACCTTCGGCGGCGACTACGCCTACTACTCCTCCTACTCCACCTCGTGGGTCGCGCACGCCCGAAAGTTTGTCGACCAGGCCGTGGATGCCCTCGGCCTCGACCCGGACGGTTTCGTCGTCGAAGTGGCGGCCAACGACGGCTACCTGCTCCAGCACGTCGTGAACCGCGGCATCCGCTGCCTGGGCATCGAACCGAGCGTCAACTGCAGCGAAGCGGCCCGCGCCAAGGGCATCCCCATGCTGCGGGCCTTCCTCGACGAAGCGCTGGCTGCCAGGGTGCGCGACGAACACGGCCCGGCTGATCTCGTCGTTGCCAACAACGTCTTCGCACACATCCCCGACATCACCGGTTTCGCCGCAGGGCTGCGGGGACTGGTCGCCGACACCGGGCGGGTGTCCATCGAAGTTCACCACGCGCTGTCGCTGATCACCGCCGCACAATTCGACCCCATCTATCATGAGCACTTCCAGTACTGGACGGTACTCGCCGCCCGACACGGGCTCGCGGCAGGCGGACTGAGACTCGTCGACGTGGAGCTGTTGCCTACGCACGGCGGTTCGATCCGACTGTGGGCGGTGCCCGAGGAAGCGGATGTCGCCGAACATCCACGGGTGGCGGAAGTCGAGGCGGTGGAGAGAACCGCCGGACTCGACAGCCCGGACGGCTACCTCGGTCTCGCTGAGCGGGTCGCCGGAATCCGCGACGACCTGGTCTCGTTCCTGATCGAGGCTCGGCGGGCAGGTCGGCGGGTGGTCGCGTACGGTGCACCTGGGAAGGGCAACACCCTCCTCAACTACTGCGGCATCCGCCCCGATCTGCTGGCCTACGCCGCGGACCGCAACACCTTCAAACACGGTCGATACACCCCCGGTACCCGCATTCCGGTGGTGTCCCCGGAGCACCTCATCGAGGACTGTCCCGACGACGTGCTCGTGCTGCCGTGGAATCTCCGCAACGAGATCACCGCCCAGCTGACGGCCACTCTGAGGCCCGGCACCCGGCTCGTGTGGCCACTGCCCGAACTTGAAGTCGAAACCCTGGGACAACAATGAAAGTCGTACTCTTCTGTGGCGGTCACGGCATGCGCATGCTCGGATGGAGCGGCGAAGGGCTACCCAAACCGCTCCAGCTCGTCGGTGATCTTCCCCTGGTGGTGCACGTGATGAGTCACTACGCCGCCTACGGCCACACCGATTTTGTGCTGTGCCTCGGTCACGCCGCCGACCAGATCCAGGAAGCGGTGGCGAGCGTGGTCGCGAACCATCCGCGGGCCCGGCATTGGCACGTCGACTACCTCGACACCGGTCCGGATACCCTGGTCGGCGACCGCCTGCGACTGGCCCGGCCCCTCGTCGCCGACGAGGAGATGTTCTCCGCGAACTACTCCGACGTGCTCACCGACGTCTCCCTTGACGACATGGTGGAGCGGATGCACGCCTCCCCTGCCGCCGCGGCGATGATGCTGTCGGTGCGCCCACACGCCACCTTCCACGTGATCAACACCCGTGAGGACGACACCGTCTCTGGATTCCACCTCCTGGAGGAACTCCCGATCCGTGAGAACGGCGGTTACCTCATCATGCGCCAGTCGTTCTTCGATCACCTCGGCGGCGGACGCGACCTGGACGCCGCATTCGCGGAGCTCCTGCCCACCCGGCGGCTGATCGCCTACCGGCACGACGGGTTCTGGCTGCCCGCCGACACCTTCAAGGAACGCGCACACCTGGACGCGATGTACGGTTCCGGAAACGTGCCGTGGGGTCGTCGCGGCGTGGTGACGGTGCCATGATCCTCGAACCGGTACACCACCTGGTGCTGGCGGGGGCACACTGCGACGACATAGCGATCGGAGCAGGGGCCACCGTTCGTATGCTGTGCGAGGCCACCCCCGGGATGCGTGTGACGGCTCTGGTTCTCACCGGCGCGGGAACCGTCCGCGAGGACGAGGAACGAGCCGCCCTGGCGGAGCTGTGCGCTGGGGCGGACCTCGACGTGCGGGTCGCCGGTTTTCCCGACAACCGGCTCCCGGCCCACTGGGGCGAGGTGAAACAGGCCGTCGTGGCGCTGCGTGAAGCAGGGGAACCGGACCTGGTGATCGGTCCCCAGCACGGTGACGCGCACCAGGACCACCGGCTCGTCGCCGAGCTGCTGGCTCAGACCTTCCGCCGCCAACCGGTGTGGGGATACGAGATCGCAAAGTACGAACCCGACCTGCCCACCCCGGCCACGTTCGTGCCCGTTCCCGACGAGGTGGCACACCTCAAGGCCGACGTCATCACCCGCCACTACCCCAGCCAGGCCGAAGGACATCCCTGGTTCGACGCGGAGGCATTCACCGCGCTCATGAGGCTGCGCGGCATCCACTGCAACCACCGGGACGCCGAGGCTTTCGTCGTGCCCACCACCACCGTGAAGATCGGAGTTCCCACATGAAGGTCCTGCTCACCGGCCACCAGGGCTACCTCGGTACCGTCATGGCCCCGGTGCTGCGCGCAGCGGGCCACGATGTCACCGGCCTCGACGGCGGCTGGTTCGCCGACTGCGTGCTCGGCCCTGCTCCCGCCGACCCGCCCGGCCTGCACCTCGACCTGCGAGACGTGGGCGCCGCCGACCTGGAGGGATTCGACGCGGTCATTCACCTCGCGGCGTTGTCGAACGACCCCCTCGGGCATCTCGCCCCCGAGATCACCTACGACATCAACCACGCGGCCTCAGTGCGGCTCGCGCGACTCGCGAAACAGGCGGGTGTGGGGCGTTTCCTGTACTCCTCGACGTGCAGCGTCTACGGCGCGGCGGGCGACGGGCTCGTCGCAGAGGACGCCGACCTGGCGCCGGTCACCCCGTACGCGATCAGCAAAGTGCGGGTCGAGAAGGACCTCGACGAGCTCACCGACGCGGACTTCTGCACCGTCTCGTTGCGCAACGCCACCGCCTTCGGTTTCTCCCCGCGACTGCGCGCCGACATCGTGCTCAACAACCTCGTCGGATACGCCCTGCTGACCGGCGAGGTACTGGTGCTCTCCGACGGCACCCCGTGGCGACCGCTCGTGCACGCCGCCGACATCGCCGAGGTGTTCGCAGCCGCCCTGGTGGCCCCCGCCGATGCGGTGCGGGGCGAGAAGATCAACGTCGGCACCGAGGCCAACAACGTCACCGTCGCGGAGATCGCAGACGTGGTCGCCGCCGAAACCGGAGCGGCGGTGCGGATCACCGGCGAGGCCGGCAACGACCCGCGCTCCTACCGGGTGGACTTCTCCCGGCTGCGTCGTCTGCTGCCGGGCGCGAACGTGCGCCGCGGCATCGCCGACGGGGCACGGGAACTGGCCGCCGCCTACCGCGACCACGGCATGACCGAGGACCTGTTCACCCACCGGTTCGTGCGACTCGCCCGGATCCGTGAACTGCAGGAATCCTCCCGGATCGACGCCGGGCTCCGGGCCACGACATGAGGCCGCAACGCTCAGGAGCTGCGAAGCCGGGCCACCAGGTCCGCCCAGGAAATCGCCGCGAGGTCGCGGTCACTCACGATCGGGTCGCCGGGGTGCCACGCGATGCCCAGATCCTGATCGTCGTACCGCACCGCGACGTCCTCAGCCGGGTCGTGCGGACGGTCGATCCGGTACTGCACATCCGCGGGGCCTCGCAGCACCTGAAACCCGACGAGACACCCGGTCGGGACCCACAACGCGACGAAGTCGTGGTCGTCGAGCATCAGCGAGACGTGGGAGCCGAAGGTCGGCGACCCGATGCGCGCATCCACCACGACGCCGAACACCGCACCGGCGGAGACCCGCATGAGCTTGGACTCGCCGTCGCCCAGCCTGCCGTGAAGACCCCGCAGCACACCGAGGGCCGACCGCGACTGGGAGTCCTGGGCGTGCTCGCCGAACACCACCCCGTGACGCGCACCAATGGCCGCATCGAAGGTCCTGGTGAACACGCCCCGGTCGTCGCGATGCGGGCGGGGAGTAAACGTCACCACCCCGCTGATACCGGTTTCGCGTACCTCCATGCCTCCATCATGCCGAAGAAGGAGACCCGACATGGCTGAGTGCATCCTGTGCGGCTCCCGCGACGGCGTGATCGTGCTCGACCTCGGCGCCCAACCGTCGCCGCGTCACTGGCCGCTGCCCACCGACCCACTCCCCGCCCCCACCCACGCGTTGGCCATGCGGCTGTGCCGCGGCTGCGGGTTGGCGCAGCTCGACGCCGACGACACCACCGAACCGGAAGTTCCGGTGCCAGAACCGCAGGCGGTCGTCGACCAGGCCCGCCAGGCGGTCGCGGACCTGGGACGGCTCGGTCACCTCGCCGATCGAGCCACGGTCGTTGAGTTCGGTTCCCCGCACGGCGGCAGCTGGCTGCCGCTGCTCGACCTGACCCCAACCGACGGGCCCGCAGATCTGGTGGTCGACAGCTTCGGGTTGATGCACGAACGCGACCTCCCCGCCGTTCTCGCCCGCCACGCCGAGGCGCTGGCCGGCGACGGTCTGGCCGTTTTCCTCATCCAGCCGCTCGGCGACATCGTCGCGCAGCACACCTGGACCGCGCTGCGTCACGGCCACCACGGCTATTTCACCCTCACGTCGCTGAGAACCGCGCTCGGCACGGTCGGTCTCACCCCCGTCAGTGTGCTGCGCTACGACCTCTACGGTGGGGTCGCGGTGGTGCTCGCCAGCCGAGGCGGAGAACCCGACGCCGGTCTGTTGGCCGCCTACGACGACGAGGCCCGGCGGGGACTGTCAACCCCGGAGGGGCTCGCCTGTCTGGCGGATGCGGTCTCGGCCTCAACGAACCAGCTGCGCTCCTATCTGGAGGGCCACCGCGCCGCGGGCACGCGTCTGTTCGCCTACGGTGCCGCGTCGAAGGCTGTCGCGGGACTGGCGATGATGGGCGAGGCCGCCGGCGCGATCCTCGCGGTCGGCGATGCGTCACCGGCCAAGCAGGGACGGTGCATGCCCGGAAGTCGCGTGCCCGTGATCAGCCCGGCAGAACTCATCACCGCCAACCCCGAGGAGGTGTTGCTCCTGCTGCCGGATCTCCACGACGAACTGCTGGCCACGCACCCTCAGCTCACGGGGCGGATCACGATGCTGGGGACCGATGTCCCCCAGACGTCCCCGTCCCTGACCGCCAGCGGTTGCGCACCTTTCCCAGACATGCCTGGGCGTAACGGAAGGGACCGGTGAGAGCACTGCGCATCTCCAACGCCCCAAGCGCAGCGGTGTATCCCTGCGGAAGCCCAAATTCTGCGTCGGTGTCCTCCGGATTCGACGAGCCTCCCCGCGCTATCGTCCGCATCCTGGAGATCGCATCCGGGACCTTGCCCACCGCCAGTCGCAGCAGCGACGGCGTGCACAGGATCTTCGTGATCCACGCCCCCATTCCGGTGCCGTACCCACGGGCCTGGGCTTTGAGCGCGGGAAGGTCGGAGCGATGACGATGCCACGTGATGGCCGAGGGTTCCACGCTGATGGAATACCCGGCTGCGAGCATGCGCAGGTACATGTCGATGTCCTCTCCACCTTTGGTGGGCTGGCCAACCCCCAGGGTGACGTCGAATCCACCAAGGCGCTCGAAGGCCGTCCTGGTCAACGCGGTATTGGCCCCTGTGCCGTAGGCACCCACCTGGAAGGGGAACAGCGGCAGCTCCGCAGGCGGCGAGGACAGCGAGTACACACAGGGTTTCCGCGCATCAGCCCAGGTCACACGCTGGTCAAACCACGCCTGAGTGCGAGTGCGGATCTCACCGCTGGGCACCAGCCCACACACCAACCCGACACGGGGATCGCGACCGAAACCGCGAGCGATCCCCGTCAACCAGTGGCGATCCACCACCACGTCATCATCGATGAAAGCGACGTATTCGTGGGCGGCCACCCGCATCCCCCGGTTACGGCCATAGGAGAGCCCTGCAAGCGGCTCGGGGACGTAGCGCACCCGGGGATCGGGATGACGCAAGGCCACGTCACGGGTCTCGGACGTGGACCCGGCGTTGTCGACCACCACGACCTCGAAGTCCGGGTAGTCGCTAGCCAGGACGGAACCGACCGCCTCGCGGAGCAGCCCTCCCCGGTCGCGGGTACAGATCACTACGCTGATCGGTGGCCGGAACGGTTCCGGTTCCGGGACGGCAGCCGGAAGTTCCTCGACGGCACGCCGAAGCTCGTCGACCCGAACCTGTCCCTCCGCGATGTCGACCGTGACAAAACCACGCACCGTCTGCCCCTCGCGCACCAGGAAACGGGCCCTGTGATAATCCGATCCACCGGCCAACTCAAGCCACGAATCCTTCGTTGCCGATGTCAGGTCGCTAAGATCAAGTTCGCCGATCCACACCGCGCCGGCCCACTCGGGGTTGTCGCTGCTGCGCAGAGTTCGTTCCAGCATGACATGACCCTACCTGAGGACGGACGTTATCGACCGCCCATACAGCGCGACACCGCGCATGGCAACGAGGGGAATCCTAGATGAGTATCGACTCCTTGAAGGGTGAAGAAAAAGCCACCACCCCCGCGCGCATTTCCATCGTTCCCGACCCGGAGATGGAACCCGTCGCCATCACCTCGGCCGCCAAGGAGGACGAGGAAAAGCTGAACCGGTTCTGGGTGGCCCTGCTCGTGGCCTTCCTCGGAATGGTGGGTGTGCTGTTGACGATCACCGGCGGCAACGGCGGATTCCAAGGTCTACTGGTGGCAATCCTGCTGCACACCGTCCCCGGTCTGGCTATTGCGGTGGTGTACCGGCTGCGTGGTCTCGATCTCATCCTGTCGTGGTTCGTCGGCAGCCTCGCGGTGCTGATCCTGTGCTCGTTGCCGATGGCGCTCGCCAGCTTCTGGCATCCGCGGGTGATGGCCACGCTGATTCTGCTCGCATCGACGGCGGTGGCCGTGTGGGTGGCGTGCAAACGCCCCCCAACGCTGGAGGCGACGTGGATGCGCCGGACAGGCCGAGCAATGATCGGACCGATCGGTCTTGCCACGGCGGGCTTCCTCGTCGCCGTGCTCGCCGCGGGCATACAGCCCCAGCCGCCGGCCCTCTACGGTGCTGCGCTGGCCGCCGGCCCGCTGTGGTTCCTCGGACTGGGCGCCATCGTGTTCGCCGTGTGCTGGGCCTTCTCCAGCGTCGGTGGGCGTAGCTGGAGCATCGTGCTGCTGGCCACCGTCGTCCCCATGAGCCAGGCCGTGATGTACGGCACCCCGACGGTGCAGGTGGCGGCCCGTCACATCGGATTGGTGAACCTTCTCATCACCCATGGGGGTCTGGACCGCGAAGCCGGGATCTACCAGGCCTACTCGGGTCTGTTCGCGTCCAGCGCGATGGTGCAGCAGGCCGCGGGCTGGCCGGACCTGATGATGTACGCCGCCGTGTTCGGGGCCGTCGGCGCGGGCGTGAACTGCCTGGCGGTCGCGCAGCTGGCGCGCTACTTCGTCGACGACGAACGCGCCTGGTGGGCGGGGCTGGTCTTCGCGCTCGGTTCCAGCCTGACCACCAGCTTCTACGCCCCCCAGGTCGCGGGTCTGGCCCTCGTCACGACCGCCACCACCGCGTTGCTGCGCAACAGCACAGGTCTGAAGTGGCCGCGGGTCTGGGCGGCCCTGGCGCTTTCGATCGCAGTCGCCCCCACCCATCAGCTCAGTCCCTTCCTGGCGACGCTGATCTGCATCGCCTTGGTGGTGGTTCGCTTGATGAAGGTGTGGTGGTCGCCGGTAGTGCTCGTCGCCCCCGCCGTGATCTGGGCGCTGCTCAACCGCGGTGTGTTGAAGTCGTACGTGTCCCTCGACGAGATGTTCAACGTCCTCGCGAACTTCAAAACCCCCTCCAGGCCGAGTTCCAGCGCCCTCACCGCGGACCTCGTCAACCGGGTCACGTTCTGGGTGCCGTCCATCGCGCTCGTGTGCATCGGCGTCGCCGCGCTCGTCGCCCTCATCCGCTTCCACAACCGCATGACCCTGGGGCTCGCACTGGCCGCAGCGAGTCCGGTTGCTCTGTTTGCCGCGAACTCCTACGGTTCGGAGGGCATCTTCAGGGTTTCGTTGTTCTGTCTTCCGTGGCTCGCGATCATCGGGTCCATCAACCTGCCCCGAACGGGCCGGCGGTTCTGGACGGTTCCGTGGCATCCAGTCCGCAACGCCGGTGTGGTCGCCCTGACAGCAGTGTTCGTCATCGGAACCACCGGGATGGACTACACACGCGTGATCAACCCCGAAAACGTGAAGGCCGCGGCCTGGGTGGAGGAACACGTCACTGATGAAACCAAGGTGTTCGCTCTCGGCACCACACTGGCCGAACCGGTGCTCATCTCGGGCAAGGACACGTTCTACATTTCCCGGGAATTGCTGCTGCGCGACGAGACCACCGAGATCTATCCTGCGAAAACCGGCGCCGATTACGCCCCCCAGGCAGACCTGGAGATGCTCATGCAGCACTGGATGAAAGCGCGGGCAAAGGTACGCTACGTGCTGGCGAGCGAACGAATGAAGGCCTTCGACGAACGCTACGGCCAGCAACTCGCCTCCGACCAGACCCGACTCGAACAGGCACTCCGGGAAACCCCGGGGGTCACCGTCGCCTACCAGGGGGATGGGGTCACGGTGTACGAACTTCCGAAGGGCGACGGATCATGAGCGTCGCAGTCGTCATCCTCGCCCATGACAAACCCGGACACCTTCACCGCCTCGTGAAGGCATTGGATGGGCTTCCCATCTTCCTCCACGTCGATGCCGGCACCTCTCCCGAGATGCACCACGAGATGACGGATGGACTCCCCCAACGGGTGCGTCTGTTGCCACGTGTTTCCTCTGGCTGGGCCAGTTTCGGACTGGTGGAGGCCGAGCTCACCGGTTACCGGGCGGCATGCAGTGAACCGGAGATCCAGCACGTCGTGTTGATGACGGGGGCGGACTATCCGCTGGTGGACGCGCAAACGCTCGTGAAACGCATGTCCCGGTCCTTCCGGGAGCGGTCGTGGGTCGATGTGCAGCCGCTACCAATCGCCGATTGGGGGGTGATGCGTGGGTACGACCGTTTCGTTTTCCGCAATCGCCCCGAGAATCGACGACGGGTCTGGTCTCCGCTTCCGCGACGCTGGCCCCGGGGACTCCGTCCCGCAGGCGGGTCGCAGCTCAAGGTGCTTGCCCGCCGTCACGCTGAGCTGCTGCTGGGAATCATCGATTCCCGACCAGACATCGTCGACTATTTCAGGACCGTGTGGGTTCCCGACGAAACCATGATCCCCACCCTGTTGGCTTCTCCCGAGTTCGGCGCCGAAAGGGATTCCTACCATCACGATGGGAACGCCTGGTACATCGATTGGGGCAGACGTCCCAGCCCCAACCCGCGGTGGTTGGACGAAACCGACCTTTCGGCGTTGCGCGCTGCCCGCACCCGGGAGGTTGCACCCGCCCTGTTCGCCCGCAAATTCCGTGAGGACTCCACCGCCCTGCTGGACCGGATCGAGCAGGACCTGTGGCCGCTGCCATGACCCCGGAAGGAACGACCACGCCCCCGGAGCCCCCGGAGGAAACGACCAAAGTCGCGGGCAGGGGAGGCACCTCCGACCTGTTCGGTCGGGGAATGCTCTACGTCGTGATCTGGTCCATGCAGATGGTCGTGGCGACGGTGGTGTCCCCCGTGCTCACCCACGTCCTGCCGGTGGCGGCATTCGGGTCGTTGTCGGCGGCCATCGCGCTCTACCAGCTGTTGATCGTCCTCACCGTACTCGGGTTGGACCAGGCGTTGGAGATGCAGCGGGTGGAGGACGCCGACCCGGCCCGCGCCCGAGGGCTGCTGGCCGCCGGGTTGGCCATCGACGTGCTCATCGTCGGAGGCATCGCGTTACTGTCGCCGCTGTGGGCGCCCGCGCTGGGATTCTCCAGCTACACGCTGGTGCTCATCACGCTGGGCTGGACCGCCCCTGGCGTGGGGGTGATGCTGTCGCTGTCGCTGCTGCAGGCCGAGGACCGGTTCGCACGGTTCGCCACTGTGTCGTTGATCTCGACGGTGGGTGGTCTGCTGCTCGGTCTGGTGCTGCTGTTCACCTGGGAGCGCACCGCGGAAGTGTACGCGCTGGGCGGGATCATCGGGCAGGTGGTCGCGCTCACGCTGGGGCTGGTGTGGACCAGGCCGCGGCTGGCGGGGCTGTTCGACA
This sequence comes from Propionibacterium sp., assembly GCA_013333945.2. Lineage (GTDB taxonomy): Bacteria > Actinomycetota > Actinomycetes > Propionibacteriales > Propionibacteriaceae > Arachnia. Next base: position 13,380 of record JABCNW020000100.1, read on the forward strand.
AGGAGACGTTGCGTCGTGGACTGCGTCTTGGGATTCCGCTGGCCCTCGCCGGTTTGTCGACTTTCCTGCTCACCGCCGGGGACCGGTTCATCATCCAACGCATGCTGGGCGAAGTGCAGGTGGCGCGCTACCAGGTGGCGTTCACCATCGGCAACGTCGTCACGCTCATGCTGACGTTCACCAACCGCGCCTGGTTGCCGCGCCTGAAGAATGTCGTCGACGACGCCCAGCGGTGGCGGGTGATCGCAACCTCCCGGGACGGCGTGTTCTCGCTGGTGGCGTGGGCGGTGCTCGGCGTCACAGTCGCGGCCCCCACGCTGTTGCAGATCTTCGCTCCTGCCACCTACGCGCAGGAGGACCTGGTCTCGGTGGTCGCGTTGATCGGGTTGGCCGCTTTCCCGGTCGCGGCGGCGGCGGCGAGCAGCCAGATGCTCATCACGATCCGCTGGTCGGTGCCGTTGGCGTGGGCCTCAGTGGTGGCGGTAGTGGTCAAGATAGCCGCGACCTTCGCGCTCATCGTGCCGTTCGGGCTCGATGGCACGGCGGCCGCGACTTTCCTGGCGTTGTTCTCACAGGCAGTGGTGCTGCGGTTCGCGGTGACGCGACGTCACGCCTCGGTCCGGGTTGTCTGGCCGGTGGTGGCGCTGATCGTCGTCGCAGTGGTGGGCTGTGTCGCATCGATCTTGGCCCCGCAGGAGCCGGCCTGGAGGATCGGTCGGTTCGCGTTCTCTTGCTGCTGTTTGGTGCCGTTCTTCCTGGGTTTGCGACGCCTCCAAACGGCCTGACCCCGGGCTCCCCTCCTGCCCCACAACCATTGCCGCACCGCCCAGGCACGCCAGGAGACGCGAGCCGTCGCGGGGCTGAGGTGACGCAGGACAGTCGGGATCTCGTAGCGGGGGTTGTTCGCGACCTGTTTGAAGAACCGGAGGTGTTCGCCGAGTTGCTGCCGGTTGTGGCTGTTGGAGAACGACTCCGTCCACATGCGGAATGAAGCGTGCGCCTCGGGTTGGCCGATCATGTCGCCGCGGGTGAGGATCCGCAACCAGGCGTCGATGTCCATGGCGAACACGATCGCGCCGTCGAACCCGCCGATGGCGTCGTAGTCCCTGCGGCGAAACATCACGCAGGCAGGTTCTCCGACCGGGTTGATCCCGAATCGAACAGCCTTCCTGGCGACCTCGGAGACACCATGGCGGCCCAACAGGCCCGGCAGGCCCGCGTTGCGGTTGAGAACATCGCCATTACCGTCGATGAAGTTGCGGCGGCATGCGACGAGGGCGACCGTCGGATCCTTCAGGAGCCTGGCCTGGGAGGCGAGGCAGTCCGGGCTGATGAGATCGTCGGCACACAGCACCTTGATCAGCTCCCCACGGGCCTGCCCGACGGTTGCGCGCCAGTTGGCCGGCAGCGGAAGGGTTCCTTCGGAGCGGATGTACCGGATGCGCGGGTCGTCGAACCCTGCGACCACGCCACTGGTGCCGTCGGTCGAGCCGTTGTCCCGGATCACCACCTCAAAGTCTGCATTCTCGCTCGCCAGCACCGACCGCAGGGTCGCCGCCAGGGTTGGTGCGCCCTGGTAGACCGGGATACAAACGGAAATGTGCGGTCTCATCAGCTTCTCACCGGGCTCTCAAGAACCTGCGGGTGCCCTACCAACCCCCCGACCCGCTCGTTACTTGAATCGTAGCGTGTCGCTCCCGCCCGGTGGGGTCGCACACGCTTGTGGAGTCACTAGGGGTTGGGTGAAGCACGATCAGCGGTTAGGGTTTTCCCGTACCGTTAAGGAGAGGGACCTTGATACCAAACCGAATAACTCGACCCCTGATGGCTCTGGGCCTCGCGGCCGCAACGATCACAGGAGGGTTGTTCTTACAACCCCACGGCGCCACCCAGGACGTGACCGCGAACCCGGCTTCTCTCCGTTCAAGCAGGGTCACTCCGAAGGCAGCATCACCCACCCCGAGCGGGCTCGTCGACGCACAGGCAACAGCTACGCCGGCATCGGACATCACGAGCAGCGACAGCACTCCCACGGCGAGCGAGTCAGCAACCACCGAGTCATCATCAACCGGAGCTCCCACGTCGTCGGCGAGCGAATCACCGACTGCAAAGATGTCCTCCGTGTCGCGGGGTTCAGGCGATCGTTCACCCCTGAACACCCCGGTCGCGTCCAACCAGTCCCCGGCAGCCGGATCTGCAGCGCCGCAGCAGGTTTCCGAGGAATGGTCCGGCCAGAACCGCTCCGATGCCGAAATCAGCGGGTGGAACATCGACTATTTCGAGGGCTTCGATGCATCCCTCGAGGAGCTGGGCTGGGAGCCTTACGGCTGGGGCGAACCCGAGGTGGGGCACGGCGCCATGGGGGTGATGTCCGACAACAACACGTTCGTGCGCAACGGGGAGCTGATCGTGCGCACCGAGTACAAGGACGGCAAATGGTACGCTGGGGGCACCAGCACCGCGAAGGCTTTCTCGGCCTCGCGTGGCCGCTGGGAGGTTCGCGCGAAGTTCCCGAAGGCCAAGGGCATCGGCTATGTCTTCCTGTTGTGGCCGAAGAACAAGACCTGGCCCCCGGAGATCGACTTCGCCGAGGGGCGAGTCAACGGACCCGAGATCATGGGCACCTACCACTGGGATTCCGACGACAAGCAGGACCACAAGTTCGTCGACCACGAGGACATGACCGGCTGGCACACCTACGGCGTGATCGTGGAGCAGGATCACATCATCTTCACCCTTGACGGCAAGGAGTGGGGCCGGATCGATCAGCCGAACGTCACCGACACGCAGATGTGGTTTGGTGTGCAGACCGGAGCGATGGACCCCAACGGCAAGCAGAGCCACACTGAGACCGTCGACGGCGGTGTCCCGGGGGATCTCACCCCGCAGGTATCCGACATCCAGATCGACTACGTGGCTCACTACACCAGGAGCTAGGAGCTGACGCAGGAACGAGGCGCTGTGTTCCCGGCAGGTGGTCGGGCACACAGCGCCTCGTCATGTCAGGCCTTTACGAAGTTTGGTGGGTCGGACCACAACGAAGGTGCAGTCCGTATCGAAACCACCTCTGCTGGCTGACCCAGCACGGGGCCAGCCGCCCGGTCACTTCGCGCGCTGGGACGGGGGAACGTAGAAGTTCTCGACCGGAATCTCGCGGCCCGTGGGGGTGTCGACGATCCGGATGCCCAGCTCGTCACGCACGATCTGCAGGTCGGAGCCGACGGGCATGTCCCAGATGCCGATGAGGGCAGGTTCGATGGCGCACAGGTCGTTGAAGTCAACGATCTGCCAGTTCGACAGGTCGTTGAGGTACTCGGTGGTGTCGATGTGGCTCATGATCTGCCAGCCGTTGTCGTAGGGCGCGCTCGACGGCTCCCGAACCATCCAGCGCACAACCCCTTTCTTCTCGATGACGTTGCGGGTGGCCAGGGAGCCACCTGCATTGGGAATGAACTCCATCGTCGTGGTCCTCTCGTGGTATCGGATGCCTTTCTCAGGCTAGCAACAGCAGCGCTGAGTTCCTCGACGCCAGCGCAATCGCCACACACGACTCAGTTGGCGACGTCGATCTCCTCAGGCCTTGGAATCGTGTCACCATTCGTCAACGTGTGACCTGTTCCTGGAGGGATCCTGGACCCTGTAGTTGTTCGGGTCTCGGAATTCCCTCAGGAACTCTTCCTCGGTGATCCGGTGGGAGAGGTATTCTTCTCGCAAGTTTTTGTATTCTCGACCGGGTACGTGCCCCATGTCCCAGAGACCCTCGCGATCCTCTCCCTCTTTCCACGTGATCTTGGCCCACTTCCCACCTTCAGAATCAACGTGAATGTCCGGTCCCTTGGCGTCGTCCTTTTTCTGCACCCAGATCTCGTCCTTCCCGGGCCGCGGGAGGTCCAGTTCGCCGTTCTTGATCTGTTCGATCTGCTCTTTCCGGGAGAGATCCCATACGTCCTTGATCTGTTCCTTGGTGTAACTCGGACGATGATTGGCGTAGGGAAGACGGTCACCATTCTCGTCGTACCCATAGGAATTGGGTTCTCCCGTGGCTGGCAGCCCCTCAGGTTCGAGGGCACGGTTCTCAGCCACCCAGGAGGCCGCCTCCGGGTCGTACTGCATGACCCAACCACGATTCCCCGCGGCATTCTTCAGCTCCAGCGGGCGTCCATTGCGGTGATCCACGGGCTGGTCGTGTTCGTTACGAGGCGCCTTGGCGAAAGCATCGTCAACATCCTGCTGGGTGTAGGCGCGTGGTGCATCCTTGGTAGGGATGGTGTCTCGAACCCGAGCATCCGGATCGTAGGGCACCGCCTTGCTCGTGGGAGGTGTCGTGTCTTTCCCATCGGGCAGGTCAACACCAGCATTCGGCTGTTCTGCTCTCCTGGCCGGAGAGACATCTGGCTGCTCGGCATGCCGGAGACTCGTGACATCCGGGGCCGCCCTCCGGGGCACCACCTCATGGGGCATGGCTGCTCCACCGGCGTGATTCTTCGGGGTGAGCACAGGACCATCGCCCAGCGTCAGGGGGCTCCTGCCGTCACCATGCATGCCGCCCGTTCCACGGGGGGCGACGTCGATGGTGTGATGGTTGCCACCTGCCCTGTTCTCGATGGGACCAGGCCCGGTGTGCGGGTGGGCTGGGATGACGCCCGAACCATCCGCCTTGGCATGCGGAAGAGAGTCAATGGTGGCTTCCAGTTTCCGTATGTCAGGAGAACCGTGCGGGATATCCACCGCTTTGCGGATGTCGTTGACCGCACCGCCGTTGACATGATCCAGGACGTTCAGCACACGTGCAGCCTTCAAAGCCGTTCCTGGAGAAACCGCCCCCAAGGCTTTGAGCGATGCCTTCCCGACACCTCCGGTGCCACCGCTGACCGCTGCGCCCGCCACGTCGGGCAGGAAACTGCCGTACGTTCCGGCAGGATCGGTCGACCATGTGTCGTAGCTGATCGCCCCCTTTCCTATTGCCTCCGCCGTCTCGAGGGACTCCGCGTATCTCTGACGGCCTTTCTCGCTGCCCATCATCGCTGCACCCAAAACAGGTTGTGTCAACGCAGTAGAGAGGGGTTGAAGGTCGGATAGGAGTTTCGCCAGTCCGCTTCTCTTGTATGCGGTGGCTCCGTGGTCCCCGCCCAGACCTGTCAGCTCCCAGAGATTTTTCCAGCTGCCGACAACACTGTTCCACGCTCCTTGTCCCTGGAGCAGACGGAAGGCACCCCATCCGTTTTTCTCTTTTAGTGCGAGTCTCCAGATATCCGGACTGCCCCAGGGAGCTTTTCCGGTTCTGGTCTGGTCACGTTTGGCGTCCAGCGATGTTCCCCAGGTGTAGGGGTTGTTGATGCTGGTTTTGTCGCTCGGCACGTAGTGCGGCCCGCCCCATGTGGCTTGGAGTTTGTTGCCACACTCACGTTGAGCGTTCTCCCGATCGGTCTCAAACTCCTCCACTCGGCGCTCCAGGTCGTTCGCCTCACGCGCCAAGTCGGCGGTGAGACCTCCCACCACATCGGCATTGACCACTGCTCCGCCCGGGCCGGCGTAGCTGTTCGGAGAGAGCCCTTCCTTCTTCTTGGCACTTACTTTCTCCCTGGCCGCCGCAGCGACTGCTGCTTCATGGGCGGCTATGTCTCTGATGAGCTGGTCGCGTCTCGCCTTCAACTCGTCAAGCTTGTCTGCGTAGGCGTCGAAGGCAGCGCGCATGGTCCCGGCGTGGCCCTTCAGGGTTTGCGCCCAGCGGTCGGGCTTGTTCATCGCATTGTGCACCGTGCTGGCTTCCGGCGATGAGTAGGAGGTGGTCAGCGCACTCCAGATGCCACGGATGGTGCCGGACGTTGCCGATACGCTGTTCAGGGCCTTCTCCAGTTCTCCCGCTCGCTGACGGATCGGTTCGGAGGAGTCGATTTCTGAGGGTGCCATCACCATGTCAGTGCTCCTTCGGGGAGGCAGGGCTAGCGGAACCGCCACCCTTGGGCATATCGGCGGGGAAGTTGGCAGCCGCCGCGGTGCTCTGCGCGTTGGCCGCCATTTCGACGCTGCCTTCGCTGTAGGCGACGATTGCCTCAGCAGTGCCTTGGAGCGCGACACCCGTCATCCCCTGGACGCACTCGATCCCCGGCGAGGCACAGTGCTTCATCCACATCTCGAGTCTGGCGTGGACGAATTCGGAGTGCGTGAGTGCACCCACCAAGTCGTCCTTACTGCTCGTCGCTTGCGTGGAGATAGTTTCGTATTCTTCTGCAGATGCGGCTGCGCTCTGGACTGTTTGCCCAGCACTCTGCACATCTATTACCCAGCTGCCCATGGTATGGCGGCCTCCTGAAAGTCTCTTGTTGCGTGGAGGATGTCAAACGCCGCGCGGAAGGTCGCACGACCGGTACTGAAATGCTCATGGCATGAAGGCCACCATGCACTGTGGCGACGCCTGAGCCGCCTGTCAGGTCTGCTTTCAGGCACGAAGAAGCGACACAATGCCGCGGCAGACCCGACAGTGCGGAGAAAACTTGTGATATAGGGACGAGGTGATGCGCCCTCAGCGGATGGCGGCGACTGCCCCTTTTGCCCTGCTCATCGTTTGGGTGGCCGTGTCGTCGTTCAGGTTCAACGTCCGCTGCACCAAGGAGATGATGTTCACTACCTCGGTTCCCGACTTACCCAGGCGACTCTCGACATCTGCATACATGGCATCGAGCTCGGTCGCCTGGAACTCGGAGTTGAAATTGTTCACATCAGTGCTGTGCCCAGTCAGGATCGACATCAACTGATTGCATATTGAATTAATGTGGGTCTGGACGGCTTCCGACGCGTCTGTGTCGTATGCATTCATTCCTGTAGCCATTTTTCAGCCTCCTCGGCTCCGAATTTTTCTTGTGTCTGGTTCCTTGTGTCAGGCGCCGTGGAAGTTCGCCGTGCTGTAGTCGGCGGATCCCTCGGTGGTGCGCGCGTTGGTCACCATCTCGTCGGTGCCCGTGACGAACGCGGTGTGCATACCGGCTTGTCCTTCGCCCACGGCTCCGAAGGCGTTCTGCAGATCCACCGTGATCTGGTCGGCGTTCAGCTTGAAGTTCTGAAACTGCACGTACCCGTCGCCGTCGAACTTGCCTTCCAGTGGCGCAACGGACGCGATCAAGTCCTTGATCAATGAACCAATGTCCTGGTGTGAGGCACCAGTTTGTTTGTTCAGCGTGGGCAATGCCTCATCTGTCATCTTGAAGTACATGACAGCCCTTCCCGTATTGTGTCAACTACATCTGACCGCTGCCGACCCCCCACGCGACTCAGGTCCACGTCCACCCTAGCCGTAGTTTCAAGGGCTGCGCCAGAGAAATGGCGAAAAACCGGCGACGGGCGGCGGCTGGCAGGCGCAGCGTCCTGCCAGGTCTGTCCTAGCCCAAGGCTTGTTGCACGCCTCTTGAGGAGTGCGAGTCGCTGATGCTGACCACCCGACCAGGTCGTGTCGGGACGGCCTACGGACTTGCCGGGTATCAGGCGGCGAGAGGCGGCTACCACCGGCGCTGGCCGGCTGGGTCCGTGGCACTTTCCCTGGCTGGGTCTGAGCTTGTGGGCGCCAGGCCCGTGGATGGGGTACTGTCGTCCCACTCAGTCGAAAACTGGGCGGGGCGAGGGGCCCTTCTCCAGGTATTCGCACATCCGCCTGTGCAGTTCCGGACGTCTCTTCGCGGCGAGTTCCACCGATTTCTTCAGCGAGGCAGGTTCCCCGAAGGCTTGTCGTACAATCACGTCCCAGTCGATCCCGGGGTGCGAGAAGATCGCGTCATAGAGTGGAGCGCACAGGTCGTCAGAGAGGTTGCGGTTGTCAAGCATGGCCTGAAGCGGCACATTCCATTTCGACGCTTTCAGGTTGATGTCCGCGCCGCCGTCGAGAAGGCGCTGCAGCAGCTTTCCTTCCCCCGGGTAGTCGTGTTCGCGTTGTGTGAGCAGGACGTGAAGTGCGTTGATCTTTCCGCGAGGATCGATCTGTGCTGGGTCCGCGCCGTGATCCAGCATCCAGTTGGCGATCTCCAGCCGGGAGACCAGGTCGCTGTTCCCGAGCGCCCAGAACAGGTATTTTTTCCAGTCGATGTCAGGATTCTCGGCAACGGCTTTCACGAAATCATCCAGCGTCCCTCTGCCAGCGACTCCACCCGGGGTAGCGCCACTCTCGGCCATCTTCCGCTCCCATCACTCGGCAACGCGTCCAAGGGCCTGCTCGAGGCTGGCCCGCATGACCCTCAACTCTACCCACCCAGCCTTCACGATCAGCTCCTTGAAGCCAAACCCCGCGTCGTCGGAATTACTGACCTCGCTGGAGCACTAGAGCGGCCCGATCCAGGTCACGGGGTTCGTTTTCCCCACTGCTTCACTTCCGGCTTGCGCAGCAGCATGATGGTGGTCACGGCGAGCGACAGGCCGATCAGTCCCCGGAAGAGGGTTCCCACCAGGTATGCGCCCATTGCGCCATTGGGGTCGACCCTCATGGTTCCCGAGAGGTTCAGATCGATGGTGCTGATCGCCAAGCTGAGCAGCGTCAGGATGATCTGGGCGCACGCCGCCACGAACAAGACGGTGTATCCGGTCCTCTTGAGGAAGGTGATGCCCGTGACCAGGAGGGCGACGGCGGTCGCGAGAATCCCGAGGGGCTGGATGCTTCCGAGGAGAACCATCAGGCTGTCGAGGTTTCCGTAATACCCGGCTTCTGCCCTGCCCTGGATACCGGCGAGAGTGGTGAGTGGCCCGAGGAAAACAATGAGCCCCAGGCTGCCGCTGACGATCCCGAGTACGCCCGCTGCGGTCGCGGGGCCGGGACGTTTCGGCCCAGGCGCGGCGTAGGGGATGGGTTGGGGAGGCATCCCGTATCCGTATGGAGGTTGCGCCTGCCACTGTTGGGTTGAGACGGGAGGCTGTTGCGCCTGCATGTGGGGCGTCTGACCTGGGTCGGGTTGGGCGTAGGGGTTGGGTTGTGGAGACTGTGGGCCGGTTTGGAAGTCGGGGCCCGGCTCCGTTGGGGGTTGGGGGTTGTGATCGGTCATGGGAACCTCCTGCAAGGAACGTATCGCACTCCCAAGAGACTTGGGGGCGTTGCGGAAATTTCTGGGGATGCTCCTAGTTTTCTGGTGTGAGTCACGCCGTTGCCACATCGAGGCGGCTCCACGATGCTAGTTGGTGGGGGTTCCCGCTGAGGGAAGAGCCCGCGGCAAACACCGTCCCGACGCTCCTTGATCGGGATGGAGCGCGAGGCCTCAAGAGCTTTTCAGAGCGTTGGTTTCCTCATTCGTGGGGGATACCGAGCTCGGGAAGCTGGAGGTCGTCATCGCCGGGGTCGAGTTCTTCACAGAAACGATCATCAAATTCCCGCGGCTTCTCGGAGTAGCGCCAGGCTTTGTAGCAAAGCTGATCGGGCGACTGGATGCCGCCGATGTCCCTGAGTCTGATCACGCAGGCGCGGACGATTTCTTTGATGGTTGTGGTGGGTGTGGGCCACGTGAAGTTTCGCCCCCAGGTGAGCGCTTCCTCCCCGATGGGCTCAAACCCCAGGGATCTAAATTCTTCCCGCTGCTGCTCGGTGAACGTCACCGTGTCCTTGCGGCCATTCTCCCCTGAGAACTCGGCGACCATGTCGGTGTCGTCCCCAGCAAACCGCCCCGTGTTAAAAGCATCTATTCCGCCGAATTGTATGAACGGAACACCGCGCTCCGCCGAACTTATGATCAAGATGGTGCGAACCGGGAAGGACATGATTTTTAGGAACAAGTTTCGTTCAAATTCATCCCACTGCACAGCCAACCTCACTCTCTCGGATGGGCAAATTCATCCAACTTCGGATCGAATAGGTAGGATTTCATCCTACCATGAGCAGTCAGCAGCGAATACGCCAGGGGTCGCATCAGGTAAGAAACTAATCCGCAATCACACACAGTCTCAGGCCGGATCAGCGCAACATGCGATCAGCCACTTATCGCTTCCACCACTCAAAACACAGAAGCTCATACACAGTCAGCCAGCGACCAGCAAAGCCCTTAGTCAGACCGCGTTCGAGAATGACTACACATCAACTTCTGAACCGAAACACCACCATCTCAGTACACCATAATCCCCTGAGGAGTATAAAATCTCAAATGCACAAACCGCTCATATCGTATCAAATCTGCAATCACGTTCTGCGGATACTTCCACGCCACATGCGCGTACCTGTCAATGACGATGTCGAAGGGCTTCCCCCACGCCTCAACACCAGCCGCGACATAAGCAACGAAAGCATCATTGACCAACCCGAACTCCTCAAACCCCTCCCGCTCCGGCCTGAAAAACGGAATCGAAAAAACACTGGCATTCATACCTTCATCTTTAGTGCACATGATGCGCTGTTCTTCTGACGCAAAATTTCCAGTAAGAATACCAGTATTACCGGTCGGGGACCAGCCAAGTTGCTGAGCTGTTGAGTCGAACTGGTCAAGTCTGATCGGCCACGGCAACCC
>JABCNW020000101.1 GCA_013333945.2 Propionibacterium sp.
CGACGCGGTGTGATCGCCTTGGGCGGTATCGCACCGCTGGCTGCTTTCCTGAGTGGCTGTTCCACTGCTCCGGCTGGTTCGGAGGGCACATCCAGCGGGGACGGTTCACAGATGGTGTTGTGGACCTGGCCTGAGGGTTTCTCCGCCACGGTGCTCGAATCCGTGACCAAGGCCTTCCCGGGCGTGTCCCTGCGACAAGACGTCATCGGTGGTGACTTCAAACAGAAACTCACCACGACCTTCCAGGCCGGTTCTGGTTTGCCGGCGATTACGGGTGTCAAGGGGGAGGACATCGCTTTTTTCGCTTCCCAGCCCGACTTCTTCATCGACCTCAACACGCTGGGCGCCGAATCCCACAAGGGTGAGTTCCTGGACTGGAAATGGGTCCAAGCCACAGCAGCCGACGGCAGGCAGCTGGGTATCCCGATCGATATCGGGCCCACCGCTTTGTTCTATCGCTTTGATGTCTTCGAGAAGCTGGGTCTGCCCCATGAACCCGAGGCGCTGGCGGCCGCCATCCGTACCTGGGACGAATACTTCAATCTGGGTGTCGAGATGGTGGGGAAGGAAGCGGGCACCTTCTTGGTGCGAAACCTCTCCACCGTCTTCGAGACGGCGGTGAAGCAGACGGGTAAGAATTTCGTGGACTCGTCCGGGAAGTTCATCGGTGCCGAGGAACACATCCACTCCGCCTGGAATACCGCGGTCAAGGCTCACACGCTGGGCATCAGCGCCGGGGCCAAGTCCGACAGCCCCGACACCCAGGCCGCGGTCGCAGCCGGGAAACTGCCTGCCGACATCGGTGCCTCCTGGCATCTGTCCGACCTGAAGGTGGATGCCCCCGATACCGCTGGCTTGTGGCATGTGTGTGCGCATCCCGGTGATGCCACCAACAACGGCGGCTCCTTCCTGACTATCCCGAAGGGCACCGCTGATGCGGCGAAGGCCTTCGAGGTGATCATGCACATCCTGAACGCCGACAATCAGATCGTCGAGTACGAAGACAAGGGAAACTTCCCGGCGAATTCGACGGCCTTTACTTCCGAGGCGCTTCACGCACCGACGGAGTTCCTGGGCGGCCAGGTGGGTGCCGAGGTGTTCGCGAAGGCCGCCGAGACGGTGCGTCCCCTGTACGAACACAAGTTCAACAACACCGTCAGTGGACCTTTCAGCGCGGAACTGGAATTGGTGGAGGCCAGCAACAAGGATCCCGAGCAGGCCTGGAACGATGCCGTTGAGCAGGCCAAACGGCTCGCCGAGCAGAACGGTTTGACCCTCTGATGTCCCGCCGGCCCCGCACGAAAGCACCCGACCTCGGAACGCTCAAGGTGCGGGGCCGGCGCGTGCTGCCGCTCTACGCGGCGGTCTCCCCGTACTACCTGCTATTCGCGCTTTTCTCGGCTGCTCCCATCCTGTTCACCGCATTCATCTCGGTGACGAACTGGAGTGGCCTGGGTGATTTTCAGATCATCGGTCTGAAGAACTTCGAATACCTTCTGACGGACAAACTGTTCTGGAAGTCCTTCGGCAACACCTTGATCCTGTGGGTGATGTCCACCGTGCCGTGCCTCACCCTTGCCACCCTCGTCGCTTTGGCCCTCAACAGCACCACGCGTTTCTCCAACACCTACCGGGTGGCGTATCTGCTGCCGAACGTGACCTCGATGGTGGCGATGGGCATCCTGTTCAGCTCGATTTTCTCCAGTAACTTTGGCTTGGCGAACGCGCTGCTCAACGTGATCGGAGCGGGCAAGATTCCGTGGCTCCAGACTGAATGGGGTATCAAAATCGCGATCTCGACGCTGTCGGCGTGGAGTTTCGTCGGCTATAACGCCCTGATCATCCTGGCGGGTCTGCAGGCGATCCCGAAAGACATCTACGAGGCCGCGTCCCTGGAGGGAGCGGGCCCGGTGCGGCAGTTTTTCCACATCACCCTGCCGCTGCTGCGACCGATCGTGATGTTCGTGACGATCATGTCCACAATCGGATCGCTCCAGTCGTTTACCGAATCCCAGGTGCTCACCAGCTCCAAGGCGGGAAGCGCCGCCGCCAGTGGGGGAGTAGGGAATTCCGGTCTCACCATGGTCATGTATTTCTATTCGGTGGCTTTCCAGGAGAACCGCTACGGCTACGGTGCCGCCATTGCCTGGGGCATCGTCGTGATCGTGATGGTGTTCGCGATCATCAACTTCTTCGCGACGAGGGAGCGCCGGGCATGAGCGAGCAGAGAATCCGTCCCATCAGGCCGTGGGGTCTGATGCGGCACCTCTTCCTGATAGCGGGAGCGCTGATCGCGTTCTTTCCGTTCTACTGGATGTTTGTGCTGTCCACCCACAGGTCCAGCGCCATTCACGAGTTTCCGCCGCCGCTGATTCCCGGTGATCGGTTCTGGGAGAATTTCCAAAAGGTGACCGGCACTGTGAACGTGTGGGCCGCGATGATGAACACCCTCATCGTCGCATCGGTGGTCACCTTCGTTGTGCTCTTCCTCGATTCGGTGGCTGCCTTCGCCTTCTCCAAGTTCTCGTTTCGTGGGCGGGGAATCCTGTTCGGGATCATCATGTTCACGTTCCTGCTGCCCGGGCAGCTGTCGACCATCCCGTTGTTCCTGGTGATGAGCCAGGTTGGCTGGGTGGGAAAGCTGCAGGCGGTGATGTTCCCGGCTTTCGCGAACGCCTTTGGGATCTTCTGGCTGCGGCAGTACTTCACCAGTGCGGTGCATGTCGAACTGATCGAGGCCGCCACCATGGATGGGTGTGGATTCTTTCGCCAGTATTTCCATGTCGCGTTGCCCGCGGCCCGTCCCGCCCTGGCTTTCCTCGGGATCTTCACGTTCATCGGTTCCTGGAACGACTTCTTGTGGCCGCTGATCGTGTTGAACAACCCCAACCAGCTCACCCTCCAAGTGGTGCTTTCGCAGCTCCAGACCGCCCACGGCACCGATTATGGAATGGTGATGATGGGTGCGTTCATTGCGGTTGCGCCGCTGCTGCTCATTTTCGTCGTGGGTAGTCGCCAGTTCCTGAGCGGCCTGACCGAAGGCGCAGTCAAGATGTGAATGGACTGGCCCGGCGGTGCGAGGAGCGGAGGATTTCCCCGATAGGGTGTCGCCATGACCATGCCACAGCCAGGAATTTTCGCCCAGGGAAACACGGAGAACGCATACCTGGAGTTCGATCTCGACCGTCCTGAGACGCTGGAAGACGCGCTTCGGGCGCTGTTCAGAATTCCGGCTGCCTACACGGAAGGCAGCACCAACATGGTCGTGGGGGTCCGGCCCAGCCTGTGGCGCGCTGCCCGGCCCGCGGACACCCCCGAAGATGCTGCCGACTGGGATGAGCCGATCCGTGGAACCGATGGGTTCACGATGCCAGCCACCCCGCACGACCTGTGGGTGTGGCTTTCCGCTGGGGAACGCTCCATCCTGTTCGATCGGACAACGGAGCTGCGCGACGCCCTCGCCGGCATCGCCACCGTCGCCACGGAACTGGCCGGCTGGCACTACAAGCAGTCGCGTGACCTGACGGGATTCATCGATGGCAGCGAGAATCCACCGCTGATCGAGGCTCCCACAGCGGCCTGTGTCGCTCCGGGCAGGCCCGGAGCAGGGGCGAGCATCCTGCTCTTTCAGCAGTGGCGGCACGAGAAGTCCTGGCAAAACCTCAACGAACACGACCAGGAACTCGTCATCGGTCGCACGAAATCCGATTCCGTCGAGCTTGCCGACGACGTCAAACCGGCCTCTTCGCATGTCGCCCGGACCGTGGTCGATGTTGACGGTAACGAACTCGACATCTTCCGGCACAACGTCTCGTACGGCTGCACCGGGGATCATGGCACGCTATTCGTCGGTTTCAGCCAGGACCAGTGGCGACAGTTCGAGATGCTGCGCCGCATGGCCGGTGTCGATGGGACCCGTGACGCGCTGACCCGTTTCACCACCCCACTCAGCGGAGCTATCTATGTCATCCCATCGGTGCAGGCCCTGGTCGACTACCTTCCGCAGGAAGACGACTGAACTCGCGCTCAGACGATGCGGTGCATCCAGCCGTAGGGGTCGGGGCGCCGCCCGTACTGGATCTCGGTGAGCTGCCGGCGCAGGTCGAGTGTCGTCCTGCCCGGCTGCCCCTCCGCCACGACGGGGGTGCCGTCCGGGTTGGTGAAGCTGGCCACCGGGGTGATGATGGCCGCGGTGCCGCAGGCGAAGACCTCACGGATGCTTCCGTCGTCGATGCCGCAGAAGAGTTCCTGCTGTGAGAGGCGACGTTCCTCGACGGCCAGTCCCGCATCGGCCGCCGGGCGCAGGACCGCGGAGCGGGTCACGCCCTCCAGGATCGAGTCCGTGAGCGCTGGGGTGATCACGTGGCCGTTTGCGGTGACCGCGAACAGGTTCATGCCGCCCAGCTCCTCGATGTAGCGGCGCTCCACCGCGTCGAGGAAAGCGACCTGGCTGCACCCGGCCGCTTCGGCCTCCTGCTGGGCCACCATCGATGCGGCGTAGTTTCCGCCGCACTTCGCGAAGCCCGTTCCGCCGGGAGCGGCTCGGCTGAAGTCGCGGGAGACCCAGATCCTGACCGGTTGTACCCCGGATCCGCCGAAGTAGGCCCCGGATGGGCTCGCGATGACAGCGTAGGTGACCGAGGTCGACGGCTTGACCGCTAGGAAGGGCGAGCGGGCGAACATGAAAGGCCTCAGGTACAGGCTCTGCTCTGCTCCGCGCGGCACCCAGTCCCGGTCCACATCCACGAGACGGTCGATGCCTGTCAGGAAATCGTCGACGCTGAGTTCGGGCAGCGCCAGGCGACGTGCCGAACGCTGGAACCGGGTGGCGTTGACGTCGGCGCGGAACCGCCAGATCGAACCGTCCTCGTGGGCGTAGGCTTTCAACCCCTCGAACGCTTCTTGGGCGTAGTGGAACACCGCTGAGGCCGGGTCGAGGACGAATGGGGCGTAGCCGACGATCCGGTGGTCGTGCCAGCCACGTTCCGGGGTCCAATCGATCAGGACCATGTGGTCGCTGAAGTTCGACCCGAACCCGGGGTCGGCGAGGATTGCCTCACGTTCGGCCTGCGGCCTGCGGGTCGCGGTGTCCAGACGGAAATCAGTCATTGTTGCTTCCTTCAGGGTTCAGGCGTAGCGCCCCATGCCGCCGGCGACATCGATGCTGGCGCCCGTGATGTAACTCGCCCGGTCGCCTGCCAGGAAGGCCACGATTCCCGAGACCTCGTCCGGTGTGCCGAAACGGGCAAGGGGGATCTCATCGGCGGCCAAGTCCGCGAAGAACTCCTCCGCTGATTTCTCTGGTGCCCGTTTTGCGGGGATGTTCGCCCACTGTGGGGTCTCGACGCAGCCGATGTTCACGGAATTGACCAGAATTCCGTCGCCTGCCAGCTCCTGGGCCAGGGCCTTGGTCAGGTTGAGTCCGGCCGCGCGGTTCACCGTTGTGGAGAAGAACCGGAAATCGGGCATCCGGGCGTAGACCGACCCGATGTTGATCACCCTGGGGGCAGGGCTTTGTCGCAGCCACGGTAGGGCGGCCTTCACGGCCCGGAACCAGGTGTGCACCTTGATGTTGAAATCGGCCAGCAGTGACTCGTCCGAGAGAGCTTCGAAGGAGCCCGGATGTGCGCCGCCGGCGTTGTTGACCAGGACGTCGATGCCTCCCATCGACTCTGCCGACCAGGCCACGAAGTCATTCAGCTGCCCGGCATCACGCACGTCGACGACACGGCCATCCGCGCCTTCACCGAGCCTCTCAATGGCAGCCTCCACCTCGCTGGCGTTGCGGGCACAGATCCGCACCGTGGCCCCTTCGGAGATGAGTTCTCGTGCGATGGCGAACCCGAGGCCCTTGGAACCCCCGGTGACGATCGTTCGCCTGTCGTTCAGACCCAGATCCATGGATGCCCTCCTTTCTGCTGAATCTAGGCGAAAACCTCGTCGATGGGCACCTGGAGCCCGATCGCAAGGCGGTTGGTCTTGTTGGCGGCCGCGACGATGGACTGCAGCTCAGCGATCTGCGCGTCGCTGGCGCCCTTGGCGCGGGCCGCGGCAGTGTGGGAACGCACGCAGTAGGTGCAGTTGTTGACGGTGGAGACCGCCACGTAGATCAGTTCTTTGATCACCGGATCCAGTTCCGTGCCGGGGCCCATGATTTCCTTGAGCTCCTGCCAGGTGCGTTCCAGATTTGCGGGATCGTTGGCCAGCGCTCGCCAGAAATTATTGATGAAATCGGTTTGGCGGGTGGCGCGGATGTCGTCGAAGACAGCCTTGACGCGGGGATTGGCGGACTCATCGTCGACGAGAGGGAGAGTGGACGTGTATTCCATTGCGGCTCTTTCACCTGCTCACTGTTTGGGGACAAAGGCGAACACACGGGTGGGAAAACCGGTTCCGCCCGCGATCCGTGGCACCCCGACCACGATGACGCCGCCCGTGGCCGGGAGCTGTTCGAGGTTTATCAGGTTCTCCAGGTGCCACAACCCTGCGGGGTGGGAGACGGTTCTGTGCACCGGAAAATCGGGTTTGTCGCCAGGGTCGATGCCGAGGGTGTCGACACCCAGGCCGACGACTCCGCGATCCACAAGCATGCGGGCGGCTTCGACGCCGAAACCAGGGAACTTGAGGTCGGTGGTGCTCTCGGAGCCGGTGTAGCTGAGCGCGCTGGACTTCCTCCGGGCCCACCCGGAGAGCATCAGTACCGCGCTGCCGGCGGGAATGGTGCCGTGCTCCTTTTCGAAAGCAACCACGTCATCGGGTTCGACGACCGTGTTCGGGTTCGTTTCCGCCTTCTCGGAGATGTCGATGACCACGGCCGGTACCACGAGGTCATCGATCGAGATGCTCGCGGTGTCAGCGCCTCCTGGTACGAAGTGTTCGGGCGCGTCGAAGTGCGTTCCCGCGTGCTCGAAGGTGGTCAGGACGCGGGCGTGATAGCCGTGCGCGTCGTGGGTGACCGCATCGACGATCTCCAGGGGTGGGGCCCCGGGCCACAGGATGGTCTCGGGCCCGAGGGCGTCGGTCAGGTCGATGAGCCGGAAACCCTCGCTCATTGCTGCGAATGCGGCGTCACGGGCGGCTATCACGGTGCTGGTTCTCTGGGCCATCCGGCCTCCTCATGTGCAGGACGTGGTTGTTTCGTTGCTTCTCCCGCGGGGAGCCTACACCTGGCTGTTTTGGCCAGGTGAGTATGTCCATGCACGGAATTCAGGGGTTGTTCCCTTTAGACTTTCTGATCGTGGTGTGGGATCTGGAGATGCTGGCCCGGTGGGGGATATCTGTATCGGGAGTGGTCGCGTTTGCGGCTTCCGGGGCGCTTGAGGCGAGACGACGGGACCTAGACGGTATCGGAGTCATCACGCTCGCCTGCTGCACCGCGGTTGGCGGTGGCATTCTCCGGGACCTCCTGATCGGTGCAGTGCCCGTGGCCGCCCTGGTTGATCTCTGGATGATCGGCCTGTCGATCGCGACCGCGGTGGTCGTGATGCCGCTGGTGCACACAGGGAGACGGCTTCGGATACCGCTGCTGGTGTGCGACGCGGTGGGGCTCGGGCTGTTCACCGTCGATGGAGCGCTGAAGGGTCTGGCCTTCGGGCTGCATCCCGCAGCAGCCGTACTGGCTGGAGTGGTCACCGGTGTCGGGGGCGGCATCCTCCGAGACGTTTTGGCCAGTGAGGTGCCACTCGTCTTCCGTCGTCGTTCTCCTTTCTACGTGGTGGCAGCGCTCCTGGGCAGTGGATTGATCGTCTGGCTCGCGTCCATGGGAGTCGCCGGGGGCATCGGGATGTTTGGCACCGCGACTCTGATCTTCCTTATTCGGATGGCGGGGCTTCGATACGGGTGGCACATACCCAACGGTCGCAACAGAAGTAGAGGCGTGTCGGATTCCCGAGGGCCGCAGGAAAACGTGTCGTGAATAAACCGTGGTGATGATGTGTGCAGGGGCTTCGGGGGAGGCAGCTCCTCAGGAGGCATGGAGGATCGGCTGATTGCGCGGGTGCGCGATAGACTCGCCGTCTGAGATCAATTGGGAGGAACAATCTCGTGGCGAATCTGACCCCCTCTGGCGTTCCGGCCCCCTTCGAGACCTTGGGACTGACCTTCGATGACGTGTTGCTCCAACCCAACGAATCGGACGTCATCCCCTCGGAGGCGGCGACCGATACCTGGTTCAGCCGCAACATCCGGCTGAACGTTCCTCTGTCCTCGGCTGCCATGGACACCGTCACGGAGACCCGCATGGCCATCGCCATGGCTCGTGAGGGCGGCATCGGGATCCTGCACCGCAACCTGTCCATCGATGACCAGGCGCACATGGTGGATCAGGTGAAGCGCGCGGAGGCCGGGATGGTCACCCAACCCGTGACGATTGGGCCCGGGGCGAGCCTCCAGGAGGTGGACGATGCCTGTGCCCAGTACCGTGTCTCCGGGTTGCCCGTGGTGGACGACGACGGGATGCTGCTCGGAATCATCACCAACCGCGACCTGCGCTTCGAGGATGACGGTACCCGTCCGGTGAGCGAGGTCATGACGAGGATGCCCCTGGTCACCGCGCCCGTCGGTATCTCCAACGACGACGCCCTGGCGTTGCTGGCGAAGAACAAGATCGAGAAGCTGCCCATCGTCGACTCGCGGGGCAAACTCAAGGGCCTGATCACTCTCAAGGACTTCGTGAAGGCCGACAAATACCCCAATGCCGCCAAGGATGACGCCGGCAGGCTCCGGGTGGGCGCGGCCGTTGGTTTCTTCGGCGACGCTTGGGAGCGGGCCATGGCTCTGGTGGAGCAGGGGGTGGATTGTGTCATCGTCGACACCGCTCACGGTCACTCCCGTGGCGTGGTCGACATGATCCGGCGTATCAAGGCCGATCCGGCTGCCGCTGGGGTGGATGTCATCGGCGGCAACGTCGCCACCTATGCCGGAGCCCGGGCACTCGTCGAGGCGGGGGCCGACGGGGTGAAGGTCGGCGTCGGGCCGGGTTCGATCTGCACCACCCGGGTGGTGGCGGGGGTCGGGGTGCCACAGGTTACCGCCATTCATGACGCGGCCCGCGCTGCCAGGCCTCACGGCGTTCCGGTTATCGGCGATGGTGGCCTCCAGTACTCCGGCGACATCGCCAAGGCCATCGTTGCGGGTGCCAACTCGGTGATGCTCGGATCGCTGCTGGCCGGTTGCGAGGAGAGCCCCGGCGACCTGGTGTTCATCAACGGCAAACAGTTCAAGACCTACCGGGGCATGGGCTCCCTGGGGGCGATGGCCGCGCGCGGCCGCAAGGCCTCCTACTCGAAGGACCGCTACTTCCAGGGTGACGTCACCAGCGATGACAAGCTCATCCCCGAGGGCATTGAGGGACAGGTGGCCTACCGCGGTCCCTTGGCGGCGGTCGCTTATCAGCTGGTCGGCGGGCTTCGGCAGTCGATGTTTTACTCCGGTGCCCGCACGATCGATGAGCTGCAGGAACGCGGACGGTTCGTGCGAATCACCGCAGCGGGTCTGCGAGAATCACATCCGCACGACATCCAGCTCACCGCTGAGGCACCCAACTACTGGTCACGCTGACAGGAAAACGATGTACGAATTTGGCCGCTCCAAGAACGCCACCCGCGGGTACTCTTTCGACGATGTCGCCATCGCTCCCGCGCGGCGCACCCGCTCCGAATCGGAGGTGGACCTCCACTGGCGCATCGACGCTGTCACCTTCGATGCCCCCATTGTCGCCGCTCCCATGGACTCGGTGATGTCTCCCGCCATCGCCATCGAGATGGGACGCCTGGGCGGGCTGGGAGTGCTCAACCTGGAGGGCCTGTGGACCCGCTACGAGGACCCCTCCCCGGCCTATGAACAGCTCACCGAACCCGCCGACCAGGTGACCACCACCCGCCGCCTGCAGCAGCTCTACGCCGAGCCCATCAAGGCGGAACTGATCGAGGCCCGGCTGGCCGAGATCCGCGCTGCCGGAGTCCCGGTGGCGGGCGCGCTCTCGCCTGCCAGGACCCAGCAGTTCGCGGATGTCATCGAGCGGGCCGGGGTGGATTTCTTCGTGATCCGCGGCACGACAGTCTCCGCCGAGCACGTCGACGAGGCCGAGAACACCCTCAATCTGAAGGATTTCATCTACCGCTTCGACGTGCCGGTGCTGGTAGGGGGGTGCGCTACCTACCGGATGGCCCTGCACCTGATGCGTGCGGGTGCCGCCGGGGTGCTCGTCGGATTCGGCGGCGGCGCCACCCACACCACGGCCTCGGTGCTGGGCATCGAGGTGCCGATGGCCTCCGCCGTCGCTGATGTCGCGGAGGCGCGTCGTGACTATCTGGAGGAGTCGGGCGGGCGCTACGTACACCTGATTGCCGACGGCGCAGTTGGGAGGTCCGGTGACATCGCCAAGGCCATCGCGTGCGGGGCCGATGCGGTGATGGTCGGTTCTCCGCTAGCGCGTGCCACGGAGGCCCCCGGTCGCGGCTGGCACTGGGGACCGGAGGCGTGGCATGCGACCCTGCCGCGGGGCGAACGGGTATTCTTCGAGCAGGTCGGTTCCTTGGCCGAGGTGGTCAATGGTCCCTCCCACCTGCCCGACGGCACCATGAACCTCGTCGGTGGGCTACGCAAGGCCATGGCCTTCACCGGTTACACCGACATCAAGTCCTTCCAGCGCATCGATGTGATGGTGCATTGATGGACACCGAGGACGCCCGCCGGGAACTATTGAGGCTGCGGGGCAGCATCGACAACATGGATTCCATGCTGGTGCACCTGCTAGCCGAACGTTTCAAGATCACCCAGCAGGTAGGAAAGCTGAAGGCCACCGCGGGTCTTCCGCCGGCGGACCCGGACCGGGAGGCGCAGCAGATCCAGCGGCTGCGTGCCCTGGCCGTCGAATCTGAATTGGACCCGGAGTTCGCGGAGAAGTTCATCACCTTCATCGTTCGTGAGGTGGTGCGACACCACGAACAGATTGCCGCGGAGGAAACCTCTTGATACCAGGGGGGAGTGGCTGATGGCCTTCTCGTGCATGATGAGGTTATCTTTAAAATTCCTCTGGATTGAATCTGTTTTGGTCTCTTTCTCCCTGCTTGCAGCAGCTCCCGCAGGCGCGACTGATGGCGTCTGAGTCCGGGAGGACGACTCGCAGGCGGTCTCCTCGACTCTCTCGGATGATGAGTGGATTCGTGTGGATGAGTCGGAAGCAAAAGCTCTCGAGCGCGGTGACGACTCGGTGATGGATAAATATTACGAGCAGCAAGATGGACAGGAGGCCGCGGGTGAAGTCGTGCTTCACACAGTGGTGAAGAATCCTGACGGCTGCAGATTGAGGGTCGATGATGTCCACAGGCGAAATTCCACCGATAATGTCGGGTACAAGGTGCATGTGAGGTGTCTCAAACAGCCTGTCGGGATCTCCTTGTCCAACGAACTTCAGAAGCACATAGTGGCATTCTGGTGGAATACCGAATTCACCAAAAACTATATTCTCACCGAGGTGGACTTGCGCCATTCAACTCGTCGGAAGGGCTTCATGTACACGGATATCGACATGGTGTGCGGGAATAAAACCCCGTCTCGCTGGCGAGGGCAGACTTCCTCCACCATCAAAGCACGTGATGGCTACACCTACTACGCCCGACAGCTCACCCGGGAGAAAGAGCTCGAAGACTGTGGGACGTGAGCGTTTCCCCCACCCGGTCCTCGCCATGCTTGCGGCCGAGGCGGCCGAGGAGGAGGTCCTCCACACCACGGGGCTGCGTGACTGGCAGTGCGTGCTGGGAGAATTCGTGATGTATGACCTCCCGCCGATGGGACCGGAGCCCTTCGACCCGTGGGCATGGCCGTCCCTCCAGGTCCGTGATGTGGTCCCCGAGAATGTGATTCAGGCATGGTCCCACCCTTTTCGGGTCGATGCCCAGGTGGAGATGATGACCGGGCGGGGCCAGTTTCGGCCGCCGCAGCGCTACCCCGTGGGACAGGACAGACCTCATGGCAGGTGGTGGACCTTACCCTCTGGGGCGCGTCTGAAGACCACGAGCGGACCATGGTTGGATGCGCCATCGGTGGAGCTGTGGGGTGCCGAGGACGCGTTCTTCGCTCCGTGGCATCTCCTGGAGCGGGAAGTGCTGTGGCGGCCGGTCGTTCCGAGGTTCACCCCGCGCGTCGCCGAGGTGACCTCCGCGCAGGACTGGGCTGCCCTCGTCGAGGCCTGGCCGTCGCATTTCCCGTCGAATGCCGGACGACAACAGAGCTTCCTGGGAGACTGGTTCACAGGTCACCGGATCTTCGAGCCCGACTGGGCAGAAGTCGCGCAGCGGTACGACGTGGTCCACGTCACCCAGGTGGGGTACCTCGAGTGCGCCTACGCGCCCATCCCGTGCCTGGGCGGGGTGACAACCATGACCGGGTGGGGTCCCGATGTCGCGCTGTGGTTGAAGGACCCCCGCTGACGCCTCGGACTCACGTGGCTGCAGTGTCTCAATACGTATTCGGTTCACCGGCTCTGAGCGATGTGTTCCTGGCCCAGCAGAGACAGCGCTCCTCGCGCTGTGGCCCGGATGGACCATTCGAAACGTTCTCGAGGGCTCAGCGTCACGATTGACTCCGCCCCTGCGCGAACCGTCGGGGCGTCTGTGGGCAGGGGAGTGTGCCGGGCCTCGTCATCGTGGGACAGCGGATTGATCTCGGCCAGGGCGATCGCGTTCTCCGCGACCGTCGAGACCAGCAGGCTGGCCTCTGTCGGTGGGTAGCCGAAGCACGATGCGAAAGCCGCCTGCTGCTCCTCCGCCAGCCTGATCGTGAACTCGTGTCTGGGTGCGGCGAGCTTGGCCAGGTGCTGTCCGATGCCCGGATTGGCCATCACGAAGGCGCGGAGCGTGTGCGCCAGTTCGACGAGCGCGTTTTCCGGGTCCGTGGCTGTTGGTTCGGGGAAGACGTGCCTGGCGACGATGCCCTCGGCCACCACGGCCCTCAGCCCCTCGAGATCCCCGACGATCCGGTAGATCGACATCTCGCTGACGCCGAGTTCTTTCGCCACCCCCCTGATCGACAGGTGCGGAAGGGTGATGCGTTTGCCTGCCTCGATGATGCGATCGGTGGTGATGAGGCGAGGCCGTCCGGGTGAGACCATGCACCCAATTCTTGCGTCTTTTCGATGAGGTTGAACGCTCAGAGGTCCGGAGGAACCGTTTCGGAGGGCGTGTGAGACACCTCTGGTCACTCGCCACATAATAAGTTAGTGTATCTAACATAAATGTTCCGCCAGCCGCTGGCCAAGTGGCCCGAAGCGGCTCTGAGCGAAGGTGTCGCCCAATATGTCCTTCCGGTTTCCTCTGCTGATCCGTCTGAGTGGCGTCCTGCTGGCCTTCTGCGCCCTCGTCGCCACATCGTGCTCATCGGCATCCAACGGGGCTTCTGTGTCCTCACCAGCATCCGAAACGGCCGGTGCTCTCCTGCCGGCTGCCGAGGGAAAAACCGAGTACCCGCTGACACTTACCTCTCCCTACGGCGAATCGGTCATCGGCAAGCGGCCGACCCGTGTCGCCACCGTCGGCGCGAACGCCGTGGACACGGAACTCCTGCTGTCATTGGGAGGGGCCCCCGTGACCACCAATGGTCTCGGATTCAACAAGGCTCCCTGGCTGAAGGAGGCAGCGGCGGGTCGTATAGAACTGGTCTTCGAGACCGAGAGCTGGGACCAGTACCCCTATGAATCCATCGCGGCGGCCAAGCCCGACGTGATCGTGGTGTTCGGCTACGATCTGACCAACTCCTTCGCGAAACTCTCCGAGATCGCCCCGGTGATCACAAGTGACAAGCCGTGGACCGGGTATTTCAGCAACCCCTGGCAGGACAACATCCGTATCCTCGGCAAGGCGCTCGACCTGTCCGGCGCAGCCGAAAAGGTGATCTCCGACTACGACTCCTACATCGCTGGCATCAAACAGGCCAACCCGGGTTTCGCGGGCAAGAGTCTCAGTTATACGGTCTGGTTCGGGACCCAGCGAGGTCTCAGCTACCAGAGCCTTCCCGGTTCGATCATCACCGAGGTGTTCACATCCATCGGTTTCACGCAGGCCCAGAATGCGGGTTCCTTCTCGGAGACCCAGACCGTCAGCCCCGAACTGATGGGATCGATCGACGCCGACGTGCTGATCGTCTCGGGCAGTGAGGGCGCCACCACGGTGACGCCTGATGCGATTCCCGGTCTGACCGACTCCACCGTCTTCCAAGGCCTCGAGGCGTGGAAGAACGGGCACACGGTTATCACCGAGAAGAAATCTCCCGCAGGATGGGCGATGTCCACGGCCGGACCGATGGGCACCAAGGTGGCGCTTGACATCCTGGTGCCCCGGATCGCCGAGGCGATCGGGTGACCCCGGACCCCTCCCGGGATCCGCTGACACCGCTGCGCGGAATCCATCATGATCCGCTCGTCCGTCCTGTACCGGGGTCCTGACGGGGCTCCCCGACGGCCGGTAACCGTGTTTGCCGGACTGGTCGTGATTCTCCTGCTGTCGGTCCTGGCCAGCACGATGACCGGGGCCAGGTTCCTCAGCCCCTCCGAGTGGTGGCGGGCGCTCGTCGCTCCCGGGGCCGACCCCGTCACCGCGATCGTGTGGGACATGCGTATCCCACGCACGGCCGGCGGCCTGGTGGTCGGGGCCGCCTACGGCGTGGCGGGTGCCCTGATGCAGGCGCTGACCCGCAATCCTCTGGCGGATCCGGGAATCCTGGGTGTCAACTCCGGCGCTGGGCTCGCGGTGACGGTCGGCATCGGTCTGTTCAGCATCACGGGGGTGGAGGGCTACCAGTGGTTCGCCTTCGTGGGTGCCGCCGGGGTCACGGCCCTGGTCCTGCTTCTGGGGGCCACGGGCCGGGGCCCCACAGCGCCGGTCCAGCTGGTTCTTGGCGGGGTGGCCATGTCGGCCGTGCTGAGCGGGGTGAGCCAGTTCCTGTCCCTGCTGGATCCTGACACCTTCGCGGCGGTCCGCAACTGGGCGGTGGGGTCGATCGGTCGCACCCGGATCGGGGAACTTCTCCCTGTCCTGCCCCTCGTTGGCGTGGCCCTGATGCTCGCGTTCGCCCTGGGGCGTTCGCTGGATGCCATGGCCCTGGGTGATGACGTCGCATCCGGGCTGGGGGTCCTGGCCGGACGGATCCGGTTTCTGGCCGTGATCGCCATCACGCTCCTGGCGGGTCCCGCCACCGCGATCACGGGTGGAATCGCCTTCGTCGGACTGATGGTCCCGCACGTGGTGCGGTGGGGTGTCGGATCCGGCCAGCGGGTGATCCTCGCCGGATCCCTGCTGGTGGGTCCGGCCCTCGTGCTGGCGGCCGATGTGCTCGGCCGTGTGATCGCCGTTCCCGGGGAGATCGAAGCGGGAATCCTCACCGCCGTGCTCGGTGCGCCCCTGCTGGTGCTACTGGCCCGCAGAGCGAGCACCACATGAGGCAACGAGTCGTCTTCGCGCACCGGATGCTCTGCCTGAGTGGAGCCCGGTTCGGCATTCGTATCGCTCTGCGCCCGCTGCTTCTCCAAGGGCTTCTGGGTCTCCTGGCGTTGGTCCTCGCAGGGGCCTGTCTCTTGGTCGGTGACTATCCCTTGACCCCGGGGCAGGTGTTCGACGTGTTCCTGGGCGGGCGATCTTTCGCCCGGGTGGTTGTTCTCGAATGGCGTCTGCCCGCCGCGGCTTCCGCGGTGGTTTTCGGCGCCCTGCTGGGGATCGGTGGTGGAATCTTCCAGTCGTTGACCCGCAATCCCCTGGGATCGCCGGACATCATCGGTTTCGACGCCGGGGCACACACCGCCGTCGTGGTGGGAATCCTGCTGTTCGGCGCCCGCGCGCAGGGAATCATCGCGGTGGCCGCCGTGGCCGGGGGACTGCTGGCCGCCTTCGTGGTGCACCTGCTCTCGGGGCGGACCACGACGGGGTTTCGTCTGATCGTGGTCGGCCTGGCCGTCTCCGCCGCGTTGGGTGCCGTCAACGCGTACCTGGTCACCCGCGCTCGTGTCGAGGACGCCATGTTGGTCGGATTCTGGGGGGCTGGTTCCCTGACGCGCATCGAGGCGGGGTCGCTTCCGATGTGGCTGGGGGCAGCTGCCGTGCTCCTCGTGTCCGCGGGTCTGCTGGCCCCGTCCCTCGGGCTCATCGAGCTGGGTGACCAGACCGCTGGTGCGCTCGGGATCCCACTGGAACCCCGTAGGGCAATCCTCGTCGTCGTGGGGGTGGCGGCCTCCGCCGTTGTGACGGCTGCGGCCGGGCCCATCGGTTTTGTCGCCCTGGCTGCCCCGCAGGTCGCGAGGCGACTTATGAGGACCCCCGGGACCTCCATCGCGGGGGCGGCGGTGACGGGAGCGGTGCTGCTGTCGGCCGCCCAGCTCTGCTCCGCGTTGGCCAGCAGCAACAACCGTCCCGTGCCCGTGGGCCTGATCACGGTGTCCGTCGGCGGTCTGTACCTGATTTACCTCCTGGTACGTGAGGGAAGGAGATCTGCATGACACCCACTGGCCGGCTGCGGGTCGATGGGGCGAGGCTCGGCTACGGCAACCGCATCATCTCCAGCTGTCTGGACCTCACGATTCTCGATGCGGAGTTCACTGCGGTGGTGGGGCCGAACGGCTGTGGCAAGTCGACGCTGCTGAAGGCGCTGGCCCGGCTCCTGAAACCAACTGCCGGACGGGTGATCCTCGACGGCCGCGACATCCACGACCAGCCCACGAGACAGGTCGCTAGAAGAATCGGCATCCTACCGCAGAGCTCGATGGTCCCTGACGGCATCACGGTCTCCGAGCTGGTGGCCCGGGGCAGGTTCCCCCACCAGGGCTTCGCCCGCCGGTGGACCCTGCGCGACGAGGAACTGGTCGCTCACGCAATGGACGAGGCGAACGTTACCGCCCTGGCGACCAGACGGGTCGATGAACTGTCGGGTGGGCAGCGCCAACGGGCCTGGATCGCGATGGCGCTCGCCCAGGACACCCCCATACTGCTGCTCGACGAACCCACCACCTTCCTCGACATCCGTCACCAGGTGGAGCTGATGGAACTCCTGGTGGACCTGAACCGGAGGGGACGCTGCCTGGTGGCCGTGCTGCACGACCTCAACCAGGCAGCACGTTTCTCCACTCATCTGATAGCGATGCGGGCCGGCGAGATCGTCGCCCAGGGACCACCGGGTGAGGTGGTCACCCCCGGCCTCGTTGAAGAGGTCTTCGGACTGCCCTGCGTCGTGACCCCTGATCCCGTCACCGGATCCCCCCAGGTGACACCAATCGGGCGCACCTCGCCCCTGAACCACGAAGGACCGACATGACCCTCAGCACAGGAATTGCACTTTCCCCGATCTGGCTGCGCGGAGAAGCCTGGAGACGCGACGACAGCCGCGTCGAGGAGATGTTCTCCCTGAGCCCCTACGCCGAGCTCGCGCGGAAGGCCGAGGCCGCTGCGCTTGACTTCCTCTTCTGCCCCGAAGCGGGCTATCTCAGACCGGATTCCGTCGGCGGTGCACCGGGATTCACCACCCTCGACTCGTTCACCCTCGTCACGGCCCTGACGCCTCTCACGACGAGGATCGGCCTGGTCCCGACCGTTCAGACGGCCTACGCGCACCCGTTCCCCGTCGCCCGGGCGCTGGCCTCCCTGCAGCAGATCAGCGGGGGACGTGCCGGGTGGAACGTGGTCACCGCCCTGGGGGGTGAGGAAAACTACGGACTGGACACACCCCCTGGATCCGAGGAGCGATACGCCCGGGCCTGCGAGTTCGTCGAAGTCGTGAACGCGCTCTGGGACTCGTTCCCCGCCGAGGCATTCGTCGCGGACCGGGCCTCCGGGATTTTCTCCGATCCCGGGAAGGTGAAGGCCATCGACTTCGAGGGCGAACACTTCCGGGTGGCCGGACCGATGGCCCTCCCATCGCATCCCGCAGGGCGGCTGCCCGTCGTCCAGGCCGGGGCGTCGCCCACCGGTATTGCTTTTGCGGGTGTCGTGGCCGATGTCGTGTTCGGGGCAGTCCCTGACCTGGAGGACGCAATGGCGCAACGGACCGCTCTGCGTGATGCTGCTGTCGCGGCGGGTCGTGACGCCGACGATGTCCGGTTCCTGCCCGGGCTCAACATGGTGTTGGCAGACAGCCGCGAGGAGGCCCATGCGGTGGCCGAGTCCAGTGGGGTGGATGCAACCCTGCACTGGACCGTCATCGGTACCCCGGAGGACGCGGCCGATGCGGTCGAGGCCCGGGCAGAGGCGGGGGCGATCGACGGTTTCATCGCACTGCCCGGCGGGTCGCGGAACTCCGTTGACCTGTTCCTGGATCAGGTGGTGCAGATACTCGGGCGACGCGGACTGTGCCGGGACGGATACCAGGGGAACACGCTTCGTGAATACCTGGGAATGAAGGGCTGAAGGCCCGCACGGACTGGTTGGAGGCGGGGCGTGGCGAAGGCTCACGGGTCCAATCCCCGTAGGATCGCCGGATGCGTTGTTTCATCGCCGTGGCACCTCCCGTCGATGTCGTTGCCGACATCGCCCGCTTCCTGGAACCGCGCCGCACCGCCACCGAGAAATCGCCGTGGCGCTGGAGCCGACCTGCGACCTACCACCTCACGCTGGCCTTCATGGCCGACCACCCCGGTCACCGAGTCGAGGAACTGATCCAGGCGCTCGACGAATGGGCCGGGCGTCATGCCCCGCTGGCGATGAGCATCGCAGGCGCAGGCGGATTCCGTGGCCCGGAGCGCGCCAAGGTGTTGTACCTCGGCGTTCCGGGGGGCGCGGCGGTACAGCTGGGGGAGTGGTCCGGGCAGCTGCGGGCTCTCGTCACCCACCACGGCGGCAGCCCCGATGGGGCGGGTTTCAGGGCCCACCTCACCATCGCCAGGGCCCAGCGCGCCCAGAACGCAGGGCGTCTCCTCCAGGCCCTCGACACCTACGCGTCCCGGGAGTGCGTCGTCCCCGAGGTCGTCCTGGTGGAATCCCGTCTGGCAACCCGGGTCCACGAGGTACTGCACCGCGCGATCCTGCGCGGGTGAACTGCGACACGCCGAATCTGTACATCTGTACATGTACGGATGTACATTAGTGGCGTGGCGAAACGGACGAGGGACCCGGAGGGGCGCAGGAAGAAGATCCTGCAGGCTGCCGGGGAGCTGATCGAGGAGATCGGGATCAGCGCCGTCACCCACCGGAAGGTGGCTGAACGCGCGCAGGTGCCGCTCGGGTCGACCACCCAGTACTTCAAATCCCTCACCGACATGCTGGCGGAGGCGCTCACGAGGCTGGGGGAGGAACGCGAGGAGAAACTGGCCGAGTTCGCCTCCGAACTTGACGAGGCCGACGACCCGGTCGTCCTGGTCGTGGATATGGTGATGGAGTCCCTCTCGGACCTGAAACGGACCCGCAACGAGATGTCCTTCGCCCTGCTCTACACGACCCACCCGAAGCTTCGGCGTTTCATCGGCTTCGGCGACGCGGCCCTGGTGGAGCGGCTGTCGCGGAACATCCCGGAGGCGACGGGGCGCGCCGTGCTCGCCCACTGGTACGGAGTCCTGTTCCAGGCCGTCGTCCAGGAAACCGTTCCCCCGCGCGAGGAGATCGAGGCGGCGCTGCGCCGCCTCGCCGGTGATTCCGCGGAACGGGGGATCCATGAAAAGCAAGAGTGCCGCGATCCGTAGGTGCATTGGAACGCGGCACTCCCGGGCGGGCAGTCGTTGCAGCGGCTCTCGCCTGATTCCACACCACGAGAAAGGGAATGCATGACCTTCATCACGGCGCAGGAACTGCGTAAAACGTATCAAACCAAGACCGGACCGGTGCACGCTCTCGACGGACTCAGCCTGTCCGTCGAGCAGGGAACCGTCCGGGGACTACTGGGGCCCAACGGTGCGGGGAAGACCACCACCGTGAAGGTGTTGACCACCCTGCTCCGCCCGGACGCCGGGACGGCAACCGTCGCCGGAGTCGACGTCCTCGCCGATCCCGCCAAGGTGCGCCCACTGATCGGCACCTCCGGTCAGTACGCGGCCGTGGACGGGGCACTCACGGCCCGGGAAAACCTCGTGCTGGTGGGCAGGCTGTACCGGATTGGGACCCGCCAGGCGAAACAGCGAGCGGAGGAGCTGCTTGAGGCCTTCGACCTGACTGCCGCTGCCGCCCGTCCCCTGAATGGTTTCTCCGGCGGGATGCGACGGCGCGTCGACCTGGCCGGGGCACTCGTGGTCAACCCGCCGGTGCTGTTCCTCGACGAACCGACCACCGGCCTCGACCCGCAGGCCCGGGTGGGGCTGTGGGAGGTCATCCGGCGGCGCGTGGGGGAGGGAACCACTGTCCTGCTCACCACCCAGTACCTGGAGGAAGCCGACCAGCTGGCCGACTTCATCTCGGTGATCGACCACGGGCGCGTCGTCGCGGAGGGAACCGCTGACGAGCTGAAGGCGTCGGTAGGTGGCACACGCATCGAACTGACCCTGGTCGATGAGGCGGACGCAGAACGCGCCCGTGAGGTCATCGTGGTCGCCACGCACAGCGCGGTCGCCGTGACGGGACGCACGCTCACCGCTCAGGCCGAGGATCCATCTGCCGCCCTGATCTCTGTGCTGACGGCCCTGAACGAGGCGGGCATCGAGTTGCACGACGCTGGCATCCGCCGCCCGACCCTGGACGATGTCTTCCTGACCCTGACGGGCCACGCGATCGAGGAACAGGAGGTGGCGGCATGAACCCGATCCATTCCTCGGAACGTGGACCCCTCGCAGGGTGGTTGGGTGATGTCCGAGCCATCCTGATGCGCAATCTGTTGCAGCTGCGACGCACCCCCGCGATTGTCGCCTTCTCCGTCATACAACCGATCATGTTCGTCGTGCTGTTCACGCAGATCTACGGCGGTGTCGTGCACGTCCAGGGCAGCGACTACACGCAGTTCCTGATGGCCGGTGTCTTCGGTCAAACGATCGTGTTCGGGACGGTCCTTTCCGGGATGCACATGGCCGAGGACTTGAAGGAGGGCATCATCGACCGCTTCCGCACCCTTCCCATGGCTCCCAGCGCAATCCTGGTGGCTCGTACCCTGGCTGACCTCGTCGTGGCGGCCTGCTCCATGGTTGTGATGTTCGGCGTCGGCCTCGTGGTCGGGTGGCGTTTTCACGCGGGGGTCGGGAATTTCCTGCTCGGCGTTCTCCTGCTGCTGGTCTCCGCGTGGTGTTTCAGCTGGATCACCATGCTCCTCGGGGTTGCTGTGTCCGCGCCCCAGGTGGTCAACAGCGTCTGCACGACCGTGCTGTTCCCCGTGGCCTTCGTCAGCAATGCCTTCGTGCCGTCGGAGACTCTGCCCGACTGGTTGCGGGTGATCGCGGAGTGGAACCCGCTGTCATCGTTGGTCCAGGCGGTGCGGTCGCTGTTCGGGAACCTCAGCGCGGCGCCGGTTCCCGATGCCTGGTCGCTGCAGAATCCCGTCGCGGCCACGATCATCATGTGGGTGGTGCTGCTGGCGATCTTCCCGGCGCTGACAGCAGTGGTCTTCCGCAGGCGCGTCGCGCGCTGAAACCGTAAGGCTCCCCCACCACTCGATGGGTGGTGGGGGAGCCTTACGTGCTGGTTGATGCGGTTGCAGGGGCCCGCTTCTTCTTTACCTCGGCGATCAGGCGTCGATGAGACCCTCGAACAGGACGGTGGAC